>NZ_JBHXFL010000011.1:0-168873 GCF_042724095.1 Streptomyces sp. NPDC127100
CCGCCCGGGGCGGCGCCGCCGCCCCGGGCGGGGGGGTCGGCCGCGCCGCCCTGTTTCTGGGGGGCGTGCCTTGGGGGCTGGTCGTGCGGTCCGCCGTGTTGCTGGGGGCGTGCCCCGGGGCTGGTCGCGCGGTTCCCCGCGCCCCTGGGGCGTGCCCTCCAGGGGCCGGTCGTGCGGGTGCCCGCGCCGCGGGGGGCGTCAGGCGTTCGTTCGTAGCGGCTGCCGTACCTCCGGTGCCTCGAGTTCCTCCGCCGTGCGCCGGGCCGTGCGGCGGGCCCAGCGCCCGGTCGTCACGGCGCCGAGGACCAGGACCGCCAGGCCGCAGGCGGCCAGGATCCACCAGCCGGGACGGGCGGCGGAGACGAACGCGGACCGGTACGACGACGCGCCCACGCCCGCCGCGAGCACCGCTCCGATCACCGCCACGCCCAGGGTCTGGCCGAGCTGGCGGCTGGTGGAGGCGACGGCGGCGGCCACGCCGGCCTGGGCCCGCGGCATGCCGGAGACGGCGGTGTTGGTGATGGGCGCGTTGACGAAGCCGAAGCCGACGCCGAACAGGACGTACCCGATGAAGAGGGTTACGTTCGACGTCTCCGCCTCGAAGGCGGCGAACAGGACACCGCTCACGGTCAGCGCGCCGCCCGCGATCAGCAGGGGCAGCCGCGGCCCCCGGCTGCCGACCAGCCGTCCGGACAGCGGGGCGCACAGGAAGGTCGGCACGGCCATCGGCAGCATCCACAGGCCGGCGTGCAGGGCGCTCAGTCCCCGCACGTTCTGCAGGTAGAGCGTGGACAGGAACAGGAAGCCGCCCAGCGCGGCGAAGGCGCTGATCGCCGTGACGGTGGCCCCGCTGAACGGCACCGACCGGAAGAAGCGCAGGTCGATGAGGGGTTCGGCGCGGCGCGGTTCGTAGCGCAGCAGGCCGAGGAGCGCGGCCAGCGCCAGTACGGCGTAGGGGAGCACGGAGAGGAACCCGGCGCTCGGTGCCTCGATGATCGCGTACGTCAGGGAGCCGAACAGCACGATCACCATCAGCTGGCCCAGCGGGTCGGGACGGCGGGCCCTGGGGGCGCGGGACTCGGGGACGAACCGCAGGGTGAGCAGGAGCGCGACGAGTCCCACCGGCAGGTTGACCCAGAAGATCGAGCGCCAGCCGACCGACTCCACCAGCAGCCCGCCCACCAGGGGCCCGGCGGCCATCGAGATGCCGACGACCGCGCCCCACACGCCGATCGCGCGGGCCCGCTCGCGTGCGTCGGTGAAGGTGTTGGTGATGATCGACATGGCGACCGGGTTGAGCATCGAACCGCCCACCGCCTGCACCATCCGGAACACCACCAGCGACGACAGGTCCGGCGCCAGCGAGCACAGCAGCGAGCCGGCGGTGAAGACGACCAGGCCGGTCATGAAGACGCGTCTCCGGCCGATCCGGTCGGCCGTGGAGCCGGCCAGCATCAGCAGCGCGGCCAGCACCAGCGTGTAGGCGTCGATCGTCCACTGGAGCCCCGACGTGCTCGCGTGCAGGTCACGCTGCATGGCGGGCAGGGCGACGTTCAGGATCGTGTTGTCGATGCTCACGATCAGCAGGCTCATGCAGCAGATGCCGAGCACGAGCAGGCGTCGGCGGTGGGTCAGCTCGGGCATGATCTCCATCGTACGCCGCTTCGATAGTGCGGTTAACTAATGACCGTTACATGATCTCGCGGCGGCGCAGGCCGAGCACCGCTCCGCGTGCGTGACAATGGAGGAATGTCCACGCCCACCACGCCCGCCCCCGCCACCGCGAAGCCGCCGTTGCAGATCGGCCCGCACACCGTCGCACCGCCCGTGGTGCTGGCGCCGATGGCCGGGATCACCAATGCGCCCTTCCGCACGCTGTGCCGGGAGTTCAGCGGCGGCAAGGGCCTGTTCGTGAGCGAGATGATCACGACCCGGGCGCTGGTCGAGCGCAACGAGAAGACCATGCAGCTGATCCACTTCGACGCGACCGAGAAGCCGCGCTCGATCCAGCTCTACGGTGTCGACCCCGCGACCGTCGGCAAGGCCGTCCGCATGATCGCGGAGGAGGACCTGGCCGACCACATCGACCTGAACTTCGGCTGCCCGGTGCCCAAGGTGACCCGCAAGGGCGGCGGCTCCGCCCTCCCGTACAAGCGCAACCTGCTGCGGGCCATCCTGCGCGAGGCCGTCAGCGGCGCCGGTGACCTGCCCGTCACCATCAAGATGCGCAAGGGCATCGACGACGACCACCTCACCTACCTCGACGCCGGCCGCATCGCCGTCGAGGAGGGCGTGACCGCGGTCGCCCTGCACGGCCGCACCACCGCCCAGCACTACGGCGGCACCGCCGACTGGGAGGCCATCGCCCGCCTCAAGGAGCACGTCCCGGAGATCCCGGTGCTCGGCAACGGCGACATCTGGTCCGCCGAGGACGCGCTGCGCATGGTCCGCGAGACCGGCTGCGACGGCGTCGTGGTCGGGCGCGGGTGCCTCGGACGCCCGTGGCTGTTCGCCGACCTGGTCGCCGCCTTCGAGGGGCGCACGGACGCCTTCGTCCGGCCGACGCTGCGCGAGGTCGCCGACGTGATGGTCCGGCACGCCACCCTGCTCGGCGAGTGGATCGGCGACGAGGCCCGCGGCGTGATCGACTTCCGCAAGCACGTGGCCTGGTACCTCAAGGGCTTCGCCGTCGGCTCCGAGATGCGCAAGCGCCTGGCGATCACCTCCTCGCTGGAGGCGCTGCGCGCCGGTCTCGAGGAGCTCGACCTCGACCAGCCCTGGCCCACCGGCGCCGACGGCCCCCGCGGCCGTACCTCCGGCAACAACCGGGTCGTCCTGCCGGACGGCTGGCTGAAGGACCCGTACGACTGCGCGGGCGTGGGCGAGGAAGCGGAACTCGACACCTCCGGCGGCTGATCGCGTCCGCCCCTGCCGCGTTCACCCCCGCGTCCACCCTCTGCGTTCACCCCTTGGACGGACGCGGGGTCGAGCCGTACGCCGTCAGGAAGCGGTCGCGGAAGGAGCTCATCCGCCACACCGGCGCGTCGTGGGCGGGCCGGAGGCCGTCGGTCCAGTTCCAGCCGTCGATCGCGCCGAGCACCTTCGGGTCCTTCGCGACGATCGAGACGGGCACGTCACGGCTCGCCCCGTCGCCGCTGACCCGCGCGATCGGCTGGTGGTCGCCGAGGAAGACCAGGACGGTGTCGTCGGTGCCGTAGCGCTCCAGCCACTGGGTGAGGCAGGTGACCGAGTACTGGATCGACCTGCCGTACTCCTCGCGGGACAGCGCGGAGTCGGCGATGACGTCCGCGGACTTGCGGCCCGCCGCCTCGATCCCGTCGAACACCGAGCCGTCGCCGAGCTCGTCCCAGCCGACCATCCTCGGGATCGGCGCCCACGGCTGGTGGCTGGAGGTCAGGATGATCTCGGCCATCAGCGGCTTGTCGCGCTTCCTGCCGTGCTCCAGCCGCTGGAACGCCTCCAGCGCGTACTGGTCCGGCATGGTCGACCAGCTGAACTTCGGCCCCTCGTACCCGAGCCGGTGGGCGTCGTAGACCTTGTCCAGCCCGTGGAAGCGGGCCTCCGGCCAGGTCTTCTGCACGCCGGGCATGATGCCGACCGTGTCCCAGGCGCCCGTGTCGCCGAACATCGCGGTCAGCGTGCGGTGGCCGCCCGACGTCACCGTGCGGTAGCGCTGCTGGTTGTCCACCCACAGGCCGGACAGGAAGGTGGAGTGGCCCAGCCAGCTCCCGGCGCCGTACGTGGGCGAGGTCAGCCAGCCGCTCCTCGCCCGGTAGCCCGCCGCGGCCAGCGCCTTCGTGCTCGCGTCGAGCGTCCGGTCCACGCCCGGGGCCATGGCCGGGTCCTCGACCGCGCTGCGGCCGTAGCTCTCGATGAAGGCGAAGACCATGTCCTTGCCGCGCAGGTCCGGCACCAGCTCCTCGCCGGGCGTGGCCCCGAAGGCGTCGGCCTTCGCCTCCCTGGCGAAGGCCGCCTCGTCCCGCACCGTGTCCACCACCCGCTCGGTCTGCGCCCTGAGGGCGTGGGCGGCCCGGCCGGAGACGAGCGGCATGCCGAAGGCCTGCAGACCGAGGACCGAGCAGGTGATCCACACGGCGCCGGCGGCCAGCACCCCGCGCGTCGCCCGGTCCCGGTGCGCGGCCAGCAGATCACCCAGGCGGACCGTCGCCAGGACCGTGCACACCAGCAGGGCGAGCGCGAGCGCGACGGCGCCCAGGGCGGCCAGGGTCGCCACCGTCCCGCCCAGCGAGTCCGCCACGTACGCGCGGGCGTCGTCGAGCAGGCCCCAGTCGAGCACGACGTTGAAGCCGCGGCCCAGGTACTCGCCGAAGCCCATGTCCAGCAGGTTCAGCAGGGTCAGTACGCCGAGGCACCCGCCGCACAGCACGGCCACGACCCGCCGGGGCCGCCGTGGCAGGCCCAGCAGGACGGCGGCGCCGACGACCGCCTCGCCGGGTATCTGCGCGAAGCGGTTCGGCTCCAGGGCGACGTAGGTGTTCGGCAGGAGCAGCGCGGCGAGGACGAGGGCGGCGGCCAGGACCGTGGTGGTCCGGCGGAGGACGCGCGCGGGGACGGGATGGCGGGTGCGCCAGGCGCGCCAGTGGGCGAGGCGGGCGGCGAGGGGGCGGCCGGGTGCGGGTGCTGCCGCATCTCCGGCGCCGGGCCGCGGGGCGGGTCCGGGCGCCGGCCCCGCGGCGGCTCCCGGTGCCGCCTCCGCCGTCTCCGCGGTGTCTGTGCCTGTGTCTGTGTCTGTGTCTGTGTCTTTGCCTGCGGCTGTGCTGGTGCTGGCGTCCGGGTCCGGGCCTGTGGCGGCGGCGTCGGCGGCCGTGTGCGGTGGCCGGTGGAAGCGCGTGAAGACAGGCACCCGAAGGTCCTTCCCTGTGGAACCCGGTGGACGGCGGACCCGGTGTGGGGGCCCGGGTCCGCCGCACTGACGTACGTCCCGCGCCCGGGATGCGTTCAGCCCGGCGCGACCGCGCCCCGGACGGCGTCCCGGAACGACGTCCGCATGGTGAAATCCGGCGGGCTGTGGCAGCGTGATTCTCGCCACCTCTGATAGCGACAGTGCTCAGATGAGCGGATCTTGACCGAGTCCACTTCTCCAAACGGTGGCACTGAGTGCCATCCCATGATCGTTCATCGATCGAACTCAGACGAAGAGAATGGCGCTCAAGTGAGCGATGTGCCGGGTCGACGGGAGGTCATTCGTTCAAGAAGTGAAAACACAGACCGCCGCTCGCTTGCCAAGCTTTGACTTTCAATCCGCTGGCGGACGAGTGGTTACAGGCGCATGACGCACAAGTGGACGTACCCAGGTGCCTTCGATCTGGGTACATTCCTCGCCGTCAGGGCAGCCACCGCGTCCTCGAGGAGTCGAGACCCGTGTCGGAAAACAAAGAACCCCAGGTAGCCGAGCAGGGCACCGGCGTTGAGGGCGTGAAGTTCGTCTACGACTTCACCGAGGGCAACAAGGACCTCAAGGACCTCCTCGGTGGCAAGGGCGCCAACCTCGCCGAGATGACCAACCTGGGCCTTCCGGTCCCTCCCGGCTTCACCATCACCACCGAGGCCTGCAAGACCTACCTCGACAGCGGCGAGGAGCCGGCGGCACTGCGTGACGAGGTGAGTGCGCACCTCGACGCCCTCGAGGCGAAGATGGGCAAGAAGCTCGGCCAGGCCGACGACCCCCTCCTCGTGTCGGTCCGCTCCGGAGCCAAGTTCTCCATGCCCGGCATGATGGACACCGTCCTCAACATCGGCCTCTCCGACAAGTCGGTGCAGGGCCTGGCCAAGCAGGCCGGCGACGACCGCTTCGCGTGGGACTCCTACCGCCGCCTGATCCAGATGTTCGGCAAGACCGTCCTCGGCGTCGACGGCGACCTCTTCGAGGAGGCGCTGGAGAAGGCCAAGGCGGCCAAGAAGGTCACGGTCGACACCGAGCTCGAGGCCGCGGACCTGAAGAAGCTGGTCGCCACCTTCAAGAAGATCGTCAAGAAGGAGGCCGGCCGGGACTTCCCGCAGGACCCGCGCGAGCAGATGGACCTCGCCATCAAGGCGGTCTTCGACTCCTGGAACGGCGAGCGCGCCAAGCTCTACCGCCGCCAGGAGCGCATCCCGCACGACCTCGGCACCGCCGTCAACGTCTGCTCCATGGTCTTCGGCAACCTCGGACCCGACTCCGGCACCGGCGTCGCCTTCACCCGCGACCCCGCCTCCGGCCACCAGGGCGTCTACGGCGACTACCTGCAGAACGCCCAGGGCGAGGACGTCGTCGCGGGCATCCGCAACACCGTGCCGCTCGCGGAGCTGGAGCAGATCGACAAGAAGTCGTACGACCAGCTGATGCAGATCATGGAGACGCTGGAGAACCACTACCTGGACCTGTGCGACATCGAGTTCACGATCGAGCGCGGCCAGCTGTGGATGCTCCAGACCCGCGTCGGCAAGCGCACCGCGGGCGCGGCCTTCCGCATCGCCACCCAGCTCGTGGACCAGGGCCTGATCGACGAGGCCGAGGCGCTCTCCCGCGTCAACGGCGCCCAGCTCGCCCAGCTGATGTTCCCGCGCTTCGACGAGAGCGCCAAGGTCGAGAAGGTCGGCAGGGGCATCGCGGCCTCGCCGGGCGCGGCGGTCGGCAAGGCCGTCTTCGACTCCTACACCGCCGTGAAGTGGTCCCGTTCCGGTGAGAAGGTCATCCTCGTCCGCCGCGAGACCAACCCCGACGACCTGGACGGCATGATCGCCGCCGAGGGCATCCTGACCTCGCGCGGCGGCAAGACCTCCCACGCGGCCGTCGTCGCGCGCGGCATGGGCAAGACCTGTGTCTGCGGCGCGGAGGAGCTGGAGGTCGACACCAAGCGCCGCCGGATGACCGTGCCCGGCGGGCACGTCGTCGAGGAGGGCGACGTGATCTCGATCGACGGCTCGTCCGGCAAGGTCTACCTGGGCGAGGTCCCGGTGGTCCCGTCCCCGGTCGTGGAGTACTTCGAGGGCCGCATGCACCCGGGCGCCGACGACGCCGACGAGCTGGTCGAGGCCGTGCACCGCATGATGGCCTTCGCCGACCGCAAGCGCCGGCTGCGGGTGCGCGCCAACGCCGACAACGCCGAGGACGCGCTGCGCGCCCGCCGCTTCGGCGCCCAGGGCATCGGCCTGTGCCGCACCGAGCACATGTTCCTCGGCGACCGGCGCGAGCTGGTCGAGCGGCTGATCCTGGCCGACACCGAGGCCGAGCGCGAGGAGTCCCTCAAGGAGCTGCTGCCGCTGCAGAAGCAGGACTTCGTCCAGCTCTTCGAGTCGATGGACGGACTGCCGGTCACCGTCCGCCTGCTGGACCCGCCGCTGCACGAGTTCCTGCCCGACATCACCGAGCTGTCGGTCCGCGTCGCCCTCGCCGAGTCCCGTCAGGAACCGCACGAGAACGAGCTGCGCCTGCTCCAGGCCGTGCACCGGCTGCACGAGCAGAACCCGATGCTGGGTCTGCGCGGCGTCCGCCTCGGCCTGGTCATCCCCGGCCTGTTCACCATGCAGGTCCGTGCGATCGCCGAGGCCGCGGCCGAGCGCAAGGCGGCCAAGGGCGACCCGCGCGCCGAGATCATGATCCCGCTGGTGGGCACCGTCCAGGAGCTGGAGCTCGTCCGCGACGAGGCCGACCAGGTCATCGCCGAGGTCGAGGCGGCCACCGGCGCGAAGCTCAAGCTGTCGATCGGCACCATGATCGAGCTGCCGCGGGCCGCGCTGACCGCCGCCCAGATCGCCGAGGCCGCGGAGTTCTTCTCCTTCGGCACCAACGACCTGACGCAGACCGTGTGGGGCTTCAGCCGCGACGACGTGGAGGCCAGCTTCTTCACGGCCTACCTGGAGAAGGGCATCTTCGGCGTCTCCCCGTTCGAGACGATCGACAAGGACGGCGTCGGCTCGCTCGTCGCCGCCGCCGCCAAGGCCGGCCGCGCGACCCGCCCCGACCTGAAGCTCGGCGTCTGCGGTGAGCACGGCGGCGACCCGGAGTCGGTCCACTTCTTCCACGAGGTGGGGCTGGACTACGTCTCCTGCTCGCCGTTCCGCATCCCGGTCGCCCGGCTCGAGGCCGGCCGCGCGGCCGTCACCTCGCAGGGCAGCGACCACCGCTGACCCCGCGCGGGGCACAGGACCCCGGAGCCGCCGTCTGTCACCCGACCACCCTCACCGATCGGCGGCGGCTCCGGATCACGAGAGGGGGCGGCACCCTTGTGCGGGGGTGCCGCCCTTTCGTGCGTCGTCCTCCGGGAGGGAGCCGGCGTTCGCTCGGCTCCGTCGTCACCCGGGCCGGGGCGCCGCCGCGGTCACGCTGCCCGCGACGCAGACCAGTGACGCCACCGGGCGATCGGCAGGCCCGGCGCGCCGCGGACGCCCGAGCAGGGCGCCGCGATCGCCATCCCGCCGTACTGAGACTCCGCGAAGGGGAGCCGCCTGCCGCGCGGTGGGGTGCCGCCCCGGGCGTTCTCGCTGTTCACTGTGCGAGGGCTGTGTCCGTGTTGTGACTCTTCTTTCAAAGTCGCACCACAACCATCGGGTTCACCCGTTGGTCATCTGCACGATGGTCCTACACCCCTGACAGTAATGAGACGACACCGGAAATGGCGGACGGATGTCCCAGACGGAGCAGTCAAGGCCGGTCGACAAGGCCGTGGAGCACGATCGTGGCGAGGTGGTGACGCCGGAAGTGGTGCCGCCCGCCGCGGGCGCGCGCGTGGACGTCCCGGCCGGGCCGGTCGTCCGCGGCAACCGGCTCGCCGCGCTGGACGGGCTGCGGTTCCTGGCGGCCCTGGCCGTGGTGCTCTTCCACTTCATCGGGCAGACCCCAGGGGCCATGATCCACGTCTGGGGCCGCCCTTACCAGGAGACGTTCCCCGACGTGCACGGCTACTTCGCCTTCGGGCGGCTGGGCGTCGACCTGTTCTTCCTGATCAGCGGCTTCGTCATCTGCATGAGCGCGTGGGGGCGCACCCCGCGTGACTTCTTCATCTCCCGTGTCACCCGCCTGTACCCCATGTACTGGGTGGCGATAGCGGTGGCGGTGACCGTCATCTACCTCTTCGACACCCCCTTCGGGCACCCCAACCCGCGGGTCGTCTTCGCCAACCTGACGATGCTCCAGACCCCGCTCGGCGTGGACAACCTCGACTCGGTCTACTGGACGCTCTGGCCGGAGCTGTGCTTCTACCTCACCTTCGTGGTGGTGGTGTGGAAGGGGCTCACCTATCAGCGCGTGGTCATCTTCTGCGGACTGTGGACGGTCGCCGCGGTGCTGGCGCCCAGCGCCCACATCCCCCTGCTCACCCTGCTGGTGAACCCCACGTCCGCGCCGTTCTTCATCGCGGGCATGGCCTTCTACCTCATGTACCGCTACCGGCCGACGCCGCTGCTGTGGGGCATCGTCGCCATGTCGTGGCTGCTGGCCCTCCACTTCCTGCTGGCGCCGCGCGGTGGCCGCAACAACTGGGAGACGTGGACGCCGTGGCGCGGCTGGCTGGTCCTGGTGACCACGGTGTTCTTCCTGCTGATCGCGGTGATCGCGCTCGGCTGGACCAGCAGGATCCGCTGGCGGGGACTGACGGTCGCGGGGACGCTGACCTTCCCGCTCTACCTGCTCCACGACGTCATCGGCATGTCCGTCGCCCACCGCTTCGGCGAACGGGTCGACCCCTGGGCCCTCGTCGGCGCCACCGTGGCCGGCCTGATCCTGCTGTCGTACGTCATGCAGCGGTTCGTGGAACGGCCGATCGCGCTGGCCATGCGGCGGCTGCTGAGCAGCGCCGAGTTCAGTCTGCAGCCACCGAAGCCACGCCGCTGAGCGCGCGGGGCGGGGCCGGGGGCGACGCGACCCCGGCCCCGCCCGCCGTTTCCGGAGCCGGTCAGCCGGCGCCCGCGCACGGCCAGGAGAGGACCGCCGGGCGAGGAACGTGACGTGACCGGACGGTGACTTTCCGTTCCTGGGGTGCCTGCGCGTACGGTGGGACGAGGTCCGGGAGATCGGGAAGGAGCCGTCGATGGCCGGCTGGAGCGCGCGCGACATCCCCGATCAGGACGGGCGGACCGCCGTCGTCACCGGGGCCAACAGCGGGCTCGGGTACGTGGTCGCGCGGGAGCTGGCGCGCAAGGGGGCGCGGGTCGTGCTCGCGTGCCGCGACGAGGGGCGGGCCCGGGCGGCCCTGGAGCGGCTGACCGGCGAGGTGCCGGACGCCGACGCGGAGACGGCGCGGCTCGACCTCGGTGACCTCACCTCCGTACGGAAGTTCGCGAGCGCGCTGCCGTACGGGCGGATCGACCTGCTGGTCAACAACGCCGGGGTGATGGCGCTGCCCCACGGCACGACGGCGGACGGGTTCGAGACGCACTTCGGCGTCAACCACCTGGGGCACTTCGCCCTGACCGGACTGCTGATGCCGGCGCTGCTCGCCGCGCCGGACGCCCGGGTCGTCACCGTCTCCAGCATGCTGCACGCGCTGGCCGACATCGACCCGCGCGACCTCAACAACGTGCGGCGGTACGGGCGGTGGACGGCCTACGCCCGCTCGAAGTCCGCCAACCTGCTGTTCACGCACGAACTGGCGCGCCGGCTGGCGGCGCGGGACGGCGGCCCGCGCGTGACGGCCGCCGCCGCCCACCCCGGGTACGCGGCGACCAACCTCCAGACCGCCGGGCCGCGCGCCGAGGGGCGGCGGGTCGCCGAGCGCCTGATGCTGCTCACCAACCTGGCCGTCGCCCAGCCTGCCGAGGCGGGCTCGCTGCCCGTCCTGTACGCGGCCACCGCGCCCGCCGTGGCCCCCGACTCCTTCACCGGCCCGTCCTTCGCGATGTGGCGCGGGGCGCCCGCACCGTCCTGGCGGGCACCCCGGACCCGGGACGACGCGATGGGGGAGCGGCTCTGGTCCGCCTCCGAACGCCTGACGGGGGTCACCTACGAGGCGCTGCGCACCTGAGCGCGGTGCGGACCGGTCGGAAACGGACCGCGCGTGACACGGGCCCCGGCGCGGGGCGGGTCAGGCGGTCTGTCCGCCGTCCACGACCAGCTCCGTGCCCACCACCGAGGCCGCGTCGTCCGACGCCAGGTACAGCACGGCCGCGGCGACCTCGGCCGTGGCGGAGACCCGGCCGAGCGGCACCTCGTCCCGCATGCGCTCCGCCCGCCCGGTCTCCGTCTCGCCCGGCCGCAGGGACATGGAGGTCGCCGTGGCACCCGGGCTGACGGCGTTGACGCGGACGCCGTCGGCGATGTGGTCCAGGGCGGCGCCCCGGGTGAGCACCGAGACCGCCGCCTTGGTGGCGGCGTAGGCGGCGGCGCCCGGGCTGCGCTTGTGCACGCCGAAGGTCGAGGCGACGTTCACGATCGCCCCGCCGGCCGGCTGGGTGCGCATGTGGCGGATCTCCGCCTGGAGGGCGAGGAAGACGCCGGTGACGTTGATGTCGAGCTGCGTGTGCCAGTCCTCCTCGGCCAGGTCGGCCAGCGGGACTCCGCCGCGGAAGACGCCCGCGTTGTTCACCGCCACGTCCAGCGAGCCGAAGTGGTCCACGGCCGCGTCCACGACGGCCCGCACGTCCCCGGCCCTGGACACGTCGGCGGCGACGGCCAGCGCCTTGCCGCCCGCCTCCTCGATCAGGGCCACCGTTTCGTCGAGCGGCTCCCGCCCACGCCCGGCGACGACGACGTTCGCGCCCTCCCGGGCGAAGGCGAGGGCGACGGCCCGTCCGATGCCGGAGCCGGCGCCGGTGACGAGGGCGGTCCTGCCGGTGAAGCGCTGGGTGGTCATGAATCTCCCCTTTTCTTGACCGATCGGTTCATTATGAGGACGTGCGAGACACCCCTCCGGAGAGAGGTGCCCCGGTCGTGCCTCAGTCGAGCAGCGCGAGGGCCTGTTCCGCCGCGTCCCGCACCCGCGCCGGGTCCTGCGAGGCCTTGCCGACCACCCGCAGTCCCTGGAGCAGGACGAGCAGCATGCGGGCGAGGGCGAGCGGGTCGCGGCCGGCGGGCAGTTCGCCCTGGGCCCGGGCCCGGGTCAGGGCCGCGTGCAGCACCGTCTCGAGCCGGTCCCAGTTGCGCTCGACCCGCCGCGCGGCGACCGGGTCGTGCGGGGCCAGCTCGGCGGCCGTGTTGGTGACGAAGCAGCCGCGCCCCCGCTCGTCCTCGGCGGTCGCCTCGGCGGCGTAGCGCCGCACCAGGGACCGCACGCCCGGCAGGGCGGGGCCCGGGCGGGCCAGCTCCTCCAGCAGCTCCGGGAGCAGCCCCTGCTCGTAGCGCTCCAGTGCCTTCAGGTACAGCTCGCGCTTGTTGCCGAAGGTCGCGTAGATGCTGGCGCGCCCGACGCCGAGGTGCTCCACGAGGTCGGACATCGACGTCGCCTCGTAGCCGCGCCGCCAGAACAGCTCCAGGGCTGCCCCGAGCGCGGCGTCCGGATCGAACTCCTTGGTCCTGGCCACGCGACGCAGCCTAGGTCTTTCCGAAACGATCGGTCAAGAAAGTGGGTCAGGCAGCTCGTACCTCGTACGTCGCCACCCGCACCGTCTCGTCGTCCAGGCACTGCCCGGTCGTGAGGTCGAAGCGCTGCTTGAGCAGCGGGGAGGCGACGAAGGGGCGGCCCCGGTGACTGCCGGTCAGGCCGCGGGAGAGGACGGCCGCGCCGGTGAACGGGTCGCGGTTGTCGATGGCGTACAGCCCGCCGTCGCGGTCGCGGAACAGGGCCACCTGCCCGCCGTCCGGCAGCAGGGCCGCCACGCCGCGGCCGGGGAGCAGGGCGCCCAGGTCGCAGGCCGTGAACCAGTCGTCCGTCAGCCGCAGCCGGACCTTCGGGCCGGTGGTCTCGGGTGCCAGGGTCTCGGGTGCCAGGGTCATCGCCGGGTGCTTCCTTCCAGGAGGTCGTCTTCCGAGGGGCGTCGCCTGCCGATGGACAGCAGCGGCAGGTCGGGCTTCATCTGGTCGCGTTCGGGCACGAAGCCGACGACCGGGTCGGGCGTGTCCGGCGCGTTGACGAAGGACACGAACCGGGCCAGCTTCTCGGGGTCGTTCACGGTCTCGGCCCACTCGTCGCGGTAGTGGGACACGTGCGCCCGCATCAGGGACTCCAGCTCGTCGCAGATGCCGAGCGAGTCGTGCACCACCACGTCCCGGACGTGGTCCAGGCCGCCGGGGATGCGCTCCAGCCAGGTGGAGGTGCGCTCCAGCCGGTCGGCGGTGCGGATGTAGAACATCAGGAACCGGTCGATCAGGCGCACCAGTTCGGCGTCGGAGAGGTCCTGCGCCAGCAGGTCCGCGTGGCGCGGGGTGGCGCCGCCGTTGCCGCCGACGTAGAGGTTCCAGCCGTTGGACGTGGCGATCACGCCGAAGTCCTTCGACTGCGCCTCCGCGCACTCGCGGGCGCAGCCCGACACCGCCGACTTGAGCTTGTGCGGGGACCTGAGCCCCCGGTAGCGCAGCTCCAGGTCGATCGCCATCCGCACCGAGTCCTGGACGCCGTAGCGGCACCAGGTCCGCCCCACGCAGGACTTCACGGTGCGCAGCGACTTGCCGTACGCGTGCCCCGACTCGAAGCCGGCGTCCACCAGCCGGGCCCAGATCAGCGGCAGCTGCTCGACCCGGGCGCCGAACATGTCGATGCGCTGACCGCCGGTGATCTTCGTGTAGAGCCCGAAGTCGCGGGCGATCTCGCCGATGACGATGAGCTTCTCCGGCGCGATCTCGCCGCCGGGGATGCGCGGCACGACCGAGTACGAGCCGTTGCGCTGGAGGTTGGCCAGGAAGTGGTCGTTGGTGTCCTGCAGGGCCGCCTGCTCGCCCTCCAGGACGTAGCCGCTCGCGCCGATCGCCGGGGCGAGGGAGGCGATGACCGAGCCGACCGCCGGCTTGCAGACCTCGCAGCCCTCGCCGCCCCGGGCCTCCTCGCGGCCGTGCCGGTCCAGGAGGTCCCGGTAGGAGGTGATCCGCAGGGCGCGGACGATCTCGTACAGCTCCTCGCGGGTCTGCGCGAAGCAGCCGCACAGGCCCTTGTCGACCTCGACGCCGCTCGCCTCCAGCTCGGCGGTGACGAGCTGGCCGAGCACCTTGACGCAGGAGCCGCAGCCGGTGCCGGCCCGGGTGCACTTCTTCACCTCGGGCACCGTCGTGCAGGAGTGCTCCGTCACCGCGCCGCGGATCGTGCCCTTGGTGACGTTGTGGCAGGAGCAGATCACCGCGTCGTCGGGAAGCGCGGACGGGCCGAGCCGGTCCGGGGCGCCGGCGCCGGCCGGCAGCACGAGGGACTCGGGGGAGACCGGGGGGACCGAGCCGGTGAAGGCGCGCAGCGTGCCGTAGGCCTCCGCGTCGCCGACCAGGATGCCGCCGAGGAGGGTGCCGTCGCGGCCGACGACCAGCTTTTTGTACAGGCCGGCGCGGGAGTCGGAGTAGACGACGTCCAGGCACCCCTCGGCGGTCCCGTGGGCGTCGCCGAAGGACGCCACGTCCACGCCGAGCAGCTTCAGCTTGGTGGACAGGTCGGCGCCCGTGAACGCCGCCTCGTCCCGGGCGATGGCCGCGGCGGCCGTCTCGGCCTGCTCGTACCCCGGGGCCACCAGCCCGTAGACCCGGCCGTCGGCGGCCAGCGCGCACTCGCCGATCGCGAAGACGTGCGGGTCGGTGAGGGTCCGGCACTGCTCGTCGACGCCGATGCCGCCGCGTTCGCCGACCGCCAGTCCGCAGTCGCGGGCCAGCTGGTCGCGGGGGCGGACGCCGGCGCTGAACACCACCAGGTCGGTGGCGAGCTCGGAGCCGTCGGACAGCCTCATGCCGATGACGGCGCCGTCGTCGCCGGTCAGGACCTCCTGCGTGCCGACGCCCGTGTGGACGGAGAGGCCCATCCCCTCGATGGTGCGCAGCAGCGCGGCGCCGCCGCCCTCGTCGACCTGCACCGGCATCAGCCGCGGCGCGAACTCCACGATGTGCGGGACGAGCCCGAGCCCCTGGAGCGCGCCCGCCGCCTCCAGACCGAGCAGCCCGCCGCCGACCACCGCGCCGGTCGTCGCGTCCTTCGCGTACTCCTCGATGGCGAGGAGGTCCTCGATCGTGCGGTAGACGAAGCAGCCCTCGGCGTCCTTGCCGGGGACCGGCGGGACGAAGGGGTAGGAGCCGGTGGCCAGGACCAGGACGTCGTAGTCGACGGCCAGCCCCGAGCGGGCGGTCACCCGGCGGGTCTCGCGGTCGACGGTCTCGGCCGGGTCGCCGACGTGCAGTTCGATGCCGTGCCGGGCGATGAAGTCCGGGTCGGTCAGCGACAGGTCCTCGGGGGACTTCCCCGAGAAGTAGGAGGTGAGCTGCACCCGGTCGTACGCCGGGCGCGGCTCCTCGCACAGCACGACCACGCGGTGCGTGGCGGTCAGGCCGCGCTCGGCGAGCGCCTCGAGGAAGCGCTGGCCGACCATGCCGTGGCCGACGAGCACAATGGTGGGGGTGGGCCCCGGGGTGGCGGTCATCAGGAGCCTCCGTCGTTGGTGAGCAGGTGGAGCAGGGGGCCGCCGTCGGACGGGAGCGGCTCTGCTCCCTCCCAGGCGCGCGCGAGCGCGCCGACGGTGCCGAGTTCGCCGACCAGGACCCCGCCGATCAGCCGGTCGTCGCGGACGACGACCTTGCGGTAGGTGCCCCGGGTGGCGTCGGCGAGCCGCACGACGTCGTCCCCGGGGCGGGGGTCGGTCTCGCCGAACGCGGCGAGGTCGAGGGGGCCGTCCGGCCCGGTGAGGGTGAGCCGGGTCAGGGACCGGGTGCCGGTGTAGCGGGCGGCGCGGTCGCCGGCCAGCAGCGCGGCCAGCGCGCCGGCCTGTTCGAGGGCGGGCGCGGCCAGTCCGTACACCGTGCCCGCGTGCTCGGCGCAGTCGCCGACGGCACGGATGTGCGGGTCGGAGGTGCGCAGCTCGTCGTCGACGACCACGCCCTTCGCGACGTCCAGTCCGGCCGCCCGCGCGAGACCCGCCCGGGGCCGGACCCCGCAGGCCAGGA
This sequence comes from Streptomyces sp. NPDC127100, assembly GCF_042724095.1. Classification (NCBI taxonomy): domain Bacteria; kingdom Bacillati; phylum Actinomycetota; class Actinomycetes; order Kitasatosporales; family Streptomycetaceae; genus Streptomyces; species Streptomyces sp. NPDC127100. The sequence goes on from NZ_JBHXFL010000011.1 coordinate 16,019, forward strand.
CCACCAGGTCGGTGCCGAGGGTGTACCCGTCGGACATCTCGACCGACCGCACCGCCCCGCCGGCCGAGCGCACGTCCCGGACCCGGCACTCGGTGTGCACCTCGACACCGAGCTCCTCCAGACGGCGCCGGACGAGCGCGGAGGCGGCCGGGTCGAGCTGGCGTTCCATGAGCCGCTCGGACTGCTGGGCGAGGACGACCTGCGCGCCGCGCACGGCCAGCGCACGGGCGGCGGACACCCCGAGCAGGCCCCCGCCGACGACGACCGCCCGCACTCCGGGCCGCACCGCCTTGGACAGGGCCAGGCAGTCGTCCATGGTGCGGAACGCGTGCACGCCCTCGGGCAGCTCGCGGTCCGGGGTGAACAGGCCGCGCAACGGCGGCAGTACGGCGTTGGAGCCGGTGGCCAGGACCAGCGTGCCGTACGCGATCACCGAGCCGTCGGCGCAGCGCACCGTCCGCCCGGCCCTGTCGATGCCGGTGACCCGGGCGCGGGTCAGCTCCGCGGGCGCCGGCAGGGCGGTCACCTCGGGTCCGAACCGGCCGGCGAGCACCTCCGCGAGCAGTACGCGGTTGTACGGGCGGTGCTCCTCGTCGCCGACCACCAGGGCGGGCGTGCCGAGCTCACCGAGCCGCCGGGCGAGCGTCACACCCGCGAGCCCGGCGCCGATCACCACCACACGCGCATTCGAGGTCATGGCGACGAGCGTGCGACGCGGGTGTTACCCGGCCGCATCCCCGCTGTTTCCCACCGGGAACGCTGCCCTCAGCGGGGGCGGGGGAGGGGTGTGAGGGGCGGCGGGCCCGCCGCAGTTCCCCCGGCGGGCCCGCGGAAATTCCCCCGGCGGGCCCGCCGGGGAACCTCAGAAGTCCCTCATCTCGATGGACTGCACATCCATCCCGGTCCTAGGGTCGCGATCATGCCCGACATATCGCTGACCATGGTCGTTCTGCTGTGCCTCGCCGCCCTCGCGGCCGGGTGGGTCGACGCCGTGGTCGGCGGCGGCGGACTCCTGCTCCTGCCGGTGCTGCTGCTCGGCCTGCCCGCCGGGACCCCCGCCGCGCACGCCCTGGGCACCAACAAGGCGGTCGCGATCGTCGGCACCACGGGCGCCGCGGTGACCTACGCCCGCAAGGCGCCCGTGGACGTCCGCACGGCCGTGCGCATCGGGCTGGCGGCCCTCGCCGGGTCCTCCGGCGGGGCCTTCTTCGCCGCCGGCATGAGCACGGAGGTGCTCAAGCCGGTGATCATGGTGGTGCTGCTCGCCGTCGCGGCCTTCGTGATCCTGCGCCCCGCCTTCGGCACCGCCCCGGCCGCCGGCCCGGCCACCCGCCGCCAGGTCCTCGCCGCGATCGGCCTCGCGGGTCTCGGCATCGGCTTCTACGACGGCCTGATCGGCCCCGGCACCGGCACCTTCCTGGTCCTGGCGCTCACCGCCGTCCTGCACCTGGACCTGGTGACGGCCTCCGCCACCGCCAAGATCGTCAACTGCTGCACCAACGCGGGCGCCCTGGCCACCTTCGCCTGGCAGGGCGCGGTGCTGTGGCAGCTCGCCGCCCTGATGGCCGTCTTCAACCTCGCCGGCGGCATGTTCGGCGCGCACACGGCGCTGAAGAAGGGCAGCGGCTTCGTCCGCGTCGTCCTGCTGACGGTCGTCTTCGCCCTGGTGGCGAACCTGGCCTACGAGCAGTGGCTGGCCTAGGGTCCGTCGTTCGGATCAGGCCGGCTGAAAGAGACGGTGCCTCTGGGCCGGCCCGCGACGCCGGCATGGTCCGAACGACGGGCCCTAACCGCGCAGGGCCAGCAGTTCCACCACGCCGGTCGTGTCCTCCTCCCCGTGCCCCCCGGCGAGCCGTCGCTCCAGCAGCGCCATGTACGGGGTCAGCAGCTCCGCGCTCACTCCCTGTTCCGCGGCCGTGCTCAGCAGCGTCGCGTTGGCCGCCACCTGCATCGCGAGGTTGGAGACGACGTCCTTGCCGTAGTCGCCGCTCGCCAGTTGGTCGGCGGTCTTGTGCACCGAGCCGGACATCGCGCCCAGCCACGACGCCAGCAGCGGCGCGAAGTCCTTCGGCGCGATCTCCTCGGGACGGATCAGCGCGAAGGCGTGCGCGATGCCCGCGAACATGCCGCTCATCGCGCTCAGCAGGGCCACGTCGTGCAGCGCCGCGAAGCCCGCGTCCTCGCCGACGAAGCGGGTGCCGGCCGGGACGGCGAGGGTGTCGCGGTGCTCCTCGAAAAGGGCGGGGGAGCCGCTGTAGAAGACGTAGCCGCCCGAGCCGGGGTCCCCGATCATCGGCGGTACGGCCATGATCCCGCCGTCCAGGAAACGGGCCCCGCGCGCCGTCGCCCACGCGGCGCGGGCGCGGCCCTCGCCGGGCGTCCCGGTGGTGAGGTTCACCAGGTCCCGCCCGGTCAGGTCGGCCGCGTCGAGGGCTTCGCCGACCGAGGCGTCGTCCAGCAGGCAGACGATCACCAGGCGGTTGGCGGCCACCGCCGCCGCGGCGCTCGGGGCGACCGCCGCGCCGTCGGCGGCCAGGGCCTCGGCGCGGGCGGGGGTGCGGTTCCAGACGGTCACGGGGTGGCCGGCGGCGAGCCAGGCGCGGACGAGGGCGGCGCCCATGGCGCCGGCGCCGAGGACGGTGAGCGGAATACGAGGGGCGGTTGTCTTGTCAGTCATGACGATCAGCCTCCGCCGAGGCCGGGGCCCGCTCAAGTACGCACTTTTTAGTGGGTGGTTACCTCGGGGGAAGCATGCAGCCGGCGGGCAGGGACAGGGGGACGGGCATGGGGACGGCACGGCGGCCGGGGGCGTACGTCTGCGGGGTCGACGCGGCGATGGACGTCATCGGCGGCAAGTGGAAGGTGCTGATCCTGTGGGCGCTCGGGGAGGGGACGTGCCGCTTCGGCGCCCTGCGCCGCGAGCTGCCCGGCGTGACGGAGAAGGTGCTCGCCGCGCAGCTGCGGGAGCTGGAGGCCGACGGCATCGTGCACCGCGAGGAGTACGGCGAGGTGCCGCCGCGCGTCGAGTACTCGCTGACCGCCCGGGGCGTCGCCCTCAACGAGGCGCTGGCGCCGCTCGGCGCGTGGGGCAGGGCGAACGTCCTGAACGCCTCACCGGCTGCCGGTGAGGTGCGCGAAGACGACCACGTTCCCCTGGTACCCGGTCCCGCGTGAGTAGCCGCCGCCGCAGGTGATGACGCGCAGCTCGGGCCGGTCCGCCGCCCCGTACACCCGCTCGTCGGGGAAGTCCGTCGCCGCGTACACCTCCACCGCGTCCACGGTGAACACCGCGACGCCGCCGTCGCGCCGGTCGACCTCGATGGCGGCGCCCTTCACCAGGGCGCCGAGCCGGTAGAAGACGGCGGGCCCCTCGGCGTTGTCGACGTGCCCGGCGACGATCGCGGTACCCGTCTCGCCGGGCGTCGTGCCCGCCTCGTACCAGCCGGCGAGGTTCGTCCGCTCGGCGGGCGGGACGTCCAGGCTGCCCGTCGGCGTCAGGCCGAGACCGGTCAGCGGGGCGTCCACGCCGATCGCCGGGATGCGCACGCGGTCGGGCGGGGAGGGCGGCAGCGCCGGCGCGGCGGGCGCCTCCCGGGCCCGCGCCGAGCCGGCCTGCGCGGCCGACGGCTGCGGCGGGGCCCCGTCCGCCGCGCCGCCGCCGAGGAGATACGCCCCGGAACAGAGGGCGGCCGCGGTGACGACGGCTATCGCGGTGTTGCCGACCCTGCGCATGACGACCACTCTCCCTCGGGGGATCCCCGGCCCCCTCCGGGCCGCGAGGGGCATCGGACCCGGAGGGGGCGGGGAAGTGCGGTACCGGCGGACGGGCAGCGGAGGGTGCCCGTCAGATCCCGTCGCCTCTCGCCCGGCGATGCAGGAGCCAGGTACCGCCCGCGGCGGCGACGGCGAGAGCCGCAACGCCGGCCGCGGTCTGCACGGGATCGGGGCCAAGAGCGCCGCCGACCCCCGTCTTGACGCTTCCTCGCGGGTACACCTGCTCGCGGGCGGCGGTCAGCGTGACGACCAGGTCGCCCGTCACCCGGCGGCCGCTCCGGGCGCAGACGGCGACGATCTCGTACGTCCCCGGCTGCGCGCTCGGCGGCACGTCGAACCGCCCGGTCACCTCGCCCCCGGGCGTGTCCGGTGCCAGCGGGAACCGGCCCGCGCCCACCGCGTCGGCGTCACCCGTCGCGGAGCCGTCGTCGTCGCACGCCGAGGTGGTCACGACGGCCTCCTCGCCGGGCACGACCGAGGAGGGGAACACCTCCAGTCGGCCGGTGGCCTCGTCGCCGGAGTACGCGGGCGCGGTGGCGAGACCCGCGGCCGCGACGGCGAGCGCGGTACCGGTCAGCAGGCGGGCGGTGCGTCGCATCGGTGCTCCTTCGAGCTCTTCGGTGGCCCTGCCCTACCGAGGAAAGTGGCACCGGACGCGCCCCGCTCCCCGAGCGCGCCCCGCGACTGCGGCGAACGGGTGGCACCGGAGGGTCCGCCGGGTCCGTCCATGATCACGTCCCCGCAGGTCACCGCGGCGGTGCGGGCCGGCGGCGGAAAAGATCCGGAAGGGTGCGCGGCGGGCGTGTGAACGGGTGACCGGGCTGTTCGCCGCGGGGCGCCGCGGAAACGGGCTTGACCTCGAGCAAAGTTGAGGTACCAGGGTGTTCCGCATGACCACACAGACCGCTCCCCTGCACGTGACCCTGCTCGTCGGCAGCAACCGCCACGGCCGCTTCGGCCCCGTCGTCGCCGACTGGCTCCTGGACCACCTCCGCGAACGCGACGACCTGGTCCCCGAGGTCGTGGACGTCGCGGCGACCGACCTGCCCACGGACCTCGCCCGGACCCCGGAGGCGACCGCCGCACTGGCGGGGGTCACCCCGAAACTGGCGGGTGCCGACGCGTTCGTCGTCCTGACCCCGGAGTACAACCACTCGTTCCCGGCGGGCCTGAAGAACCTCGTCGACTGGCACTACGGCGAGTGGCGGGCCAAGCCCGTCGGCCTCGTCTCCTACGGCGGCCTCGCCGGTGGCCTGCGCGCCGTGGAGCACCTGCGTCAGGTCTTCGCCGAACTGCACGCCGTGACGGTCCGCGACACGGTCTCCTTCCACAACGCGGGCGCGGCCTTCGACGACGCGGGCACGCTCAGGGACCCGGCCGGTCCGGACGCGGCGGCGAAGACCATGCTGGACCAACTGGTGTGGTGGGGCCGGGCCCTGCGCGAGGCGAGGGAGAAGAGCCCCTACGGCGCCTGACCCCGGGCGGCCCACGTCCCGCGCCTGCCCGTCAACCCGCGACCCCGTCCGTGTCGACCACCGGCGATCCGAACGAACTGACACGGCACGGCGGCCGGCCCCCCCCGGGGAGGGTGCCGGCCGCCGTGCGGTGCCGACGGGCCGTCAGCCCACGTTCACCGCGCTCCACGCCGCGCCGACCGCGGCGTACTCGGTGCTGCCGGCGCCGTACAGCTCCTCGGCCGCGCTCAGGGTGGCGGCCCGCGCCCCCGCGTAGTCCGTGGAGGAGGTCATGTGCACCGTCAGCGCCCGGTACCAGATGGCGCCGAGCTTGTCCCGGCCGATCCCCGTCACCGTGGAGCCGTCGCAGGTCGGGGAGTCGTAGGCGACCCCGCCCAGGGTCCGCGGGCCGCTGCCCTCGGCCAGCAGGTACGCGAAGTGGTTCGCGACGCCGGACGAGTAGTGCACGTCGAGATCGTCGACCGAGTCGCTCCAGCAGTCCGCCGAGGCGCCGTCCCTGCTCGGCCGGTCCATGAAGCGCAGGGCGCCGCGCCCGAAGCCGGAGCGGACTACCTTCTCGCCGATCAGGTAGTCACCGGCGTCGGCGGGGTTGCCCGCGTACCACTCCACCAGCGTGCCGAAGATGTCGGAGGTGGCCTCGTTCAGGCCGCCGGACTCGCCCGAGTACGTCAGCGCCGCCGTCGACGACGTCACCCCGTGCGACATCTCGTGCCCGGCGACGTCCAGCGACACCAGCGGCCCGAAGGTCGTCCCGTCACCGTCGCCGTACGTCATGCAGAAGCAGGTGTCGTCCCAGAAGGCGTTGTTGTACCGGGTGCCGTAGTGCACCCGGTTGGAGGAGCCCTTGCCGTCACCCGCGATGCCGGTCCGCCCGTGGACGTTCCGGTAGTAGTCCCACGTCACGTCGGTGCCGTACTGCGCGTCCACCGCGGCGGAGGCGCGGTCGGCGGTCGTGCCCGTTCCCCAGTGGTTGTCGGCGTCGGTGAACACCGCCGAGGGCGCCCGGCTGAGACAGATGGTCAGGACGCACAGGTCGGTCTGGTTCGCCGCGTCGCCCGTGTACGTGCCGCCGCGCGTCGCGTCCTTGAGCTGGTACGCCGACCCCGACCGCGTCGTCTCCAGCGGCACCGTGCCGCCGTACAGCGACCGGCCGTCGCCGGAGACCGACTCGATGGTGTCCCAGGCGTCGATGCGGGAGCCCGTGCGCGCGTCGGTCAGCACCGTGCGCGCGACCGGGTTGCCCAGCGAGTCCAGCGCCACCGCGTTCGTGCGCCAGGCCAGCTTCGGGGCGCCGTGCAGGGCGTCGACGACCAGCTCGGGCTTGGCGGTGAGCCGCTTCAGGAGCTCGCCCGGGTTGGCGGCGCGCAGCGCGTCCGCCGCCAGGCCGGCGGCCCGGGGCGCGGACAGCTTCGGCGTGACGGTGGACAGGGAGAGGGACGTCCGCGTCGCGCGGTCGGCGCCGCGGTAGTCGCCGCCGGGGGACAGGTGGACGACGAAGTCGCCGCCGAGCACGGGCAGTTCGTGGTAGGTGCGGTCGTAGCGGACGTGCTGGGTGCCGTCCTCGTCGACGACGACGTCACGTACCCGCGTGTCCTGGGCCCCCGTCAGGCCCAGGCTCACGGCGTGGTCCGCGAGGGCCGCCGCCGCGTTGTCGAGGGCGGCGGCGGGGGTCGGCCGGCCGGCGGCACCCGCGGTGGGGACGAGAGCGGCGACCAGGAGGGACGCGGCGGTGACGGCGATGCCGCCCGTGACGGGAAGGGAACCTCTGACGCGCCGTATTCGGCTCATCGATCTCCTCGGGACAGGCGCTTCCGGCGCGTGGGGCGCTGGTGGCGCATGGGGGGCTCTGGTGCTGAATCGGATTCAAGAGCCCGCCGGATGTCATGTCCATAGCGCTCGCGTGGAGATCATGAGGGGAGAGAATGACCCTCGTGGACACCGAGCGACGGCCCTTCTTCGTCTACGGGACGCTCCGTCCCGGCGGCGCCCATCACGCCCGCTTCCTCGGCGGCCGCACCCGGGCCGTGGAGCCGGCCCGCCTCACCGGCGCCACGCTGTACTCCGGCCCGGGCTACCCCTGGGCCGTGGAAGCTCCGGACGGCACGGTGCGGGGCGACCTCGTCATCCCTGTGCCGGAGGCGTACGACGACGTGCTGGCCGCCCTCGACCGGCTGGAGGAGTACGTGCCGGGCGACCCGGGCAACCTGTACGACCGCGTGGCCAGGGACGTCGTCCGGGACGCCGACGGGACGCCCGTGCGCGCCTGGGTGTACGTCGCCGCCCCGGCCGTCGCCGCCCGGCTGCGGGCGCGCGGCGTCCCGGTCCCCGGCGGCGACTGGCGGGTCCGGTGAGTGCTACGCCACCGTTTCCACCCGCACCGCGCACACCTTGAACTCCGGCATCCGCGAGGTCGGGTCCAGGGCCGGGTTGGTCAGGGTGTTGGCGCGGCCCTCTCCGGGCCAGTGGAAGGGCATGAACACGGTGTCGGGGCGGATGCCGGTGGTGATGCGGGCCGGTGCCACCGCCCGGCCCCGCCGGGAGACGACGGCCAGCGGATCGCCCTCGGCCGCCCCCAGCCGCGCCGCGAGCCTCGGGTGCAGCTCCACGAAGGGTCCGGGCGCGGCGGCGTTCAGCTCGGCCACGCGCCGGGTCTGCGCACCGGACTGGTACTGCGACACGACCCGCCCCGTGGTCAGCAGCACGGGGTACTCGTCGTCGGGCTCCTCGGCGCTCGGGCGGTGCGAGACGGGGACGAAGCGGGCCCGGCCGTCGTCGGTGGCGAAGCGCTCCAGGAAGAGGCGGGGGCTGCCCGGGTGCGGCTCCGCCCCGGCCGTGTCCGGCGGGGGCGCCGCACACGGCCAGAACACGCCGCTCTCCTCGGCAAGCCGCCGGTAGCTGATCCCCGAGTAGTCCGCGGGCCCGCCCGCGCTCGCCCGGCGCAGCTCCTCGAAGACCTCCTCCGGATCGGTCGGGAAGCCCTTCTCCAGACCCCGCTCCGCCCCGAGCCGCCCGGCCAGCCCGTGCAGCACCTCCAGATCGCCGCGCACCCCGTCCGGCGGCGTCACCGCGCGCCGCCGCAGCAGCACCCGGCCCTCCAGGCTGGTCGTGGTGCCCGTCTCCTCCGCCCACTGCGTCACCGGCAGGACGACGTCCGCCAGCGCCGCCGTCTCCGACAGCACCACGTCGCACACGGCCAGGAAGTCCAGCGAGCGCAGCCGCCCCTCGACGTGTGCCGCGCGCGGCGCCGACACCACCGGGTTGGAGCCCATCACCAGCAGCGACCTGATGTCCGTGCCCAGCGCGTCCAGCAACTCGTAGGCGCTGCGCCCCGGCCCCGGCAGCGAGTCCGGGTCCACGCCCCACACCCCGGCGACATGCCGCCGCGCCGCCGGGTCGGTCAGCTTGCGGTAGCCCGGCAACTGGTCGGCCTTCTGCCCGTGTTCGCGTCCGCCCTGCCCGTTGCCCTGCCCGGTCAGGCAGCCGTAGCCCGACAGGGGCCGCCCGGCCCGCCCGGTCGCCAGGCACAGGTTGATCCACGCGCCCACCGTGTCCGTGCCCTTGGCCTGCTGCTCGGGCCCGCGCGCGGTGAGCACCATCGCCGCCCGAGGCGCGCAGAACAGCCGCACCGCCTCCCGCAGTTCGGGGACGGACACCCCCGTGATCCGCTCCACGTACTCCGGCCAGTGCGCCATCGCCGCCGCCCGCGCCTCCTCCCAGCCCGCCGTGCGCTCCTCGACGTAGCGCTCGTCGACCCGCCCCTCGGCGACGACCAGGTGCAGCAGGCCCAGCGCCAGCGCCAGGTCGGTGCCCGGCCTCGGCGCCAGGTGCAGATCGGCCTGCTCGGCGGTCCTCGTGCGGCGCGGATCGACGACGATCAGCGTGCCGCCGTTCTCGCGCAGCTCGTGGAAGTACCGCATCGACGGCGGCATCGTCTCCGCCGGGTTCGAGCCGACGAGGATCACGCACCCGGTCCGCGGGATGTCCTCCAGCGGGAACGGCAGCCCCCGGTCCAGCCCGAACGCCCGCGTGCCGGCCGCCGCCGCCGACGACATGCAGAACCGCCCGTTGTAGTCGATCTGCGAGGTCCCCAGCACCACCCGGGCGAACTTGCCCAGCGCGTAGGCCTTCTCGTTCGTCAGCCCGCCCCCGCCGAACACCCCGAGCGCGTCCGCGCCGTGCTCCTCGCGCGTGCGCGCCAGGTTCCCGGCGATCCGGTCCAGCGCCTCGTCCCACGACGCCGGCACCAGCGCGCCGGCACCGTCCCGGACCAGCGGAGAGGTCAGGCGGACCGCCGACGCGAGCACCGCCGGCGCCGTCCGGCCCTTGCCGCACAGCGCGCCCCGGTTCACCGGGAAGTCCGCCCGCTCGGTCACCTCGACGCTCCCGTCGGCGGCGGGCGTCAGATTCATCCCGCACTGCAGCGCGCAGTACGGGCAGTGCGTGGGCGTCGGGGTGCTCTGCATGCCGTCCAGCGTGCGTCGCCCGTGTTACGCGACCGGGCGGCCGATTGTTACGCCGCCGGGACGGTGACCTCCCGGCCGCCCTCCGGCCGCGGTGAGGGCCGGCTTCAGCGCCCGGCGGCCAGCGCCTCGGCCACTCCCGGCTCCTTCGGCCCGAGGAAGCGCGGATCCGGCTCGAACACCGCGTCCAGCGCCGCCTTGCCCGCCGCGAGGACCTCCCGCGCGCCCCCGTAGTACCAGGTCGCGTCGTGCTCGGCGTCGACCCCGACGCCGTACGACGCCACCCCCGCCTCCTGGCACAGGGCCACGGCCCGCCGGATGTGGAAGCCCTGGCTGATCAGCACGGCCCGGTCGACCCCGAAGATCCTCTTCGCGCGGACGCAGGAGTCCCAGGTGTCGAAGCCCGCGTAGTCGCTGACGATCCGCCCGTCGGGCACCCCGTGCCGGACCAGGTACGCGCGCATGGCGTCCGGCTCGTCGTACTCCTCCCGGCTGTTGTCCCCGGTCACCAGCACCACCTCGATCCGCCCCGCGCGGTACAGTTCCGCCGCCGCGTCCAGCCGGTGGGCGAGGTACGGCGACGGCTCGCCCTCCCACAGCCCGGCACCGAAGACGACCGCGACCTCGGTGCGGGGCACGTCGGCGGTGGTGCGCAGCCGGTCGCCGGCCACCGCGTACATCCAGGTCGACGGCAGCAGGGCCAGCACACACGCGGCCATCACCGCCTGGACCAGCCGTCGCTGCCCCGTACGGGTGCGCGGAAGGCGCGGTCTGCCAGGTCTCCAGCGGCGCATCGGTCGGTTCCCTCCCCGGTCGTCTCCTGCTCCCAGGGACGTGCGGGGGCGCCGTCCGGTTCGCCGCCCGCTCACACCGGGCGGCCGGTAGCGTGTGAGGCGACGGCACATCACCGTGACGCGGGCGCAACGGGGAGGCAACGTCCCCCCGCCACGCTCGGTGCATGACGGCGACCACGATGACGCGCAGGACGAGCGGCACGGACAGGACGGGCACGGCGCACCCCGGCGGTGGCCCCGCCCTGGTCGTCGTCGCCCACGGCAGCCGCGACCCCCGCGCGCTGAGCACCGTACGGGCACTCCTCGACCGGGTCCGCGCCCTGCGCCCCGCCCTGCCGGTGCGCCTCGGCCACATCGAGCTGAACGCCCCCCTGCTCCCGGACACGCTGGCCGCGCTCGGCGACGGCGAGGCCGTCCTCGTGCCGCTGCTGCTCACCCGCGGCCACCACGTCGGACGGGACGTCCCCGAGATGGCGGCGGCCTCCCCGGCCCGCACCCGGGTGGCCGCCCCGCTCGGTCCGCACCCCCTCCTGGTGGACGCCCTCCACGACCGCCTGACCGAGGCCGGCTGGCCCGCCACCGCCCCCGCGGACGGCGCCGTCGTCCTCGCCTCCGCGGGCTCCCGCGCCCCGGCCTCCCGCGCGGACACGGCCCGCACGGCGGCGCTCCTCGCCGCCCGCCTCGGTGCCCCGGTCGTCCCCGCCCACGCCTCGGCGGCCGCGCCGACGGTGCCGGAGGCCGTCCGCGCCCTGACCGCCGAGGGCCACCGCCGTATCGCCGTCGCCTCCTGCTTCACGGCCCCCGGCCGCTTCGCGACGGAGTGCGCGGCGGCGGCCCCGTGGATCGCGTCGGCCCCGCTGGGCACCCACCCGGCCATGGCCCGCCTCCTCCTGCACCGCTACGACGAGGCACTCAGAGCGGGCAGCGCCCGTGAACGCCGGGCGCCGGCGACCCCCTAGGGGCCCGCGAGACCGTACCGACATGCGGCTCCGCCGCGCGGGCGCGACCGGCCGCACACGACCCGCGGCAGCGCACCTACGGAACCCCGCGGACGGGAAGGCGCCCGACTGTCACACCTTCCCCTTACTGTTCATGACATGGAAGGCACCGCACCCCCCGCCCCGTACGACCCCACGTCAGTGGCCCGCTGGGCCCCGGAACCGGACAAGCGCCCCGGCCGCACCGCCTTCCAGCGCGACCGCGCCCGCGTCCTGCACTCCTCCGCCCTGCGCCGCCTCGCCGGCAAGACCCAGGTCGTCGCGCCGGGGGAGGGCAACCCCATGTGGGACGCCAGCCCCCGCACCCGGCTCACGCACTCCCTGGAGTGCGCCCAGGTCGGCCGCGAGCTCGGCGCCGCCCTCGGCTGCGACCCGGACCTGGTGGAGGCGGCCTGCCTCTCCCACGACCTCGGCCACCCGCCCTTCGGCCACAACGGCGAGACCGCGCTGAACGAGTTCGCCGAGGACTGCGGCGGCTTCGAGGGCAACGCCCAGTCCCTCCGGCTGCTCACCCGCATCGAGCCCAAGCGCTTCACCGACGAGGGCTCCGTCGGCCTCAACCTCACCCGCGCCACCCTCGACGCCGCCACCAAGTACCCCTGGCCCCGCGGCGCCCACCCCGGCGACCCGGCGTCGCCCAAGTTCGGGGTGTACGAGGACGACCGCCCCGTCTTCGAGTGGCTGCGCGAGGGCGCCCCCGGCACCCGCACCTGCTTCGAGGCGCAGGTCATGGACTGGTCCGACGACGTGGCGTACTCCGTGCACGACGTCGAGGACGGCCTGCACGCCGGTCACATCGACCCCAACTGCCTGCTCGCCGACCCCGAGCGCGAGGCCGTCTTCGAGGCCGCCGCCGGCCGCTACGTCCCGGCCGGCACCGACCACGCCGAACTGGCCGCCGCCCTCGACCGCCTCCTCGCCCAGGACTGGTGGCCGCACGGCTACGACGGCTCGGCCGTCGCCCAGGCCCGCCTGAAGGACGCCACCAGCCAGCTCATCGGCCGCTTCTGCCTCGCCGCCGAGACCGCCACGCGGGCCGCGTACGGGGACGGCCGCCTCACCCGCTACGCCGCCGAACTGGTCGTCCCCCGCGAGACCCGCATGGAGTGCGCCGTCCTCAAGGCCGTCGCCAACCTGTACGTCATGCAGCGCGCCGAACAGACCCGGCTGCGCGCCGACCAGCGCGTCGTCGTCGCCGAGCTGGCCGAGGCGCTCACCGCCCGCGCCCCCGACGGCCTCGACCCCCAGTTCCGCGCCCTGTTCGACCGGGCGGGCGACGACCGGGCCCGCAAACGGGTGATCGTCGACCAGATCGCCTCCCTCACGGACGCCTCGGCCCGCTCGCTTCACGCCCGCCTGACGGGTCATCCGTGAGACTGTCGGTGGCCTGATCGGGTCACTCCCCCTTCCCGCGCCACGCGGTGTGCGGGACGCTCGCCTGTGGCGGCACCCTGACGAGGAGGCAACAAGTGGTCGACGCGGATCAGACATTCGTCATCGTCGGAGGAGGCCTGGCGGGCGCCAAGGCGGCCGAGACACTCCGCACGGAGGGTTTCACCGGCCGGGTGATCCTCATCAGCGACGAGCGCGACCACCCCTACGAGCGCCCGCCGCTGTCCAAGGGCTACCTGCTCGGCAAGGAGGAACGCGACAGCGTCTTCGTGCACGAGCCCGCCTGGTACGCGCAGCACGACATCGAGCTGCACCTCGGCCAGACCGTCGTCGCCGTCGACCGTGCCGCGAAGACCGTCCACTACGGCGACGACGGCACCTTCGTCCGGTACGACAAGCTGCTCCTCGCCACCGGCGCCGAGCCCCGCCGCCTCGACGTGCCGGGTACCGGCCTCGCGGGCGTCCACCACCTGCGCCGCCTCGCCCACGCCGAGCGCCTCAAGGGCGTCCTCGCCTCCCTCGGCCGGGACAACGGCCACCTCGTGATCGCCGGCGCCGGCTGGATCGGCCTGGAGGTCGCGGCGGCGGCCCGCGAGTACGGCGCGGAGGTCACCGTCGTCGAGCCGGCGCCCACCCCGCTGCACGGCGTCCTCGGCCCCGAGCTGGGCTCCGTCTTCGCCGAGCTGCACGAGGCGCACGGCGTCCGCTTCCACTTCGGCGTGCAGCTCACCGAGATCGTCGGCCAGGACGGCATGGTGCTCGCCGCCCGCACCGACGACGGCGAGGAACACCCCGCGCACGACGTGCTCGCCGCGATCGGCGCCGCCCCCCGCACCTCGCTCGCGCAGGCCGCGGGCCTGGAGATCGCCGACCGCGCGCACGGCGGCGGCATCGTCGTCGACGAACGGCTGCGCACCTCCGACCCCGACATCCACGCGGCCGGCGACGTCGCCTCCTTCCCGCACGCCCTGTTCGACACCCGCCTGCGCGTGGAGCACTGGGCCAACGCCCTCAACGGCGGCCCCGCCGCGGCCCGCGCGATGCTCGGCAAGGACGTCGCCCACGACCGGGTGCCCTACTTCTTCTCCGACCAGTACGACCTGGGGATGGAGTACTCCGGCTGGGCGCCGGCGGGCTCGTACGACCAGGTGGTGATCCGCGGGGACGCCGCCAAGCGCGAGTTCATCGCCTTCTGGGTGAAGGAGGGCCGCGTGCTGGCCGGGATGAACGTGAACGTGTGGGACGTCACGGACCCGATCCAGCGGCTGATCCGCTCGAAGGCCCAGGTGGACACCGAGGCGCTCGCCGACCCGCACACATCCCTCGAAAGCCTCATTCCGTAGCTCCGATTCCGTCCCCGTAGAATTCACACGTGGCAGGACGGATCAACGACGAGGACGTGAAGGCGGTACGGGACGCGGTCCCGATCGACGCCGTCGTCTCCGAGTACCTCCAGCTGCGCAACGCGGGCGGCGGCAACCTGAAGGGGCTGTGCCCGTTCCACGACGAGAAGTCGCCGTCCTTCCAGGTCAGCCCGAGCAAGGGTCTCTTCCACTGCTTCGGCTGCCAGGAGGGCGGCGACACCATCACGTTCGTGATGAAGATCGACCACCTCACCTTCTCCGAGGCGGTCGAGCGCCTGGCCGGACAGGCCGGCATCACCCTGCGCTACGAGGAGGGCGGCTACAACCCCGCCCACCAGCGCGGCGAGCGCATCCGCCTGGTCGAGGCCCACAAGATCGCCGCCGAGTGGTACGCGGAACAGCTCGCGACCTCCCCCGAGGCCGACACCGGCCGGGCCTTCCTCGCCGACCGCGGCTTCGACCAGTCCGCCGCCGTCCACTTCGGCGTCGGCTACAGCCCGCAGGGCTGGGACCACCTCACCCGCTTCCTGCGCGGCAAGGGCTTCAGCGACAAGGAGCTGGTCCTCTCCGGCCTCGCCCAGGAGGGCCGCCGCGGCCCCATCGACCGCTTCCGCGGCCGCCTGATGTGGCCCATCCGCGACATCGGCGGCGACGTCGTCGGCTTCGGCGCCCGCAAGCTCTACGAGGCCGACAACGGCCCGAAGTACCTCAACACCCCCGACACCGCGATCTACCGGAAGTCGCAGGTCCTCTACGGCATCGACCTCGCGAAGAAGGACATCGCGAAGGCGTCCCGCGCGGTCGTCGTCGAGGGCTACACCGACGTCATGGCCTGCCACCTGGCCGGCGTCACCACCGCCATCGCCACCTGCGGCACGGCGTTCGGCGGCGACCACATCAAGATCCTGCGCCGGCTGCTGATGGACAACGGCTCGGCCCGCGTGATCTTCACCTTCGACGGCGACGCCGCCGGCCAGAAGGCGGCCCTGCGCGCCTTCGAGGACGACCAGAAGTTCGCCGCCGAGACCTACATCGCCATCGCCCCCGACGGCATGGACCCCTGCGACCTGCGCCTCGCCAAGGGCGACGACGCCGTCGCCGACCTGGTCGAGCCGCGCACCCCGCTGTTCGAGTTCGCGCTGCGCCAGATCGTCGCCCGCTACGACCTGGACACCCCGGCCGGCCGGGCCGCGGCCCTCGACGAGGCCGCCCCGGTGGTCGCCCGTATCAAGAACAGCGGCGCCCAGCACGAGGTCGCCGTGCAGCTCGCCGGCATGCTCGGCATCCTCGACACCCAGTTCGTCGTCAAGCGCGTCGCCCAGCTGGCCCGCTGGGCCCGCGACCGCGGCGGCCGGGGCCCCGCTCCCGACCGGCCGCAGCGCGGCGGCGGTGACGGCCCGCAGCAGTACGCCGCCGCCACCGTTTCGGCCCCCCGCGGCCCCGCGCTCAACCTGCGCAACCCCGTCTTCGCCACCGAACGCGAACTGCTGAAGCTCGCCCTCCAGCGCCCCCACCTGGTCTCCCCGGCCTTCGACGCGTACGGCGTGGACGAGTTCACCGCGCCGCCCTACGCGGCCGTGCGCCAGGCGATCATGGAGGCGGGCGGCGCCGAGTTCGGCGTCCAGGACCCGCAGGACTACCTGGTCCGGGTCCGCGAGGCCGCCCCCGACGACACCGTCCGCGCCATGGTCACCGAACTCGCCGTCGAGGCGATCATGCTGCACCGGGGCGTGAAGGACGTCGACGAGGTCTACGCGGGCGCCCAGCTCGTCACCGTCCGGCGCCGCGCCGTCGAGCGCCGCATCCGCGACATCACCGGCCGCCTCACCCGCCTGGGCGGCCACGGCGACCCCGCCGAACTCGCCGCCGTGCAGAACGAGCTGTGGGTCCTCCAGCAGTACGACCAGACCCTGCGCGAACACGGCGCCGCCGCGCTGTAGCAGCGCCCGCCGGTCAGCAGGCGGTCACGGACCGGACGCAAAAAGTCACCGCACGCCCCTCGTGGCGGCGATGTGTCGTACCCCACACTGGGGCGGTGCCCGACTCCTCGGAGCACGGCCGACCCGTCCCCGACGGTTCCCGAGGCCGCCCGGTCGCGTTCCCCGCGCACGGGACGGACAGCGGCGAGCGAGCCGGCTCCGCCCCCGAAGCACCGCTGCCTCCCCCGCCGGCAGCGTCCCCCCTGGAGGTCGCCCCCGTGCAGACCCGGACCCTCACCCAGACCGACGCGCGGACGGACGCCACGCGCCCCGAGGAGCCGCCGGCCGACGCCGTCGAGGCCGCCGGGGAGCCGTCCGAACCGCCGGCGCCCACGCGCACCGAGAGCGGCGGGCCCTCCGCCGACCTGTTCCGCCAGTACCTGCGCGAGATCGGCCGGATCCCGCTGCTCACCGCGGCCGAGGAGGTCGAGCTCGCGCGCCGCGTGGAGGCCGGGCTGTTCGCCGAGGAGAAACTGCGCCTCACCCCCGACCTGGACAGCCGCCTCGCCCTGGACCTCGACCGGATCGTCGTCCTCGGCCGCGTCGCCAAGCGCCGCCTGATCGAGGCGAACCTGCGGCTCGTCGTGTCGGTGGCCAAGCGGTTCGTCGGACGCGGGCTCACCATGCTCGACCTGGTCCAGGAGGGGAACCTGGGCCTGATCCGGGCCGTGGAGAAGTTCGACTACGCCCGCGGCTACAAGTTCTCCACGTACGCCACCTGGTGGATCCGCCAGGCCATGTCCCGCGCGCTGGCCGACCAGGCCCGCACCATCCGCGTCCCCGTCCACGTCGTGGAGCTCATCAACCGGGTCGTCCGCGTCCAGCGCCGCATGCTCCAGGAGCGCGGCCACGAGCCGACCCCGCAGGAGGTCGCCGCCCACCTGGACCTGCCCCCGGAGCGCGTCGGCGAGGTGCTGCGCCTGGCCCAGGAGCCCGTCTCCCTGCACACCCCCGTCGGCGAGGAGGACGACGTCGCCCTCGGTGACCTGATCGAGGACGGCGACGCCACCAGCCCCGTCGAGTCCGCCGCCTTCCTGCTGCTGCGCGAGCACCTGGAGGCCGTGCTCTCCACCCTCGGCGAACGCGAGCGCAAGGTCGTCCAGCTCCGCTACGGCCTGGTCGACGGCCGCCCCCGCACCCTGGAGGAGATCGGCCGCATCTTCGGCGTGACCCGGGAGCGGATACGCCAGATCGAGTCCAAGACCCTCAACAAGCTCCGCGACCACACCTTCGCGGACCAGCTCAGGGGTTATCTGGACTGACCGGGGCCCGTGGGCCGGGCCCCGGCCCGCTCAGCCGTCCACCTCGGCCACGGCCTGCGCGAACTGCGCCTTGTACAGCCGCGCGTAGGCCCCGTCGGCCGCCAGCAGGGCGGCGTGCGCCCCCTGCTCGACGATCGACCCGTTCTCCATGACGAGGATGGTGTCCGCGTCCCGGATGGTGGAGAGCCGGTGCGCGATGACGAACGAGGTCCGCCCGTGCGCCAGCTTGGCCATCGCCTTCTGGATCAGCACCTCGGTCCGGGTGTCCACCGAACTCGTCGCCTCGTCCAGCACCAGGATCACCGGGTCGGACAGGAAGGCCCGCGCGATGGTGATGAGCTGCTTCTCACCGGCGCTCACCCCCGTGCCCTCGTCGTCGATCACGGTGTCGTAGCCGTCGGGCAGCGTCCGCACGAACCGGTCCGCGTGCGCCGCCCGCGCCGCCTCCTCGATCTCGCCCCGGGTGACCTCGCGGGACGCGCCGTACGCGATGTTCTCCGCGATGGTGCCGCCGAAGAGCCAGGTGTCCTGGAGCACCATGCCGATCCCGGCCCGCAGCTCGTCCCGGGACATCTTCGCGACGTCGACGCCGTCCAGGGTGATCCGGCCGCCGGACACCTCGTAGAACCGCATCAGCAGGTTGACCAGCGTGGTCTTGCCGGCGCCCGTCGGGCCGACGATGGCGACCGTGTGCCCCGGCTCCACCGTCAGCGACAGGTCCTCGATCAGCGGCTTCTCCGGGTCGTAGCGGAACGACACGTGCTCCAGCTCCACCCGCCCGCGCAGCTCCTCGGGCCGGACGCCGGGGATCGGGTCCGCCGACTGCTCCTCCGCGTCCAGCAGCTCGAAGATCCGCTCCGCCGACGCCACGCCCGACTGCACCAGATTCGCCATCGACGCCACCTGCGTCAGCGGCATCGAGAACTGCCGCGAGTACTGGATGAAGGCCTGCACGTCACCGATCGACAGCGAGCCCGAGGCCACCCGCAGGCCGCCGACGACCGCGACGAGCACGTAGTTCAGGTTCGACACGAACATCATCAGCGGCTGCATGACGCCGCTGTTGAACTGCGCCTTGAACCCGGCCTCGTACAGCGCGTCGTTGTGCTCGGCGAACTGCTTCGCCGACTCCTCCTGCCGGCCGAACACCTTCACCAGCGCGTGCCCGGTGTACATCTCCTCGATGTGCGCGTTCAGCTGCCCCGTCGAGCGCCACTGCTGCACGAACTGCGGCTGCGACCGCTTGCCGACCCGTGTGGCGACCACGAAGGACAGCGGCACCGTCACCAGCGCGACCAGCGCCAGGATCCAGGAGACGTAGAACATCATCGCCAGCACGCCGATGATGGTCAGCAGCGAGTTGATGAGCTGGCCCATCGACTGCTGGAGCGTCTGCCCGATGTTGTCGATGTCGTTCGTCGCACGCGACAGCACCTCGCCGCGCTGACGCTTGTCGAAGTACGACAGCGGCAGCCGCGACAGCTTCGTCTGCACGTCCTCGCGCAGCCGGAACATCGTCCGGTTCACCGCCCGGTTCACCAGCCGCGTCGCCACCGCCATCAGCAGCCCGGCCACGGCGAACACCGCCAGCGCCAGCAGCAGCACGTGTCCCACGGCGGTGAAGTCGATGCCCTCGCCCGGCGTGAAGTCCGTGCCGCGCAGCATGTCGGCGACGTCCCCGTCACCGCGCTCCCGCATGGACGCGAGGACCTGATCCTTCGTCGCCCCGGACGGCATGTCCCGCCCGACGATGCCCGCGAAGACCAGGTCGGTGGCCCTGCCGAGGATCTTCGGCCCGACCACGTTGAGACCGACGCTGAGCACCACACAGGCCAGCAGCGCGTAGATCGTCACGCGCTCCGGCCGGAACTGGGCGACGAGCCGTTTGCCCGACCCCTTGAAGTCCATCGACCGCTGGTCGGGACCGCCCCCGGCCATCATGCGCCCCCCGGGCCCCGCCATCAGGCAGCCTCCGCTTCCGTGAGCTGGGAGAGCACGATCTCCCGGTAGGTCTCGTTGTCCGCCATCAGCTCGTGGTGCCGGCCCACGCCGACCACCCGCCCCTCGTCCAGCACGATGATCCGGTCGGCGTCCCGGATGGTCGCCACGCGCTGCGCCACGATCACCACGGTCGCCTCGGCCGTCTCCCGCGACAGCGCGGCGCGCAGCGCGGCGTCGGTGGCGTAGTCGAGCGCCGAGAAGGAGTCGTCGAACAGGTAGATCTCCGGGCGCTGCACCAGTGTCCGGGCGATCGCGAGCCGCTGCCGCTGGCCACCCGACACATTGGTCCCGCCCTGCGAGACCGGCGCGTCCAGCCCGCCCTCCAGCCGCTCGACGAACTCCTTCGCCTGGGCCACCTCCAGCGCGTGCCACAGCTCCTCGTCCGTGGCGTCCGGATTCCCGTAGCGCAGGTTGGTCGCGACCGTGCCCGCGAAGAGGTACGGCTTCTGCGGCACCAGGCTCACGATCCGGGCCAGCACCTTCGGGTCGACGGTCCGCACGTCCACGCCGTCGACCAGCACCTCCCCGTCCGTGGCGTCGAACAGCCGCGGCACCAGCCCCAGCAGCGTGGACTTGCCGCTGCCGGTCGAGCCGATGACGGCGGTCGTCTCGCCCGGCCGGGCCACCAGGTCGATGCCCTTCAGCACCGGCTCCTCGGCCCCCGGATACCGGAAGCCGGCACCGCGGACCTCCAGGTGGCCGTGCCGGCGCAGCTCGGTGACCGGCGCGAGGGGCGGCACCACGCTGCTCTCCGTGTCCAGTACCTCCTGGATCCGCTCGGCGCACACCTCGGCGCGCGGCACCATCATGAACATGAAGGTGGCCATCATCACGGACATGACGATCTGCATCAGGTAGGCCAGGAACGCGGTCAGGTCGCCGATCTGCATCCCGCCGCTCTCGATCCGGTGGGCGCCGAACCAGACCACCGCGATCGACGACAGGTTCACCACCGTCATGACCACCGGGAACATCAGCGCGAGCAGGTTGCCGGTGCCCAGCGCCACCTCCGTCAGGTCCGCGTTGGCCTTCCGGAACCGCTGCTGCTCGTACTCGTCCCGCACGAAGGCGCGGATGACCCGGTTGCCGGTGATCTGCTCGCGCAGCACCCGGTTCACCGTGTCCAGCCGCGCCTGCATGGCCCGGAACAGGGGCCGCAGCCGCCGCACGATCAGCGTCACGCAGACCGCCAGCACCGGCACGACCCCGACGAGCACCCCGGACAGCGGCACGTCCAGGCCCAGCGCCATCACGATGCCGCCCACGCACATGATGGGCGCCGACACCATCAGCGTGAACGTCATCAGGGCCAGCATCTGGACCTGCTGCACGTCGTTCGTCGTCCGCGTGATCAGAGAGGGCGCGCCGAAGCCGCCGACCTCCCGCGCGGAGAAGGACTGCACCCGGTCGAAGACGGCACCCCGCAGGTCCCGGCCGAGCGCCGAGGCGGTACGGGCGCCGTAGTGGACGGCACCGATGTTGCACACGACCTGCACCAGCGAGATGCCGATCATCAGAGCGCCGTAGCCCAGGATGTAGCCGGAGTCACCGCTGACGACACCGTTGTCGATGATGTCCGCGTTCAGGGTCGGCAGGTAGAGGCTGGCGCAGGTCTGCAGGAACTGCAGCGCCACCAGCAGGGCGATGGGTTTCTTGTAGGGCCTGAGACAGGTCCGCAGGAGTCGTATGAGCACGCTGGGTCTCTCGGAGTCGGCGACAGGGGCGGTCGGTCGCCCCTGGCACCTATCGTCGGACACTCCACCCGCGTTACCTCAACCGATTAAGCCGACAGCGTCGTACTTCCGGCCGTACGGGCGCCCCGGGCCCGGCCGCCTAGCGCAGCGCCCCCGGGTGGGTCTGCTCACGCACCGACACGAACTGCTGGCGCACCGCCTGGCCCACGGCCAGCTCCTCGCCCGGCTCCAGCACCTGCGCGACCGCGCCCTGCCAGGCCGGGGGGGTGCGCGGGTCCAGCGTCCCCCGCGACACGCCCAGCGCCCAGGCCGCCTGCCGGGCCGCGCCGGTCGCCGCGTAGTCCGCGGGCTGCGGTACGACGACCTGCACCCCGAACAGCGCCGGTGCCACCGCCTGCACGGCCGCCAGCTCCGCCGCCGCCCCCAGCAGGAACACCCGCCGTACGTCCACACCCCGGCCGCGCAGCACGTCCAGGGCGTCGGCGAGGCCGCACAGCATGCCCTCGAACGCGGCCCGCGCCAGGTGCTCGGGCTTCATCGACTCGCGCCGCAGCCCGGCCAGCGTCCCGGCGGTGTGCGGCAGGTTCGGCGTCCGCTCGCCCTCCAGGTACGGCAGCAGGACCAGCCCGTGCGCGCCCGGCGTCGACTTCATCGCCAGGTCGGACAGGCTCTCCAGGTCCGGCAGACCGAGCAGTTCGGCGGTGCCGCGCAGGGTCCGTACGGCGTTCAGGGTGGTGACGACCGGCAGGTGCATGCCGGTGGCGTCGGCCAGGGAGGTGATCATGCCGCTCCGGTCGACGAGCGCCTCGGGGTGCACGGCCATGACGGACCCGGAGGCGCCGAGGGAGACGACCGCGTCGCCGAGCCCGATGCCGAGCCCGAAGGCGGCGGCCATCGTCTCGCCGGTCCCCGCGGAGATCAGCAGGCCCTCCGGCGTCGTGCCGGCCGCGTCGGACGGGCCGATCACCTCCGGCAGCATCGCCTGGTGCCCGAGCGCCAGCTCGACCAGATCGGGCCGGTACCCGCCGGTCGCCGCCGACCAGTAGCCGGTCCCGGAGGCGCCGCCCCGGTCGGTGGTCCGGCGGGCCGGCCGCCCCAGGAGCTGCCACACCAGCCAGTCGTGGGCCTGGAGCAGCACGGCGGTCCGCGCGGCGGCCTCGGGCTCGGTCCTGGCCAGCCAGCGCAGCTTGGTCACCGGCTGCGGCGCCTGGGGCACGCAGCCCACCGCCTGCGCCCATTCCTCGCGCCCGCCGAGCGCGTCGATCAGGTCGGCCGCCGCCACCTGCGAGCGCTTGTCGCCGCCCACCATGGCCGGACGCACGGTGTTGCCCTGCGAGTCCAGCGGCACGACCGAGTTGGCCTGGGCCGAGACCCCGATGGCCTGCACGCCCTCCAGCAACCCGCCGCCGGCGGCCTCCCCCAGGGACAGCAGCCAGGCCTGCGGGTCCACGTCGGAGGGCCGGCCGCCGCCCTCGGGGCTCTCGACCGGATGCGGCGCGTATCCCTGCCGGAGCACGGCACCCGTGTCCGCATCACAGACGACGATACGAGTGAAATCGGGCGCACTGTCCAACCCGGCGACTATCCCCATGCGGAAATTCTGCCGCACGGCGGCAGGTGTCCGTACCGGGTGGGGGCACACGCCTCAGGTGTTGCTGGTGCCCCAGTCGTCCGAGGCGCTGCCGCCCGCGTTGCGCTCGCGCAGCGACCGCACCCGCTGGGCCACCGAGTCCGGCATCCGGTCGCCGACCTTGTCGCTCACCACGTGGTAGGCCTTGTCCGCGATGTGGCGGCCCTGCTGTGCCGCCGACTCCGCGGTGTTGCGGACCGCCGGGTTCTGTGCGACCTGCCGGGCGGACTTCCTCAACTGCTCGTAACGCTCACGCCCGGCCTTCGTGCCGAGCACGTATCCGAGGGCGAGTCCGACGACGAATGTGAGCCGGTATCGCATGGCGGCCACCTTCCCTTGCATAGCTCCGTAGGTGCCGGGGAGTACCGATTGGCGAAGCACCCCCCTGCTTGCGCTAATGTATGTGTCGCAGCGAGCGCGCGCCCCCTGGCGAATACCCGGGTGGGTGCGTTCGATGCAACGAGGCATTCCTCCGTAGCTCAATTGGCAGAGCAGCCGGCTGTTAACCGGCAGGTTACTGGTTCGAGTCCAGTCGGGGGAGCTCGGTCCTCCGTAGCTCAATTGGCAGAGCAGCCGGCTGTTAACCGGCAGGTTACTGGTTCGAGTCCAGTCGGGGGAGCATGTTGAACGAGGACCCTGCGGGGTCCTTTTTCATGTCCGGACGCTTGCTCCCGCAACTGCCGGGAACCCACGGGAACCGCGCGGCACGCTGCGGTGTCCCAAGGTCGTGAAGGCGCCGTGGTGAGCCGACCAGCCGAGGCAGGAGATCGTATGAGCGGCTATGCTGCGGCAGACGGCGCGCACACATGTACGCGACACGCCGTTCATGGGGCGGTAGCTCAGCCGGTTAGAGCAGCGGACTCATAATCCGTCGGCCGTGGGTTCGAGTCCCACCCGCCCCACCGAGCACCACCCACCCCGCGCGGGGGACGCCGGATCACCGGCCTCCCTCGCCGCCTTCCTCGGTCTCGTCGTCGCGTTCGCCCTCGGCCTGCGACGGGGTCGTCTGCGACGGGTTCGGGACGTCCGTCCGCTCGTCGTCGCGCTCGCCCTCAGCCTGGGACGGGGTCTGTTCGCTCATCGTGGCACCTCCTGCCGGACCGCTCTCCCGCGCCGAGTACCCCCGCCCCCCGTGTCGGTACCACGCCACCGGGACCGGCCTCAGCGGCGGGCCCGGTCCAGGGCCGTCCGCAGCGCCGCGCGTACCTCGGGCGGTGGCGGCGGGCCGTCGTCGCGGGCGCCGTCGGTCACCGCCGCGGCCACCGTCCGCAGCTTGGTGTTGGACAGCTGCGAGGCCTCCCGCAGGATGTGCCACGCCTCGTCCGGCGTACAGGCGTGCAGCGCCATCAGGACGCCCCTCGCCTGGTCGATGACCGGACGGGAGGCGATGGCCTGGCGGAGCTGCTCCACCTCCTCCTGCAGCACGTGCAGCCGCTCCGACCGCTCCGCCGCCACCGCCGAGCCCACCGGCTCCGCGGTGGAGGGGCGGGGCGTGCCGCGCAGGGGAGCGGTGGTGTCCAGGCCGAGCAGTTCGAGGATCCTGCGCGGCTGGCCGGTCCAGTTCCGTGCCGTCACCGGCACCGCCCACCGGTCGCCGTAGTCGCGCAGCAGCTCCAGGAACTGCAGTCCGGCCGTGTCCATGAAGACCACGCCGCCCATGTCCAGGTCGACCCGGTCGATGCCCGCGGGCAGTGCGGCCAGGGCCTCGGCCAGGACGTCCGCACACCCGTGGACCAGCTCTCCGTGCGCGACGAGCAGCGCTCGGCCCTCCTCCGCACGGCCCTCGATCACCAGGGCGGCCGGCCTCCCCGCCGGACGTGGTGGTGCCCCTGAGGTCATGTCACCGCCTTGTGCGTCCTCGTTGTTCCCCGACGACGACCGCGACGTCACCCGGCCCCCGTCTGCCGGAGCGCCTGCCCCCCGTCCCCGGGCGGTACACCCCGCTGCGGGGAATGACCGGCCCACGGACGGGTAAAGGCTGTGCGGGTTCCGGCCGGGCCGCCCGCTCAGAGGGGCGACTGCCAGGTGGCCGTCGTCACCGGGGTGCCGCCCTCGGCGGCCGTGCCGCCGGGGTCCCCGCCGGACACCGGGGCGCCGGACGTCCCCTCGGGCGTGCCGTCGTGCGTGACCGTCAGCCGCACGGCGTCGCGGCCGTCCGGCAGCGACGCGGTCGCGTCGACGGAGACCTCGACGCGGGAGACGCCGTGCCCGCGCGACGCGGCGGCCAGGGCGCGGCGCAGGGCGTCGAGGAGGCCGTCGGCGACCCCGTCCGGCACGCGGCTGTCGACGGGGCCCCTGAAGTGGGTGGAGGGCGGGAAGCCGAGCCGGGCGGCCGCGGACGCGGTCTCGCGCAGCACCCGGCCGCGCAGGCCGGCCGGCGGTCCGGCCGGGGGCTGCTGGAGCGCGAGGATCGCCGTGCGGACCTCCTGGACCGTGGACCGCAGTTCGTCCACCGCCCGGCCGAGCAGGTCGCCGACCTGGTCCGCCCCGGGGCGGCGCCGGGTGGACTCCAGCATCATGCCGGTGGCGAACAGCCGCTGCACCACCAGGTCGTGCAGGTCGCGGGCGATGCGGTCGCGGTCCTCGTAGACCGCGAGGCGCTCCCGGCCGCGCCGGGCGTCGGCGAGGACCAGGGCCAGGGCGGCCTGGGACGCGAACTGGGTGGCGAGCAGCCGTTCGACGTCCGTGTAGGGGCGGCCGCCGCGGCGGCGGGGCAGCGCCAGCGTGCCGATCAGCCGGCCGTTCGCCTGCAACGGCAGCATCATGCTGGGTCCGAACCGGTGCCGCACGCGCGTGGTCATGCGCGGGTCGGTCGCCGAGTCCGCGACGAACACCGGCTCGCCGCCGAGGAGCTGCTCCAGGACGGGGCTGCCGGGGGCGATGACCGCGCCGACGATGCCGTCCGGGTCGTCGGGCGCCGAGGCGGTCACGATCTCCATGCCGTCCTCGGCGGTCGGCTGGAGGATGACCCCCGCCGAGGCGCCGGCGAGCAGCCGGGCCCGTTCCGCGACCGTCGTCAGGGCGTCCTCCGCGCTCTCGCCGGTGAGCAGCGCGGTGGTGACGGCCGCGGCGCCCTCGATCCAGCGTTCGCGCTGCCGCGCCGTCTCGTACAGCCGGGCGTTGCCGATGGCGATGCCGGCCTGCGCGGCGAGGACCCGCAGCAACTGCTCGTCGTCGGCCGTGAACGGACCACCGCCGGGCGGCCCGGCCAGCCGCAGCTCGCCGAACTCCTCGTCCCGCACGTGGATCGGCACCCGCAGCCGGTGCCCGGTCCCGGCGGCGCCCTCCCCGGGGCCGGTGCGGATCTCGGAGAGGCCGGTCGCGTCCGGGTCGGCGGGGGTCAGGGTCGCGCGGGCCGCTCCGGTGAGCTCGGCGGCGCCGTCCACGACGTTCCGCAGGGTGCCGCGCAGGTCGAGGTCGGTGCCGACGCAGAGGACGGCGTCGAGAAGGCGGTTCAGGCGTGACGCGGGCCGTGGGGTCATGCCGTCGGACTCCCGGCCGGGTCAGTCGGCCAGCGGGTCCAGCACCAGCGGTTCGACCCGGCCCTCCAGCATCGTGCCGAGCCCCTGGACGGCGCACACGTCGGGCCGCTCCGCGATGTGCACCGGCATGCCGGTCGCCTGACGCAGCATCTGGTCGAAGCCGGGCAGCAGCGCACTGCCGCCGACCATCATGATCCCGCGGTCGGCGAGGTCCGCGACCAGGTCCGGCGGGCAGTCGCGCAGCACCTTGCCGATGCCGTCGAGCACGGCGGTCAGCGGCGTCTGGATCGCGTTGCGCACCGCCGCGGTGTCGACCTTCACGCTGCGGGCCAGTCCGGTCGCCACGTCCCGCCCGTGGATCTCGGTGGACGTAGGGCCCTGCGGGGTGAGCCCGTTCCCGGACAGGGCGAGCTGGAGCGGCCGCACCGACTGGCTGGGCAGGACCAGTTCGTGCTGGTGGCGCAGGAGCTGCACGATCGCGTGGTCCACGGCCTCGCCGCCGACCGGGATGCGCTCGGCGGTGACGGTCGAGCCGAGGGAGAGCACCGCGACCTGCGTGGAGTGCGCCCCGCACACCATGATCATCGTCGCCTCGGGCTGTTCCACGGGCAGCCCGCAGCCGACCGCCGCGGCGATCAGGGTGTCGACGAGCTCCACCCGCCGGGCGCCGAGCCCGACCAGCGTCTCGATCGCCGCCCGCTGGGCCAGCGGATCGGCGTCGTGCGGCGTGCAGACGGCGGCGCGCAGCCGGGGCTTGCGGCGCAGCGTCCGGCGGATCTTGTCGCCGAGCAGGTGGCGCAGCATGCGCTGGGCCATCTCGATGTCGACGACCGTGCCGCCGGAGACCGGCCGTACGACCCTGATGTAGCCGGGGGTGCGGCCGGTCATCTTCTCCGCGAGCTCGCCCACCGCGATGAGCGCGCCGGTGCGCGTGTTCACCGCGGCGGCGGACGGCTGGTCGACGACCAGCCCGGTGCCCTTCACATAGACCCGGGTCCTCGACGCGCCGAGGTCGACGCCGAAGTGGCAGCGGCGCAGCTGCTCCAGAGTGGCGGTCATGGCAGTTCCTCCCGAGAGCGCGGACCGTGCGGGTCCGGCGGGGTGGCCGGTCTTCTAGGCATCGTGCGCGCGGGCGGCGGCGGGCGCCGCCCGGAGGGGGCCGGGCGGGGGGCCGCCGAACGGGGGGCGGCGGAGCGCACCCCGCCGGCGGTCCGCGGCTCCGGCGTACGGCGCCGGGGCGCGGGGACGCCGGGAGCCGCCGCGCGGTGCCGTCGGCGCGTGGCGGGAACCTGCCGGGGCGCCAACCCGCCACGTCCGGACAACTCCCCTGCACCACATGCCCCCTGAGACTCTTCGCAGCACTCCACGAAGAGAGGCGAGGATGAACAGAGGACCAGTCAGACGCGTGGCGACCCTCCTGTCGGCCGGGCTCGCGCTGGCGCTGTTGCCGGCCGCACCGGCCGCGACGGCGCGCGAGGCTCCCCAGGGCACCCGGATCCAGGCGGCCACCCGTACCGTCACCCTCGTCACCGGCGACCGGGTGACCGTCACCGACCTCGGCGGCGGCCGGCGGACCGTCACCGTCGAACGGCCGGCGGGCGCCACCGGCGCCGTGCGCACCCAGAACGCGAACGGCGCGATCAGCGTCGTACCGGACGAGGCCCTGCCCTACCTGCGCGCCGGGCGGCTCGACGAACGGCTCTTCGACGTCGACGAGCTGCTGCGCCAGGGCCTCGCCGACGGCGAGAGCGGCGAGCTGCCGCTGATCGTGACGTACGAGAAGGACGCGCGGACCCTCACCCCGCGCGGCGCCGAGCGGACGCGGGCACTGCCCAGCGTGCGCGGCGCCGCCGTCGACGCGGACAAGGGGCGCACCTTCTGGCGGGCGTTCACCGGGCAGGACGGCATCGACGAGGTGTGGCTCGACGGCCGGGTCACCGCGGCCATGGCCGAGAGCAACGCCCAGATCGGCACCCCCGAGGCCTGGCAGGCCGGGCTGACCGGCAAGGGCGTCACCGTCGCCGTGCTGGACAGCGGCGTGGACGCCGGCCACCCCGACCTCGCCGGGCGGATCGCGCAGAGCCGCAGCTTCATCGCGGGGGAGGAGGTCGCCGACCGGCACGGCCACGGCACGCACGTCACCTCCACCGTCGGCGGCAGCGGTGCCGCCTCCGACGGCAGGGAGAAGGGCGTCGCGCCCGGCGCCACGCTCGCCGTCGGCAAGGTCCTGAACGACCAGGGCTCGGGCAGCGAGTCCGAGATCATCGCCGGGATGGAGTGGGCCGCCCGGGACGTCGGGGCCGACATCGTCTCGATGAGCCTCGGGTCGACCGAGGCGAGCGACGGCACCGACCCCATGGCGCAGGCCGTCGACACCCTCTCCCGCGAGACCGGCGCGCTGTTCGTGATCGCCGCCGGCAACACCGGCGCGCCCTCCTCCATAGGCTCGCCGGGTGCCGCCGACGCGGCGCTGACCGTCGGCGCCGTCGACTCCGCCGACCGGGCGGCCTGGTTCACCAGCGCCGGCCCCCGCTACGGGGACAACGCGCTCAAGCCCGACCTGTCCGCCCCCGGCGTCGGCATCCTCGCCGCCCGGTCCCGGCTCAGCGAGGGCACCGGCGACTACACCTCCATGGACGGCACGTCGATGGCGACGCCGCACGTCGCCGGAGTGGCCGCCCTGCTCGCCGAGGAGCACCCCGACTGGACCGGCGCGCAGCTCAAGGACGCGCTGATGTCCACGTCGAAGCGGCTCGACGCCTCCGCCTACCAGCTCGGCGCAGGCCGGGTCAGCGTGCCCGACGCCGTCGGCGCGCGGATCACCGCGACGGGCAGCGCCGACCTCGGCTTCTACTCCTGGCCCTACGACGGCAACGAGCCGGTCACCCGCACCGTCACCTACACCAACTCCTCCGACGCCCCCGTCGCGCTGGACCTGTCCGTGCAGGGGGCGCCCGACGGCGTCGCCGCCCTCGCCGACACCACGCTCACCGTGCCCGCGCACGGCACGGCGTCCACCACGGTGACCGGGGACGGCGCGAAGGCACCGGTCGGGAACACCGGCGGGCAGATCGTGGCCTCCACCGGCGGCACGCCCGTCGCGCACACCGCGTTCGGGCTGGTCAAGGAGGAGGAGCGGTACACGCTCACCGTCCACGTCAAGGACCGCGCGGGCGCGGCGACCGCCGCCGATCTCGCCGTCCAGCGGCTGGCCGAGGGCGTCGACACCGTGCCCGCCCACGTCGGCGACTCCGGCACCCTCCGGCTGCGGCTCGCCCCGGGGACGTACAGCCTGACCTCCTTCCTCGACGTGCGCGGCAGCCACGGCGCCGACTCGCTCGGCCTCGGCTTCCTCGCGGCCCCCGAGGTCGTCCTCGACCGGGACCGGGAGATCACCCTCGACGGCCGGAAGCTGCGCGAGGTCCGCGCGGACGTCGGCCGGCGCACCGAGACCCGGCAGCTCCTCATGGAGTTCGACCGCAGCGCGAACGGCTCCGACCTGTTCGGCGCGGTGCAGGTGCCCCTGACGTACGACAGCGTCTTCGCCGCGCCCACCGGGAAGGTCGCCCAGGGCGGCTTCGAGTACCGGACCGTGTGGCGGCTCGGCAGGCCGATGCTGGAGGCCAAGGGGATCACCGAGGCCGTCGTGCAGCCGGGCGGCACGCTCGCCGAGGGACGGACCAGGCTGCCGCTCGTCGACGCCGGCGCCGGCCCGGTCACCGGGGCGAAGGGCAAGGCGGTCCTCGCCCGGCTCACCGAGGGCACCGAACCGGCCGCCCTCGCCCAGGCCGCCCAGGACGCGGGCGCCAAGGCGCTGTTCGTCACCGACGACGCGCCCGGCCGGCTGATGGCGTGGTGGGGCACGGACGACAACGCCGACCGGCCGCTCACGATCGCCACGGTGAACGCCGCCGACGCCGCCCGGCTGCGCGCGGCGGGCCGCGTCGACATGACCGGCACGCGCGACACGCCCTTCGTGTACGACCTGTCCGAGGGACACCCCGGCGGGGTGCCCGACCGGGACCTGACGTACGAGCCCGGCACCCGTGACCTGGCCGCCGTGCACACGAAGTACCACGCCGCCGAGCCGGTGGCCGGGGGTGAGTTCCGGTACTCCATCACCGGCACCTTCCCGATCGGTATCGGCTTCAAGGAGCGCATCGACTACCCGGCCGAACGCACCGAGTACGTCTCGACCGGGCCCGGTCAGCTGTGGCACGAGTCCGTGGACGCCGCCGACGGCGCGCTGGAGCAGCGCGGCGGGCTGGTGCGGTACGAGGGCGGGACGCGGCCGGTGCTCGACTGGTTCAAGCCCGTCTGGCACCCGTGGCTCGGCACCGGGCTGGGCTGGGGCCAGCAGCGCGCCGGCGACCGGCTCCAGTTCAACGCCCCCGGCTGGGGGGACTCCGGTCCCGACCACACCGGCTTCGGCGACGTGTGGAGCGAGGGCAGCGGGATGACCCAGACCACGGCGGTGTACCTGGACGGGGAGCTGGTCGACGAGGGGCCGTCGTCCGCCGCCTACGTGGATGCCGCCCCCGCCGACGAGCACACGTACAAGCTGGTCACGGACACCGCGCTGGACGCGGACCGCTGGAGGCTCGGGACGAGGGGCCACGCCGAGTGGACCTTCCGGTCGGCCGCGACCCCCGAGGACCGGTGGACCTTCCTGCCCCTGATCAACCTGTCCTTCGACGTGGACACCGACCTCGCGGGCGAGGTGCGCGGCGGGCGGAAGCTGTCGGTCGGGCTCGGCGCCGAGTACGTGGCGGGTGCCCCGGACACCGGGACGATCGGCGGCGGGACGCTCCAGGTGTCCTACGACGACGGCGAGTCCTGGAAGCCGGTCCGGCTGACCGGCAAGGGCGCGTCCTGGCACGGGACGCTGGACGTGCCGCGCGGTGCCGAGCACGTCTCGCTGCGGGCCTCGGCGCGTGACGACCGGGGCGGCTCGGTCACGCAGGAGATCGTGCGGGCCGTGGGCGTCCGGTAGCACGCGGACGGCGCCGCCTCCCTGGGACGGGGAGGCGGCGCCGTCGTGTTTCCCGGACCGTCAGACCAGCAGGCCGACGAAGTGGACGAGGCCGGCGAGGATGTCGGTGAGAAGGTTCATGATCGTGCGGCTCCTAGCGCTGTGCATGTGTGGGACTGGCGCTCGCTCACGGTCTGCAGCCCGTCGCTCGCGCACCGTAAGTATCACCGGGCGCACGAGCCCCGTGCGATCTCATGAGCGACGATCACCTGTTCCAGGGAACAACTGCTCCCCTGTTCGAAGCCGCAGCACGCCCAGCTCCGCCAAGTCCTGCGGACGCAGGCGAAGTTGGCCGGCCGTAGCCTCCACCTCGTCCGGGGCGCGCTTCAGGATGGCCGCGGCGAGCTCCGGCGCGATGACGGAGAAGTAGCTGTCCGGCGTGGCCCAGGTGCCGCCGGGCGCGGCCAGGGCCAGCGCGCCGCCCGAACCGCCCTCCCCGATCACCAGCGTGGTCACCGGCGTCCGGGCCGCGGCCACGGCACCGAACAGGTCGGCGATCGCGGCGCCGGCCCCCTGGCGCTCGGCCTCCGCGTCGTTCGCCGCGCCCGGGGTGTCCACCAGGGTCAGCACCGGGATGCCGAGCCGGTCCGCGAGCCGGACCAGCCGGGCGGCGGTGCGGAATCCGGCGGGCCTGGTCGCCGCCCCGGTCTGGGCGGCGTACGCGACCGTCCGCCCCGCGTGCTCGCCGAAGCCGCACAGCATGCCCCCGGCGTCCGTGCCGCCGCAGCGGTCGCCGGACAGGGCGACGCGGTGGGTGAAGTAGGCGTCCAGGTAGGCCCCGGCGCGCGGCCGGCCGGGCGCCCGGGCCCGCCGGACCGCCTCCCACCCCGTTGCCGGCAGGCCGGTCGCGCCCAGCGGCTCGGGCACCGGCGCCGGGGCGTCCGACGGCGCCGTCAGCAGCCGCAGCCAGCGCCCCAGCGTCCCGCGCAGCTCCCCGGAGGGCACGACGGCGTCCGCGCTGCCCGCCGCCACCTGCGCCTCGGCGGTGTACGCCGCCGGGTCGGCGTCCGGCGGCCGGACCCGGGAACCGGCGAAGCCCACCTGGGCGCCGGGCAGCGCGAGGACCACGTCGGCGCCCGCGCCCAGCGTCGCCCAGCCGCCCCCGGTGGCCGGGTCCCGCAGCACGGCGATCTGCGGAAGGCCCGCCTCGCGGGTGAGCGCCGACTGGCGGGCCACCCGCTGGAGCTGGGTCAGCGCGAACATCCCCTCCTGCATCCGGCTGCCCCCGGTGGCGACCAGCGGCACGACCGGCAGCCGGTGCTCCCGCGCGTACGCGTACGCCGCCTCCAGCCGGTCGCCCGTGCGCCGGCCGAGCGAGCCGCCGAGGAACCCGAACTCGAAGGCGAGCAGCACGGCACGCACCCCCTCGACGTGCCCGGTCCCGCAGACCACGGACTCCGTCTCGCCGGTGCGCCGGGCGGCGCGGGCGCGCTGGGCGCCGTAGCCGGGCCAGCCGAGCGGGCCGTCGGGTTCCGGGCCGCCGCCCGCCGGGTCGCCGCCCGGGTGGGGGAGTTCGGCGAAGTCGTCGGTGAGGAGGGCGAGGAACGCGCGGGCCGGGAGCCGGTCAGTCATGGGCCAGCGCCCGCTTCATGATCTTCCCCATGTCGTTGCGGGGCAGGGCGTCCAGGCACCGCAGGACGCGGGGCCGCTTGTGCGGGGCGAGCCGGCCGGCGACGTGCGCGGCCAGCTCCTCCAGGGTGGGCGGCGCCTGGGCCTCGGCCGGGACGATCCAGGCCACGACCCGCTCGCCGAGGTCCGGGTCGGGTTCCCCGGTGACGGCCGCCTCCCGCACCCCCGGGTGCTCCAGCAGCGCGTTCTCGATCTCCCCGGCCCCGATCTTGTACCCGCCGCTCTTGATCAGGTCGGTGGCCTTGCGGCCGACGATGCGGACGTAGCCGTCGGGATCGCGCACCGCCATGTCGCCGGTGCGGAAGAACCCGTCCCCGGTGAAGGCGGCGGCGGTGGCGTCGGGGCGGTTGAGGTACTCCGTGAACAGGTTCGGGCCGCGCACCTGGATCTCGCCGACGGTCTCCCCGTCGTACGCCGTGATCGGCGTGCCGTCCTCCTCCACGAGCCGCAGCTCCACCCCCGGCAGCGGTACGCCCACGGTCCCGGCGCGGGGCTCGCCGTCCGCGCGGACGCTCGTGTTCATCAGGGTCTCCGTCATGCCGTACCGCTCGATCACGCGCCGGCCGGTCGCGGCGGCGATGCGCTCGTGGTCGTGCACGGGCAGCGCGGCCGACCCGGACACCAGCAGCCGGGCGCCCGCGAGCGCCTTGGCCAGCTCCGGGTCGCCGGGCAGGGCCTCCGCGACCCGGTGGTACATCGTCGGCACCCCGAACAGCATGGTCGCGCCGGCGCTCAGCTCCCGCGCCACGCCCTCGGTGCCGAACCGGCCGAGGTGCCGCACCGATCCGCCGCGCCGCAGCGGGCCGAGGATCCCGAGCACCAGCCCGTGCACGTGGAACAGCGGCAGCCCGTGCACCAGCACGTCGTCGCCGGTCCACTGCCAGGCGTCGGCGAGCGCGTCCAGGGTGGCGGCGAGGGCCCGCCGGGGGATGACGGCGCCCTTGGGCGGGCCGGTGGTGCCGGAGGTGTAGACGATCAGCGCCGCGTCCCCGGGGCCGCCGTCGTCCGCGGGGGCGGGGCCGGCGGCGCGCACGTCGACGTCCACGCGCGGCAGTCCCGCGAGCGGCCCGGGCAGTTCGTCGCCGGGCGCGGCCAGCACCAGGGCCGGGCCGCTGTCGGACAGGATGTGGCCGAGCTCCTGGTCGCCCGACTTCGGGTTGAGCGGCACGGCGGCGACGCCGGCGAGCAGGGTGCCCACGACGGCGACGGCGGTCTCCAGCGCCGGCGTCGCCCACACGGCCACCCGCCCGGCGCCCCGCACCCGTTCCCCGACGGCCCCGGCCGCCGCGGCCAGTTCCCCGTAGGTGAGGGAGCGTTCTCCGAAGCGCAGGGCGGCGCGGCCGTCCGGGGCGCTGGTGAGGGCGGGGAAGAGGGAGGACACGCGTTGCTCCTGGGGGCTCGGGGAACGGACACCCGGTTCCTACCCCGGCCCCACCGCGATCCGACGCGGCGGGAGGTTGACGCCGGTCACGTCACCCCCGCGGCACGGCCGCCGTCCGCTGGAGCAGCCCCCAGGTGAACTCCGCGACCACCTCGTGCCGCCTCCCGCGCGCGTCCGGGGCGGTGAGGGCGAGCCCCCACCGGGTGGGCGCCGAGCCCTGGAGCGGCCGGGCCGGGGCGAAGGCGCGGGCGGCCTCGTCGACCGTGCAGGACCAGGGGGTCAGGTCGTCCAGCGTGCGCAGCGGCGGTCCCTGGGCGCCGGGGGCGCGGACCAGCCACTCGTTCCAGACGACGCCCCGGCCGGCCACGAGCACCTCGAAGCGCAGGTCCGGCCACAGGGGCAGCCGCCACAGCCGGGCCTCGCACTCCAGGTCCCCGATGCGGCGCGGGGCCGCCGACTCCGGCTCGCCCAGCACCGAGCGGTAGCGTGCGGCGGCGGAACGGGCATGCGGCGAGCGGAGCATCGCCTGCCAGCGCCGGTTGGCCTCCCGCATGTCCGCGATCGAGGCCCCCAGTTCGCGGCGGGCGTCCTCGACCAGGCCCGGGTTGTGGTCGGCCATGCGGCGCAGCAGCACGAGCTGGAAGTCGAGCGGCGTGAACGGGCCGGCGGGGCGCTTCGCGGAGGGCATGGGCCCATCGTCGCGCACCGTGGCAGGCCGGGCCCGCGTGCCCATTGCCGGGGCAAACGCAGTATGAGTAGCCTGTGTTCGCCATTCCGATCGCCTGTTGATATCTCGAACATCGGGTATCGCGACCGCAGGCGCCTGAGACACCTAGGGAGGGGGCCGGACATGGGACGTCTCGTACCCGCCGTGACCCGGGCTCTCGACATACTGGAGCTCTTCCTCGACGGGGACGGCACGCTCTCCGCCCCCGACATCGTGCGCAGGCTCCAGCTGCCGCGCACCACCGTGCACGAACTGGTCACCACCCTCGCCGCCCGCAAGTACATCGTCCCCGTCGCGGGCCAGCCCGGACGGTACCGGCTCGGGGTGCGTCCGTACCAGCTCGGCGCCCGCTACGCCGAGCACCTCGACCTCGCCGCCGAGGGCCAGCAGGTCGCCCGGAGCGTCGCCGAGACCTGCGACGAGACCGTGCACGTGGCGATCCTGGAGGACACCGACGTCATCTACATCGCCAAGGTCGACTCCACGCACGCGGTGCGCATGGTGTCGGCGGCCGGGCGCCGGCTGCCCGCCCACTGCACGTCCGTCGGCAAGATGCTGCTGGCCTCCCTGCCCGAGCCCGAGGTCGCCGCGCGCTTCCCCGACGGCGCCGAGCTGACCGCGATGACGCCGAACAGCATCACCGACCCGGCGTCGCTGCGCACGGCCCTGGCCGGGATCCGCGAGCGCGGCATCGCGGTGGAGAACCGCGAGTCCAACCCGGACGTCTCCTGCGTGGCCGCCCCGGTCCGGGACCGCACCGGCAGGGTCGTCGCCGCGCTGTCGATCTCCGTGCCCATGATCCGCTGGAGCGAGGAGCGCCGCGCCGAGCTGGAGGAGCTCGCCGTGAAGGGCGCCGCCGACCTGTCCGAGCGCCTCGGCCACCGGAGCCCGGCATGACCTACGAGGTGGCGGTACGGGCCGAGGCCGCCCTCGGCGAGGGCCCGACCTGGGACGCGGACGCGGGCCGGCTGATCTGGGTGGACATCCTGGGCAGCCGCGTGCACACCTACGACCCCGTCTCCGGACGGAGGACGGTGCGCACCACCGGGCAGCACGTGGGCGCGGCCAAGCCGCGGGCCGGGGGCGGGCTCGTCCTGAACCTGCGCGACGGCATCGGCGTCCTCGACCCCGACGGGGCCTTCCGCCTGCTGCACCACGACCCCGTCCCCGGACGCCGGGCCAACGACGCCGCCGTCGCCCCCGACGGCAGCCTCTGGGCCGGCACCATGCGCTACGACGAGGCCCCCGGCGGCGGCACGCTCTCCCGCCTCACGGGCGACGGCACCGTGACGACCGTCCTGGACGACGTGGCGGTCAGCAACGGCACCGGCTGGAGCCCGGACGGCCGGCTGATGTACTACGTCGACTCGCCGACCCGCCGGATCGACGTCCTCGACCACGACGCCGCCACCGGCCGGGTCTCCGGCCGGCGCCCGTTCGCCGCCGTCGAGGAGGACGCCGGCTTCCCGGACGGGCTCGCCGTCGACGCCGAGGGCTGCGTGTGGGTGGCGCTGTGGGGCGGTTCGGCGGTGCGCCGCTACACGCCGGACGGTGCCCTGGACCGGGTGGTCGGACTGCCCGTCCCGCTCGTCACGGCCTGCGCGTTCGGCGGTGCCGGCCTGACCGACCTGTACGTCACCACGGCCCGTACCGGCCTCACCGCCCCGCACCCGCTCGCCGGGTCGGTGCTGGTGGTGCCCGGAGCGGGCCGGGGGCTGCGGCAGCCGGCGTTCGCCGGCTGACCGGGGCCCTGCCCGGCGGCTCAGGCGCCGGTGCGGTCCAGGGCGCGCAGGACGTCCCGTTCGGACGGGGTCAGCGGCGGCTCGGTCGCCGGGGGCAGCGGGGGACCGGCCAGCGCGGCCAGCAGGGCGGCCGGGCGCAGCACACGGGCCGGGCCCGCCAGGATGCTGGTCACGTCCCACAGGGCGGCGGCCGCCTGAGGGGAACCGGCCGCCGTCCGCGTCAGGCGCCGGGTGTACGCGGTGACGAGACGGTCGGCGGCGTTCGGACTTCCGCCGCGCGTGTCCGGGTACCTGACGTCCTGTCCGACGGCCATGGCCCACGCCGCGTCGACCGACCGGGCCGCCCGGCGCTGCACGCGGCGGGCGAGGCCGGGCGCGGTGGGGCCGGCCCGCCGCACCTCCCCGGCCAGGACGCGCGCGCCCAGCGCGGCCACCGACATGCCCTGCCCGTAGGCCGGGTTGAAGGTGGCCAGCGCGTCGCCGAGGACGACGAGGCCCTCGGGCCAGTGCCGGGCCTTCTCCACGTAGCGCCGCACGTTGCTGGTGCTGCGGCTGACGTGCACCCCGGTGAGCGGTTCGGCGCCCGAGACCAGCCGGCCCACGATCGGGTCGGGCAGCTCCAGCGCGTACCGCAGGAAGCCCTCCGGGTCCGCCGGGGGCTCGCCGCCCCGCGTCCCGGCGAGGCTGACCATCCAGCGGTCGCCCTCGATGGGCAGGACCATGCCGCTGCGGCCCGGCCGGGACACGTACGGGTCGGCCTGCACGACCGTCAGCGGGAACCGCCCGGCGCCCTCCGGCACACGGTAGACGCGGGTGGCGTTGACCAGGCCGGAGTCCACGGTCCGCTCCCGGACGCCGGGCACGCCGAGGCCGTCCAGCCAGGTGAGCAGCCGCGAGCCGCGACCGCTCGCGTCGACGACGAGGCCGGCGTCGAGGACCTCGTCCCCGGTGCCGTCCGCCGCCGCGACGCGGACACCCGTGACGCGCCGCGAACCGCCCGTCACTTCCCGCACGACGGCCCGGCGGACGCCGATCCCGGTCCGTTCGAGGACCGCCCGGCGCACCGACCAGTCCAGCAGCGCCCGGCTGCACGTGATCATGGCGGGGCCCTCGTGGCGCCAGCGCCGCAGCCAGCCGTCGGGCGTCAGCGCCAGCATGCCCGAGCTCAGCGGTATCTCGTGCGCCCCGGCCGCGAGCAGGCGCTCGCGCATCCCGGCGCCGGGGACGAGGTCCTCCATGGCGGCCAGGCCCCCGGCCATCAGCAGATGGGCGTGCCGCCCCTGCGGCAGGCCCCGGCGGTGCTCCGGCCCGTCGGGCAGCTCGTCGCGCTCCAGCACGACGACCTCGTCCACCGCGGTGGACAACGCCGCCGCGGCCAGCATGCCGGCGAGCCCGGCACCGATGACGACAGCTCTACGGGACATGGGTCTCCTCCGGTTCGGCCGGGCCACGGCCAACTTCCGCCGGACCCGGGCGGGTTCAGCCGTGGGTCCAGCCGTGGGCGGCCCTCACCGTACCCTCGCGCACGGTGGCGCCGGCCGGAGAGGCCGCCAGGGCCCGGGCCAGCTCCACCAGACCGCCCGGGCCGGGGACCTCCGTGGCGTGCAGCCGGTACGCGCTCGGGGTGTCCAGCGGCGCCTGCCGCTCGGCGGCGCGGCGCGCGGCGTCGGCGAGCATCGCCGCCTCGGCGGCCAGCCGCGCCTCGTGGGCGGAGCGGCCCGCGCGCAGGGCGGCGTCCCGTTCCCGTTCCCGCACCCGGTCGTCGAAGTACGGGGCCAGGGCGAGCAGCGCGTCGTGGATGGACACCTCGCGCCACTGGAGCCGCTCCCGGGGAAGCTGCCACCAGGAGGCCGGCGGTTTCGGGGCGGTCGGCACGAACCGCAGCAGTGACCACAGCGGGCCGAGCCCGCGGTAGTCGTCCAGCCCCCGCCACTGGGCCACGAGCGCCGGCAGCAGCCGCGGCAGCACGAAACCCGCCGAGCAGGTCAGGGCGCCGAGCGAGGCCATGGGCGGGGCGAGCGTCGTGGACAGGAAGTCCAGGTCGTGCCCCTGCCAACGGGCCACGACCGCCGTGTACTTGGCGAGCTGGAAACCGACCACGTCCAGCAGGCTGCCGACCAGGATCAGCCGCAGCCCGGTCCGCAGCAGCCCGTCGACCTCCCGCAGCCACCGGACGCACACGGCGCACATCACCAGCGTCGCGGCGCTGTGCCCGAGCAGGTACAGCAGGATCATCTCCCGCATGTACGGGGTGTTCGCGTAGTACGTGTCGAGGTCGGTGAGCCGTTCCGTGTGCGCGTCGGCGAGCACGAACAGGGCGACGAGCGCGACGATCAGCAGCCCGTAGGCGGCCATGCTGCGCAGCACCCGGCGCCGGATCCGCGCGCGCGAGCCGCCCCGCCAGTTGATCAGCAGCACGAGCAGTGCGCAGCTGTAGGCCGACAGCATCCCGTACGTCAGGGGCGCCCCGAAGTTGGGTACGCCGGTGAGGTCGTTGACGGCGGCGAGGGTCAGCGGGGCCGCGCAGACGAGGACCAGGGAGCCGAGGAGGATCGCCGCGCAGGTGGACAGGGCCAGCGGGCTGCGGACCGGGCCGCGCGGCCGGCGCAGCAGCACCAGGCAGGACAGCCCGAACGCCCCGGCCGCCAGATACACGACGAGACTCATGCCGGACAACCTCCCTCCCTCGTCGGCCGGTTCACGCGCGCCCGGTCCACTCGCGTGCGGTTCATGCCCCGCCCGCCGTGGCCGCGGCGCCGCGTTCCCGGGCCGCGGCGGCGGGACGGGCGGTGGCCAGCGCGTCGGCGACACGCACCAGCGCGGCCGGTCCGGGCAGTCGCTCGGGCAGCCGGCCGGCCGGGCCGGGGCGGGCGCCGCCGTACGTCCTGCCCGCAGGAGTGTCCCAGAGTTCCCTCGCGCGTGCCGCCGAGGCCACGACCACCGCCCACGCGTGCGCCTCGGCCCGCTCCCGGTCGCCGGTGGCCCGCAGCACGGCCTCGTGCGTGCGGTCGTACAGCGCGCCGTCGAGATGCGGGGCGAGGTGGCTCAGGGCGTTGTGGATGCTGGTCTGCCGCCACACCAGCCGGGTCGCGGGGGAGGACAGGCGGGGCCGGGGCAGCCGCAGGGAGCGCCGGGTGAGGACGTCGTCGAGCACCCGCTCCAGCGGAGCCAGCCGCGCGTACGCCCGCCCGGCCCGGCGCCACTCGGCGGCCCGCGGGACGACCAGCGGGATCAGTATCCCGGCGACGGTCAGGAAGGCGCTCACCGCGGCCGCCGCCGGGGAGATCCCGGTGACGAGCACCGTCCAGTCCCGCCCGCTCCAGCGCGCGGCCACCGCCGCCAGTTTGGCGACGCTGTACCCGGCGTTGCACAGCGTGCCGGCCCCCAGGACCGTCAGCCCCACCCGCAGCGGGCCGTGCACCTGCCGGGCCCAGCGCAGCGCCGACACCGTGGTGACCGTGACCGCGGTGAGGTGCCCGGCCAGGTACAGCACGATCATCTGGCCGATGTACGGCGTCGTCGCGTAGTAGGTGTCCAGGTCGGTCCGGCGCTCCACGGGCGCGTCGCCCAGCGCGAAGGTGACCGCGATGCCGAGGACGACGAGCGTGTGGGCGAGGATCCAGCGGCGGGCGACGACGCGCACCCGGGGCCCGCCCCGCCAGTGGACGACCAGCACCAGGGCGGCGGCGCCGTACGCGGTGATCGACGCGTACGTGAGCGGCGCGGCCAGGTTCGGGATGCCGCTGAGCCGGTTGACGGCGCCGACGGTGGGCGGGGCGCCGAGGAGGAAGCAGAGCCCGGCCAGTCCCAGCACCGCGCAGAGGGAGCGCAGGTAGGGATCGTGGCGGTGACGCACGAGATCGGGGGTCCGGGCGGCCAGGCCGAGCCACAGCACGGCGCAGCTGATGTAGTTGGCCAGGCCGTTCACCGGTGGGGCCCGCGGTAGTTGAGCGCGGCTCCGATGCGCCCGGCCAGTCCCTCGGCGTCGTCGTCCCGCGCCGCGTACACGGAGTCCCGCGGGGCCTCCAGCCAGCCGCGCAGCCGACGGCCCATCAGCATGCCGAAGCGGTCGGCCTCCTGCTCCTCGGTCAGGCTGAAGTCGGTGCGCGCGGCGACGGGCCGGGGCGGGGCGTCCCCGGCCGGGGACGGGTCCGCGTGCGGCGTGTGCCGGCTCATGTGCCACACCTCGTGGCAGAGGATCACGATCTGGTGCCACACGGCGGCCCGCCGGTCGACCACCACGACGTCGTGCGTACCGGCCTCCAGCCAGAGCCCGCTGGCGGTGTGGGGCGGGAAGGTCTCCCGGCGGACCACGATCTCGCGGCCCCGCCACTGGGCGACGGACGCGACGAGCGCGTCGAACAGGGCCTC
Organism: Streptomyces sp. NPDC127100; assembly: GCF_042724095.1. Classification (NCBI taxonomy): domain Bacteria; kingdom Bacillati; phylum Actinomycetota; class Actinomycetes; order Kitasatosporales; family Streptomycetaceae; genus Streptomyces; species Streptomyces sp. NPDC127100. Next base: position 57,206 of record NZ_JBHXFL010000011.1, read on the forward strand.
CGGGTCCGCGGGGACGGGCACCCGGATGGGGTCGATGAGCGCGTCGGCGAGGCGACGCATCTGCCTGCTCGTGCGCACCGTTCTCCTCCCGGGTTCCGTTCCGCTCGCGGGGGTGCCGCGCGATCCCGCCCCCGTGCAATATGCCAAGACTCCGGTCCGCCCGGCCACCTCCGCGACCGGGTGGTCCCGGTGCCCGGCGGGCGGGTGCCGCGGCTGCCCGGCCCGGGGTCCGGCGGACCGGTCCGCGGCCCTGCCGAGGTTACGCGCCGGGGTCCGCCCGCGTCCCGCGATCCGGAGACCGTCGTTCCATAAGAAACGACCTCCGCCGCCCGAACGGAAAGTCACGCTCGGCTTATTGACGTGGGCGCGCTCCCACCTTACGTTCCCGTTCGAAGTGACGAGCATGATCCGAGATCTCGAACGATGAGACGAGGCGAGGCACGGGACGGCCCGGTCCGCGCCGCGGGCGCCTCCCGGCCGCGGCGGGTGGTCCGGCGGTCGCGCGAACACCGGCCTCGCCGGCCAGTGACCGAACCCCCGCTCCGGAAGGAACCCATGCGAACAGCCCGCTTCACCCTCGACCCCGCCTTCACCGTCGGCGCGGTCGACCCCCGCCTCTTCGGCTCGTTCGTGGAGCACCTCGGCCGCTGCGTCTACACCGGCATCCACGAGCCGGGCCACCCCACCGCGGACGCCGACGGCCTCCGGCAGGACGTGCTCGAACTGGTCCGCGAACTCGGGGTGACCGTCATCCGCTACCCCGGCGGAAACTTCGTCTCCGGCTACAGGTGGGAGGACTCCGTCGGCCCGGTGGAGGACCGCCCCCGCCGCCTGGACCTGGCCTGGCGCTCGACGGAGACCAACCGCTTCGGGCTGTCCGAGTACATCGCCTTCCTCAGGAGGATCGGCCCCCACGCCGAACCGATGATGGCGGTCAACCTCGGCACCCGGGGCGTCGCCGAGGCCCTCGAACTCCAGGAGTACGCCAACCACCCCTCCGGCACCGCCCTGTCGGACCTGCGTGCCGAGCACGGCGACAAGGACCCCTTCGGCATCAGGCTCTGGTGCCTCGGCAACGAGATGGACGGCCCCTGGCAGACCGGCCACAAGACCGCCGCGGAGTACGGCCGCGTCGCCGCCGAGACGGCCCGCGCCATGCGCCAGATCGACCCCGGCGTCGAACTCGTCGCCTGCGGGTCCTCCGGCCAGTCCATGGAGACCTTCGCCGCGTGGGAGGCGACGGTGCTCGAGGAGACGTACGACCTCGTCGACCACATCTCCCTGCACGCCTACTACGAGCCGCTCGACGGCGACGTCGACTCCTTCCTGGCCTCCGCCGTGGACATGGAGTCGTTCATCGAGAACGTCGTCGCCACCTGCGACCACGTCGGCGCCCGCCTCAAGTCGAAGAAGAGGATCAACCTCTCCTTCGACGAGTGGAACGTCTGGTACATGTCCCGGTCCCTGTCCGAGGTGAGCGCCCTGGACTGGCCCGAGGCCCCGCGGCTGCTGGAGGACAGCTACAGCGTCACCGACGCCGTCGTCCTCGGCTCGCTGCTGATCGCCCTGCTGCGGCACGCCGACCGCGTCACCGTCGCCTGCCTCGCCCAGCTCGTCAACGTCATCGCCCCGATCATGACCGAACCCGGCGGCCCCGCCTGGCGCCAGACGACCTTCTTCCCCTTCGCCCAGGCCTCCCGGTACGGCCGCGGCGAGGTCCTCGACGTCCGGGTGGACTCACCGGCGTACGAGACGAGGAAGTACGGGGAGACCGACCTGCTGCACGCCACCGCCGTCCGCGCCGAGGACGGCACGGTGACCGTCTTCGCCGTCAACCGCTCCCGCACCGAGCCGCTGCCGCTCGAGGTCGCGCTCGGCGGCCTCGGCGTCACCGGGGTCGTGGAGCACAGCGTCCTCGCGGACGCCGACCCCGACGCCCGCAACACGCTCGCCGAGCCCGACCGGGTCGTCCCGCACCCGGTCACGGGCACGGCCCTGGCGGACGGCAGGCTGACCACCGTCCTGGAGCCGCTGTCCTGGAACGTGATCCGGCTGCGCTGAGCTCAGGGCTCCCGGCGGCCGGGGGAGGCGACCGGGGCCACCGGCACGCCCCCGGCCGCGCTGCCCAGCAGCGTGAGCCGTACCGAACCCGGCCCCGCCGGGGTACCGCCGCCGGCCAGCACCGCCAGCGCGAGGGTGTTGGCGGCGGCGCGCGTGCGCAGGATGCCGTTCGGCAGCACGAGCGTGCGCTGCGGGCTCTTCCCGCCGTTGACGTACTCGCCCATGTTCCAGCCGTTCAGGAAGACCTGGACGCGGTAGTCGCGGGCCGGGTCGTCGTCGAAGGCGAGACCGACGGAGGCGTCCACGTCCGGCGGGACGTCCAGCCGGAACACCGTCCGGTACCACGTGACGCCCTGCCGCCGGTCCGCGCGCGGCAGGGACACGGACTCCCAGCCGCCGTCGTCGTACCCGGGCAGGTGCCAGCCCTTGCGCTCCCCGTACAGCCCGCCGTTGTTGAGCGGCCCGCGCACCGGGTCGGGGGCCACCGCGCCCCGCACCCGCCAGTGGACGGCCGGCGAGGCGCCGCGGAAGACGACCGACGTGAGCCCCCGGGCCGCCCGGCCGTCGTCCTGCCCGCGCTGCGTGCGCCGGACCAGGACGGACAGGACGGGGGAGTGCGGCCGGCCCCCGCCCAGCCGCTCGCGCAGCCGCTCCGGCACGAGGAAGCCGGCCGTGTCGCTCCACGTGCCCTTCCCGTCCTGCCGCGCCACGTCGTGCGTGCCCAGCGGCTCCCCGTCCAGCCAGGCCATCAGCATCCCCCGCGCGCCCGTGGCGGCGGTGAGGGAGACGGACTCCAGACCCGCGGCGCCGGTCAGCCGGCCCCGGTACCAGACGTCGCCGTAGTGGTAGCCGTAGTCGTCGGCGAAGAGCACGGGCTGCTCCTCGGGCACGCGCGTCGTGCTGTGCGACGTCCGGCGGTCGGCGACCGTCCAGCCCGAGTCGTCGTAACCGGGCTCGGCCTCCGGGTTCTCGTCCCGGCGCCGCCAGCCGTCCAGCGCGGGCAGCGCCGGCTCCGTCACGCCGGGCAGCGGCCGCCGCGACCGCATGCTCTGGGCACGGCTGACCGACGTGGCGACCGCGCGGCCGTTCCAGGTGACGTCGGTGATGCCGCGCGGCGCCCACACCTCCAGCCCGTAGGCGTCGACCATGTCGCCGGTCAGCCGCACCGTGCTCCCGTCCAGGGAGGCGTCGCGCAGCAGCGCCGGGCCGTACACGAGCCCCTTGCCCGAAGGGGTCTCGTACGGCCAGAGCCGCAGGGAGGTGGCGTCGTCCGCGAAGAGCAGCAGCAGCGTCCGGTCGGAGCCGCCGCTGCGCACCCGCACCCGGGCCAGGCCGTCCGCCCCGAGCGGCACCGTCACGTGCAGCTGCTCCTTGTCGTACGCCCAGGCGGCCTCCTCGTCCAGCCGGGTGGGCCACGGCTCCTCCGGGCAGTCCAGCACGAGGTGCGCCATCTCCCCGGCCCGGCCCACGAAGGCGGCGATGTCCAGCCGCCCGACGCCGAGGGTCAGCATGGGCTGCACGGTGGCGTGGGCCAGCTTGCGTCCCCCGCCCAGGTCGAGGCCGGCGGCGAGCATGCGGGCGTCCCGCGCGGGCACGGTCACCGGCACGTCCGTCCCGCCCAGCGGCAGGGTGGACGTCACGGCCGCGGCGGAGTCGTTGCGCAGGACGTACACCTCGGCGCCGGTGTCCGGGTTGGCCAGGTGCCGCACCTGGATCCGGGCGTCGCCGGCCCGGACCGCGGGAGCCTCGTCCAGCCGCGTGAAGTCCGGGACGTGGCGCAGGAGATGCCCGATCTGGTGGAGCGGGGCGAGCCGCTCCGTGGGCCTGCGCGCCTCGTCGATCGCGGCCGCCGGGTCGTACGTGGGAGTGGGTGCCGACGGCGCGGCCAGCCAGCCCCACGAGGTGCCGCCGAACGCCGTGCCGACGTCGTGCAGCGTGACACCGTCGGCGAGGTGGGCGAGATGGACCCGCCGGGCCCCGGCCGCGTCCGCGCCCCGGTGCGTCTCGCCCCGGGCGAGCGGGGAGTCGTCGTGGAGGAGGGGCACGTCGATGCCGTCCGCGCGGACCTTCTCCCGGAGGCGGGCCAGCGCGTCGGGCCGCGGGGCGTCGAGGCGGTAGAGCAGGACCGTGCCGGTGCCCCGCGTGTACTGGTGCCGGGCGACGACGGCGTTGACGCGGGTCAGCCACTCGTCGGCGTGCCGCAGATACGCCGGTCCCGCGGTCCGGGCGTCGGTCCCGGCCGCCGTCAGCCAGCCCGGCAGACCGCCGGCGTCGACGTCCGCGCCGATGTGCGGGCCCGGCCGCAGGACGACGTACAGGCCGGTCTCGGCGGCCGTCCGCAGGAACAGGTCCAGGTCGCGGACGCCGGTGAAGTCGTAGTGGCCCGGGGCGGGGGAGTGCTGGTTCCACGCGAGGGGCACACCGACCGCGTTGAAGCCGTGCGCCCGCATCTTCTGGAGCACGTCCCGCCACAGGGACGGACTCGGCAGCCGGAACGGCTGCAACTCGCCGGCCCACAGCACCAGGCGCCTGCCGTCGACCAGCAGGGAGTGCCGGTCGAAGGCGATCCGGTGGCGCACCCCGTCGGCGCCCGGCGGCGCGGGCGCCGGACCGGTGGGCACGGGCCCGGGCGCGCCGGAGGCCGGCACCGCCCCGCCGCTCACGCTGCCGCCGAGGGCGAGACCGAGGACGGTGGTGCCCGCGAGGGCGCTGAAAACTCGTCTGCTGAGCTCCAAGGGAGCCTCTCCTGTTGCCTGTACCGCCGGTGCCGGTGCGTCGGCCGGGACACCTGTGCCGGGCCCATTGTCCACAACGCCCCGCACAATGGACGTATGAGGATCTCGGCACGGGCGGACTACGCGGTACGGGCGGTCCTGGAACTCGCCGTCCGCCAGGGCGACTGCCCCGTGAAGGCGGAGACGGTCGCCACCGCCCAGGACATCCCGCACAAGTTCCTGGAGGGCATTCTCGGCGACCTGCGCCGGGGCGGCATCGTGGAGAGCCGGCGCGGCGGGGGCGGCGGGTACCGGCTGGCGCGCGAGGCGTCGGCGGTCACGGTCGCGGACGTCATCCGGGCGGTGGACGGCCCGATCGTCTCGGTCCGCGGCGAGCGGCCGACGGGCCTCGTGTACACGGGCACGGCGGGGCCGCTGCTGCCGCTGTGGGTGGCGCTGCGCGCCAACGTCCGCCGGATCCTGGAGGGCGTGACCATCGCGGACCTGGCGGCGGACGCGCTGCCCGCCCCGGTGCGGGAACTGGCGGCGGAACCGGCGGCATGGGAGAACCCGTAGGACGACCGGGTCACGGTCCGTGCGTGACCCCGCCGGGCGGCCGGGGTCAGCCCGTGCGGCCCATGCCCGCCGCGTCCGGCCAGGCCCGCGGACCCGGGCGGCCCGCCGCCGGGACCGGGTCCAGGCCGTTGGTGCCCCGGACCTGGGCGGCCGTGAGACCACCGCGGGCCGGGACACCGGGCGGGGTGGGGCCGGTGGGCGCCGGATACGCGGCGGCGGCCGGAGCCGGGGCGGGCACGGGCTGGGGGACCGGTGCCGGGTGGGGGACCGGCACCGGCTGCGGATACGGCGGCGCCGGCTGGGGGGACGGCGCGGGGAACGGCACCGGTCGCGGTTGCGCCGGCAGCTCCGCCGGCACCGGCATCGGGCCGGGCACCGCCGCCGCGGGGGCGACGGGCACCGCGGCGGGGAGCGGCATGCCGGTGCCGGTGGCCGGAGCGGCGAGCTGCCGCAGGCCGGCCCCGTTGGTCTCGCTCATGAGGCGGTCCACCGCCGCCGTGCCCGAGCTGTAGCCGGTCCCGGTGGCGGGCCCGGGCACGGCGGCTCCCCTCCCGGTCCCGTAGAGCACCTGTTCCAGGCCGGACACCAGGCGGCGCACGTCCGCCTGGGGGCGCACCACGAGACGCAGGAAGCGGCTGGAGGACCCGATCTTGTTGCCGCACTCGCGGACCAGCACCCGGTGCTCGGTGAGCATGCGGTCCCGGACGACGGTGCCCTCGGCGCCCACCGGGAGCCGGACGAAGAGGAAGTTGCCCTGGGAGGGGTACACGGTCAGACCGGGCAGCGCCGAGAGCTGCGCGGCCATCTCCAGCCGGTCCCGGCGGACCTGGAGCAGGCTCTGCGCGTACTCGGGGCCGTGGTCGCGCAGCATGAACACCACGTGCTCCGCGAAGGAGTTGAGGTTCCACTTGGGGAGCATGGCGCGCACCCGCCCGGCGAGCGCGGGGTTGGCGACCAGGTAGCCGAAGCGGATGCCGTGCAGCCCGAAGTTCTTGCCGAGGCTGCGCAGGACGACGACGTTGGGCCGCAGCATCGCCTCCTGGACCACGCTGGGTTCGGCCTCGGCGTCGGCGAACTCCAGGAAGGACTCGTCGACGACCACGAGGTCCCGGTCGGCCATCGCGTCCAGGAACTGCACGAGCGCCTGCTTGTGCAGATAGCCGCCGTCGGGGTTGTTGGGGTTGCAGACCACCACCGTGCGCGTCCCCCTGGCCCGGACGAACTCCGCGTACTGCGCGAGGTCGAGGGCGAAGCCGCCGGACTCCTGGAGCGGGAACATGTCGACCCGCTTGCCGGTCTCCATGGGCTGGTCGGTCCAGCGGCCGAAGGTGGGGACGGGGACGGCGAGGGAGTCGCGGACCAGCAGGTGGTCGATCCAGGTGATCAGCTCGGTGGAGCCGTTGCCCATCGCCACGCACTGCGGGGGCAGTCGCAGCAGTCCGCACAGCTCGGCGGTGATGGTGTCGGCGCCGCTCGGGTAGTACGTGATGATCTCGCGCAGCCGGCCGGCCATCTCGTCGAACATCGCCGGGGTGGGGAAGTACGGGTTGCAGGGGATGCAGAAGTCCACCGGCCCGGCGCCCGCCCCGTCGCCGCTCTCCCGCGTCAGCGCCGCCATGGACGGGCTGTGCGCCGCGGTGCTGCGGAACAACGAGGTGACGCTGCCGGACAAGGGGGACCTCCGTCGGTGGACGGCCCGCGCGGGGGAACGCGGGCCGCCCTCACATACGGAGGCGGACGGGACGCCGTTCAACTCGTGTGAAGAAAGTGTGTCTCTCCCACGGCGTCACGGCGTCACGGCTTCGCCCCCACGGCGTCGCGGCTCACGCGCCGAACGAGTGCACCGTCGTCGTCCGGTACGTCTGCCCCGGCCGCAGCACGGTCGACGGGAACGACGGCTGGTTCGGCGAGTCCGGGAAGTGCTGCGTCTCCAGGCACAGCGCGTCGCCCTGCCGGTAGACGGAGCCGCCGGTGCCGGTCAGCGTGCCGTCGAGGAAGTTGCCGGAGTAGAACTGGAGCCCCGGCTGGTCGGTGGCGATGCGCAGGGTGCGGCCGGAGGAGGCGTCGCGCAGGGTGACGACGTGCTCGGGCCGGTCGGTGATGCCCTTGTCCAGCACCCAGTTGTGGTCGAATCCTTTGGCGGTGACGAGCTGCGGGTGGCCGTCCCGGATGTCCCGGCCGATCGGCTTGGCGCGGCGGAAGTCGAACGGGGTGCCCGCGACCTTCGCCAGCTCGCCGGTGGGGATCAGCCCGGCGTCGGTCGGCGTGAACCGGGAGGCGGCGATCGACAGTTCGTGGTCCTCGATCGTGCCGCTGCCCTCGCCGGCCAGGTTCCAGTAGACGTGGCTGGTGAGGTTGACGACGGTGGCCTTGTCGGTGGTGGCCTCGTAGTCGATGCGCCACTCGCCGCGCCGGGTGAGCGTGTACGTCACCTCGGCCCTGAGCGTGCCCGGGTAGCCCATCTCGCCGTCGACGCTGGTGTAGTGCAGGACCAGGCCCACGTCGGAGCCCCGGGTGAACGGCTCGACGTCCCACACCCGGTAGTCGAAGCCCAGGGCGCCGCCGTGCAGGGAGTTCTCGCCGTCGTTGACGGAGAGCTGGTACTGCTTGCCGTCCAGGGTGAAGCGGCCCTTGGCGATGCGGTTGCCGTACCGCCCGATCAGGGCGCCGAAGTGCGGGCTGCGGGCCACGTAGTCGTCGAGGTTGTCGAAGCCCAGCGAGACGTTCTCGTAGCGCCCCCGGCGGTCGGGGATCTCCAGGGACTGCACGACGCCGCCGTACGACAGGACCTTCATCCGCGTGCCGCCGTTCTCCAGCGACCAGCGGTACACCTTCGTGCCGTCGGCGAGCCTGCCGAAGAGTTCCTTCACCGGCTTCCTGCCTCCCGTGGCGTGCGCCGTGCCGCCGAGGGCGGTCGCGGTGATGCCGGCGGCCGCGGCGGATGCCATGACCGTGCGTCTGCTCAGTTCCATTGCGGCTCCTCGTACTTCCGTGGAAGAAGCGGGCCCCGCCCGGAGGGGGCGGGGCCCGAAGTGACCTACGAACCGACCTTGCGCTTGTTCCACACGTCGAACCCGACCGCCGCCAGCAGCACCAGGCCCTTGATGACCTGCTGCCAGTCGGTGCCGATGCCGACGAGGTTCATGCCGTTGTTCAGCACGCCCAGGACCAGACCGCCGATGATCGCGCCGAGGACCGTGCCGACGCCGCCGCTCATCGACGCGCCGCCGATGAACGAGGCCGCGATGGCCTCCAGCTCGAAGTTGAGGCCGGCCTTGGGCGAGGCCGCGTTGAAGCGGGAGGCGAAGACGAGACCCGCCAGGGCCGCGAGCATGCCCATGTTCAGGAAGACCAGGAAGGTGACCTTCTTGTCCTTCACGCCCGACAGCTTGGCCGCGGGCAGGTTGCCGCCGATGGCGTAGACGTGGCGGCCGACGATCGCGTTGCGCATCACGTAGCCGAAACCGATCAGGAGCGCGGCCAGGATGAGCAGCACCACCGGAGCACCCTTGTAGCTGGCGAGCAGCAGGGTGAAGATCACCACGACGGCGGTCAGCGCGGCCAACTTGACCGCGAACAGCGAGCCCGGCAGGACGTCGAGCGAGTACTCCTGCTGGCGCCTGCGGTCCCGGACCTCCTGCCAGATCACGAAGCCGATCAGCACGAGACCGAGCAGCAGCGTGAGGTTGTGGTAGTTGGTGTTGGGGCCGACCTCGGGCAGGAACCCGTTGGCGATCTTCTGCAGGCTCTCCGGGAACGGGCCGAGCGTCTGGCCCTTGAGGAAGACCTCGGTCAGACCGCGGAAGATCAGCATGCCGGCGAGGGTGACGATGAACGACGGCATGCCGGCGTAGGCGATCAGGAATCCCTGCGCCGCGCCCGCGGCCGCGCCGATGGCCAGGCAGAGCACCACCGCGAGCGGCCACGGTATGTCGTGCTGGACCATCAGTACGGCCGCCACACCGCCGGTGAAGGCGGTGACCGAGCCGACGGACAGGTCGATGTGCCCGGCGATGATGACGATCATCATGCCGATCGCCAGGATCAGGATGTAGCTGTTCTGCAGGACCAGGTTGGAGACGTTGCGCGGCAGCAGCAGGTCGCCACCGGACCACACGGCGAACAGCGCCACGATGGCGCCGAGCGCGATCAGCATGCCGTACTGCCGCATGTTCTGGCGCATGCCGTCCAGCAGCAGCTTCAGCAGGCCGTCGGCCTGGCCCGTGCCGTCGCCGCCCGGTGGCGCCGGCGTCGGGCTCTTGGCGGTCACGTCGGTGCTCATCGCGTTACCTCTTTGTCCTTCGTCATCTGGCGCATCAGCACGTCCTGAGTGGCCTCGGCCCGGGAGAACTCGCCCGTCAGCCGCCCCGCGGCCATGGTGTAGATGCGGTCGCACATACCGAGCAGTTCGGGGAGCTCGGAGGAGATGAAGAGCACCGCTTTGCCCTCGGCGGCCAGCTTGTCGATGACCGTGTAGATCTCGAACTTGGCGCCCACATCGATCCCGCGGGTCGGCTCGTCCAGGAACAGCACGTCCGGGCCCACGAAGATCCACTTGCTGAGGACGACCTTCTGCTGGTTGCCGCCCGACAGCCTGCCCACCCGTTCCGCCACGTTGGGTGCCTTGATGTTCATCGTCCTGCGGAACCGCTCGGCGACCTTGCGCTCCTCGTGCTCGTCGACGATCCCGCGCCGGGCCACCTTGCCCAGACCGCTGAGCGAGATGTTGCGGCCGATGGTGTCGTCCAGGTTGAGCCCGTAGTGCTTGCGGTCCTCGGTGACGTACGCGATGCCGTGCGCGACCGCCTCGGGCACCGTCCTGGTCCGTATCTCACGGCCGTCCTTGAGGACCGTGCCCTCGGCGTGCCGGCCGTAGGTGCGGCCGAAGACACTCATCGCGAGTTCGGTGCGGCCGGCCCCCATCAGCCCGGCGATGCCGACGATCTCGCCGCGCCGTACGTTGATCGACACCCCGTCGACGATCTTGCGCTGCTGGTCGATCGGGTGGTGGACCGTCCAGTCGCGGATCTCCAGGGCCGGTGCCGCGCCGGTCTCCGCCCGGTGCGGGGTGCGCTGCGGGAACCGGTTGTCGAGATCGCGGCCGATCATGCCGCTGATGATCCGGTCCTCGGTGGTCCCCGCGTCCTTCACGTCGAGGGTCTCGATGGTGCGGCCGTCGCGGAGGATGGTCACCGAGTCGGCGACCCGGCGGATCTCGTTGAGCTTGTGGGAGATGATGATCGAGGTCATCCCCTGGGACTTCAGCTCCAGCAGCAGCTCCAGGAGCTTGCCGCTGTCCTCGTCGTTGAGCGCGGCCGTCGGCTCGTCGAGGACGAGGAGCTTCACCTCCTTCGACAGTGCCTTCGCGATCTCCACGAGCTGCTGCTTGCCGACGCCGATGTCCGCGACGCGGGTCTGCGGGTGCTCGTCGAGCCCGACCCGGCGCATCAGCTCGGTGGCCCTGCGCAGGGTCTCGTTCCAGCTGATGACGCCGCGCGTCGCCTGCTCGTTGCCGAGGAAGATGTTCTCCGCGATGGAGAGGTACGGCACCAGCGCCAGCTCCTGGTGGATGATCACGATGCCGTGCTGCTCGCTCGCCCGGATGTCCTTGAACCGGCAGGTCTCCCCTTCGAAGAGGATGTCCCCCTCGTAACTGCCGTGCGGATGGACGCCGGAGAGCACCTTCATCAAGGTCGACTTCCCGGCGCCGTTCTCGCCGCAGATGGCGTGGACCTCGCCCTGGTGAACGGTCAGCGTGACGTCCGACAGCGCTTTGACACCGGGGAAGGTCTTGACGATCGAGCGCATTTCCAGGACGGGTCCCGCCATGGTCGTGCCTTCCAATCCTTGGGTGGGCCCGGTTACTTGAGGTCGTTCTCGCTGTAGTAGCCGCCGTCGACGAGGACCTGCTTGTAGTTGGCCTTGTCGACGCTGACCGGCTGGAGCAGGTAGGCGGGGACGACCTTGGCACCGTTGTCGTACGACTTGGTGTCGTTGACCTCGGGCTTCTTGTCGTGCAGCACCGCGTCGACCATGTTCGAGGCGACCTTGGCGAGCTGGCGCAGGTCCTTGTAGACGGTCTGCGTCTGGTCGCCCGCGACGATCGACTTCACCGAGGCGACCTCGGCGTCCTGGCCCGTGACGACCGGCATGGCCTTGCCGGAGGAGCCGTAGCCGTCCGACTTCAGGGCGGACAGGATGCCGATGGAGATGCCGTCGTACGGCGAGAGCACCGCGTCCACGCGGGCGCTGCGGTAGCTGGAGGTCAGCAGGTCGTCCATGCGCTTCTGCGCGGTGCCGCCGTCCCAGCGCAGCGTGGTGACCTGGTTGAGGGCCGTCTGCTTGGACCGGACGACGAGCTCGCCCTTGTCCATGTACGGCTTCAGGACGTTCATCGCGCCCTGGAAGAAGTACTTGGTGTTGTTGTCGTCGTTGGAGCCGGCGAACAGCTCGATGTTGAAGGGGCCCTTCTTGCCCGCCTTCAGACCGAGCTTGTCGACGATGTAGCCGCCCTGGAGCTCGCCGACCTTCTCGTTGTCGAACGAGGCGTAGTAGTCGACGTTCTCGGTGCCGAGGATCAGCCGGTCGTAGGAGATCACCGGGATGTCGGCGTCCTTGGCCTGCTGGAGCACGTTGTTGAGCGACTTGTTGTCGATCGCGGCGACGATCAGCGCGTCCACGCCCTGCGTGATCATGTTCTCGATCTGGGAGACCTGCTGGTCGGGGTCGTCCTCGCCGTAGACGAGCTTGGTCTTGTACCCCTTGGCCTTCAGTTCCTTCTCGACGTTGGCGCCGTCGGCGATCCAGCGCTCGGAGGACTTGGTCGGCATCGCGATGCCGATGGTGGCGCCTTCGGCGCCGCCCTTGTCGTCCTCGCCGCCGCCCTCGCTGTTCTGGCCGCAGGCGGTCAGGGTGAGGGCGAGGGTGGCGGCCGAGGCGATGGCTGCGAGTGCGGCTCTGCGGTTGCGCATGGTCATCATCCTTGATGTGGGTGCAGGGCTCGGTCTGGTGGTGCCGGCACGCTGGAAGCGCTGAGGGTGGAACGACCGAGAGCAGGTGTGTGGGATTGTGCGCGGTCGTGTCGTCTTTTGTGAAGGGGGTTTCCGGAACGTTATGACGAGATCTCGAACCGGTTGAGCGGACCCGGAAGCCGCGAGCCGAGCGGGGCCATGTCCCCCGCGGCGCCGTGCCGTTCGAGGAGATCCAGGGCCAGCCGGCCGCGCCGCACCCGCTCCTTGGCGGTCGCCAGCGTCAGTTCCCGCAGGTGGTGTCCGTAGGGGTAGATCCCCGGCGCCTTCGACAGGCCGAACTTCAGGTACAGCGGGGCGCCGCGCCGGACCAGCTCGGCGACCTCGTACATGCGCACATAGCCCCCGAGGTCGTCCGGGGCCTCGATGTACATGTCCATCGGCGCGGCCGAAACCCGACGGATTTCGGTCAGGTGGTCCAGCGTCAGATCGCTGGGCACGTTGACCGAGTCGGCGCCCAGCCGCTCGTACACCTCGTACGAGGCCGGGTTCACGGGACCCACCAGCGCGGACAGCTTCAGCGTGGTGTCGGCCGGCAGGACGCCGGCCGACCGCGCCCGGTGCAGCGTCCACAGCACGCCCTCGTCGGCGACGAGCAGGCACCTGACGCCCAGCTCGGTCGCCCGGACGGCGTCCTCGACGCATCCGGCGACCGCGTCGTGGCCGCGGGCCCGGAGCCCCGCGCCACCGGAGTCGGTCCGGGTGGATCCGCCGATGTCCCAGGTGCCGCGCGGCCCGGTGAACAGGCAGAGCTCGATGTCGCGTTCGGCGGTGGACTCGACCATCTCGGTGATCTCGGCGTCGGTCAGCATCCAGACGCCGCTGCCCTGGCTGATCCGGTGGATCGGCACGTCCAGCCGCGAGGACTCCTTCAGGATCACCGCCAGCGCCTCCGGCCCCTCGCAGGAGGGGACCTCGGTGCGCCAGCGGCCGCCGCCCGGGAAGGAGTGCGGCGAGGCGTCGGCGGGGTCCAGGGCGGGCGCGGCCAGGCCGAGCGCGGTGAGCGCCTGCTCGCCGGGCCGGCGGGCGGCTGCCTGGGCGGAAGAGTCGGTCACGGGCTGTCCTTCGTGTTCGATGTGCCGCCCCGAGATGCCGGTTCGAAATACCGGACATGGTTCGCGGCGAAGGGTACGGAAAGCTCGGTTCGGGTGGTGTACGCCGGTACGGGGGCCGTCAGGTCGCCCCCGTACCGGCGTACGGCCTCAGGGACGCAGCAGCACCTTGCCGACCTTCGGGTCACCGGCGCCGACCAGCTCGATGGCCCGCGCGAACTCGGCGAGCGGCAGCTCGTGCGTCACCAGCGGCAGCGGGTCGAGCAGGCCGGCGCCGAAGACCCGCACGGTGTGCGCCCAGGCGTCCGGCGGCGCCCCGAAGACGGTGTGCACCTCCAGCTGACGCACCACCAGATCGGCCGGGTCCAGACCGCCGGCGCCCGGCGCCGGGATGCCGGTCAGGACCAGGCGCCCGCCCCTGCGCAGCAGCGCGGCGGAGGTGCGGGCGGCGTCCGCGGACCCGGCGGTCTCGATCACGACGTCGAAGTCGTCCGGCAGGGGCTGGTCCCTGGTGCGGAAGTCGGTCGCCCCGTACTGCCGGGACAGCGCCTCCCGGTCCCCGCGCGTGCCGACGACCAGCAGTTCGGCCGGGGAGGCGGCGCGCAGGAACTGCACGGCGAACATGCCGAGCGTGCCGGTGCCGACGACGGCGACCCGCTCGCCGGGGCGGGCGTTCGCCTTGAGCGCGGCGGCGGCGACGCAGGCGGCCGGCTCCAGCAGGGCGGCGGCCGTGAGGTCGGCGTCGTCGGGCAGGACGTGCAGCAGGCGCGCGGGCAGGGTCAGCGTGGGTGCCATGGCGCCCGGCTGGGTGAAGCCGGTCTCCTCGTACCCGGCGCCGCACAGGGTGGTCTCGCCCGCGTGGCAGCGGTCGCACACCTGGCAGTTGCGGAAGCCCTCGCCGACGACCTTGCGTCCCACCAGGGACCCGGGCGCCCCGGCACCGACCGCCTCGACGGTCCCGGACCACTCGTGCCCGGGCGTGAGCGGGTACCGCACGTACCCCTCGGGCCGGTTGCCCTGGTAGACCTCGCGGTCGCTGCCGCAGATCCCGGCGGCGTGCACCCGCACCAACGCCTCGCCGGGACCGGGTTCGCGGGGCTCGTGCGCCACGAGCCGGTGCTCGCCCGGCGCCTCGACGACGACCGCGCGGCTCATGCCTGCGTCCCCTTGGGCTTGCGCTGCTCCCAGCCCTCGGCCCACAGGTCGAACCGCGCCTGCTGCTGCGGGAACTCGGCCGCCGCGTCGGTGTCCAGCTCCACGCCGAGGCCGGGGGCGTCGGACAGGTGGAAGCACCCGTCCTCCGGGTCCACCACCGGCGCTCCCTTGACCACCTTCTTGATCTCCGCGTCGGCGAAGTCGTTGAAGTGCTCCAGGATCTTGAAGTTCGGCGCGGTGAAGCCGACCTGGAGGCTGGCGGCGGTGAGCACGGGGCCGCCGACGTTGTGCGGGGCGACGAGCGTGTAGTGGGTCTCGGCGGTGGCGGCGAGCTTGCGGGTCTCCCAGATGCCGCCGATGTGGCCGACGTCGGGCTGGATGATGTCGACGGACTGGTCCTCGAACAGCTCGCGGAACTCGATCCGGTCGTGGATGCGTTCACCGGTGGCGACCGGGATGTCCACCTTCTCGGCGACCTTCCTCAGCGCCCGGAGGTTCTCCGGCGGCACCGGCTCCTCCAGCCAGGCCGGCTTGAAGGGCGCCATCTCCCTGGCCAGTCGCACCGCGGTGGCGGGGGAGAAGCGGCCGTGCATCTCCAGCATCAGCTCGGCGTCGGGGCCGATGGCGTCGCGCACGGCCTCGATCAGCGACACGGCGTACAGGGTCTGCTCGTGGTCGAGCTCGAAGTGCCCGGTGCCGAACGGATCGATCTTCAGCGCCCGGTACCCGCGCTCCATCACGCCCTGCGCGGCCTTGTGGTAGGCCTCCGGCGTCCGCTCGGTGGTGTACCAGCCGTTGGCGTACGCCTTGACCTTGTCGGTGACCCGGCCGCCCAGGAGCTGCCAGACGGGGACGCCGAGGGCCTTGCCCTTGATGTCCCAGCACGCCATCTCGACGACCGCGATGCCGGACATCACGATCTCGCCGGCGCGGCCGTAGTCGCCGTACTTCATGCGGCGGACCAGATCCTCGACAGCGAACGGGTCGGAACCGAGAATGTGGTTGGCCTCGGCCTCCTTCAGATAGCCGAGGAGGGCGTCGGTGTGGCCGAGCATCCGGGTCTCACCGACTCCGGTGAGGCCCTCGTCGGTGTGCACCTGGACGTACGTCAGGTTGCGCCACGGCGTCCCGACCACGTGTGTGCTGATTCCGGTGATGCGCACGGCGGTTGCCCTTCGCTCTGTTCGATATTTCGTCACTCGTTCGAAATGCTGGCGTGACAGTAAGGAGGGGGTGGCGGGGGTGTCAATGGGTCGGACAGGTAACGGTTTCGGCAGTTTGGCGAGGGCGGGGCGCGACGGGCCCGGGCGCTTTCCCACACAACCTTCACAGCGGCCTCTGGAGACACGGCCGTCGCAGAACTTAACCTTCCCGCGTCATGGACTTCTGCCACCCGTGCCGACGGCACCTCAACGGCGCCCTCGCCTGTCCTGGGTGCGGCACTCCTGCCCCCGGACTCCCCGCGTCCGAGGCCCACTTGACGGCGGCCGGGGAGCGTCCGCCGGGGGCCACCGGCGCACCGGACACCGCCGGCACCCCCTACGCCGGCGAAGCCTCCGGCACCGCGGATGCCTCCGGCGCCTCGGGTGACGAGGGTCCGGCCGGCCGTGGCGGCAGGGCGAGCCGCCGGGACCGGAAGGCCGCCGCGCACCGCCGGCGCCGTCGCCGGACGCTGCTCGTCGCCGCGGGGTTCGTCCTGGCGGCCGGCGGTCTGAGCCTCGCCGAACTCGGCACGGACGCCGCGCACTCCCCGGCGCAGCCGGCGGCCGCCGGGGGCGAGACGGCGGACGGTGCCTCGGCGCGGGAGGTGGGGGAGGCCTCGGCCGAACCGGCCGCCGGGACCTCGATATCGACCTCGTCCTCGGAGGGCCCGTCCCCCGGTGCCTCCGCCTCGGCCTCCGCTTCCGCCTCCGCCTCGGCGTCCGCGTCGGCCTCGGCGTCGTCGTCCCCGGACGCGGGGGAGCCGGGAGCGGCGACCGGGAGCGGAAGCCCGTCGGAGCCCCCGGCGCCGGAGGCGACCCCAGGCCCGGACGGTCCGTCGACGCCCCCGGACGCCCCGCCCCCGGCCGAGACCCCCACCCCGACGCCCACGCCGGATCCGACCCCCACGGAGACGTGCGACCGCTTCCTGTGGTGGTGCACCTAGCCGGCGCGTGAGCCGCGGCCCCGCCCGGTCCGCGTTCAGGCCCCCAGCATCCGCCGCAAGGCGTCCCGCAGGGCGACCCGCTCCTCCTCCGCCAGCCCCGCCAGCGGCTCCCGGGCGAAGCGCAAGGTCTCCCGCAGGTCCCGGGCCACCCGCCGGCCCTCCTCCGTCGCCGCCGCCACCTTCACCCGCCGGTCGGCCGGGTCCGGGCGGCGCTCCACCAGCCCCCGCGCCTCCAGCCGGTCCACGATCCCCGTGACGTTCGACGGCTCGCACTTCAGCTTCTGCGCCAGCTTCCGCATTGGCAGCGGCTCCAGCGAGAGCAGGCTGAGCAGCTTGGCCTGCGCCCCGGTGAGGGCCCGCTCCGCCGCGGCCTCCTCGTAGTCCGCGTGGAAGCGGGCCACGACCTCGCCGATCAGTTCGACGACTTCGAGGGTGAGCGCGTCGGGTCGGCGGGGAGTGTCGCGTGGTGTGGCCATGGAATCCAGGGTACCCAGTTGTTTGACAACCTGAAATGTTCAGTCGCATGGTTGTTTCAGGCACTGAAACATTCTCCCCGCACCCCAGGAAGGCGTCCCCCATGGCCGACTCCCCCGCTCTCCCCACCGTCAACCGCGAATGGCACCTGCTCAGCCGCCCGGTCGGCTGGCCCAAGCCGGAGGACTTCTCCCTCGTCGAGGCGGAGGTCCCCACCCCGGGTGAGGGCCAGGTGCTCGTGCGCAACCTGTTCCTCTCCGTCGACCCGTACATGCGCGGCCGCATGAGCGCCGCCAAGTCCTACGTCGCGCCCTTCGAGCTCGGCAAGGTCATGCAGGGCGGGGCCGTCGGCGAGGTCGTCGCCTCCAACGCCGAGGGCATCGCCGTCGGCGACCACGTCCTGCACTTCTTCGGCTGGCGCGAGTACGCCGCCGTGGACGCCGCGAACGCCGTCAAGGTGGACCCGGAGGCCGCGCCCCTGTCGACGTACCTGGGCGTGCTCGGCATGACCGGCCTGACCGCCTACGCCGGCCTGCTGCGTACCGCCGCCTTCAAGGAGGGCGACGCGGTGTTCGTCTCCGGCGCCGCCGGTGCCGTCGGCAGCCAGGTCGGCCAGATCGCGAAGCTCAAGGGCGCCTCGCGGGTCATCGGCTCGGCCGGTTCCGACGAGAAGGTCAAGCTGCTCGTCGACGAGTACGGCTTCGACGCCGCCTTCAACTACAAGGAGGGACCGGTGGCCGAGCAGCTGCGCGCCGCCGCCCCGGACGGCATCGACGTCTACTTCGACAACGTGGGCGGCGACCACCTGGAGGCCGCCATCGGCTCCCTCAACCGGGACGGCCGCATCGCCGTCTGCGGCATGATCTCGGTCTACAACAACACCGAGCCGGCCCCGGGCCCGAAGAACCTCGCCCGCCTCATCCAGACCCGCGGCCGTATCGAGGGCTTCCTGGTCGGCGACCACTACGACCTCCAGCCGCAGTTCGTCCAGGAGGTCGGCCCCTGGGTCCGCTCCGGCGAGCTGAAGTACCGCGAGACGGTGGTCGAGGGCATCGAGAACAACCTCGAGGCCTTCCTCGGCGTCCTGCGCGGCGACAACACCGGCAAGATGATCGTCAAGCTCTGAGCCGGAGGGCGGACCTTCCCGGGATTTCCGCCATGCGGTAGCGTCATTCCGAAATCCGTCGTGATCGTGGGCGCGAGTCACGGCGGACCGAGGAGGAAGACACCCGCATGCCGATCCAGCAGTCCGAGGTCCTGTACACCGCCGTCGCCACCGCCGAGAACGGCCGCGACGGACGCGTCGCCACCGATGACGGCAAGCTCGACGTGGTCGTGAACCCGCCCAAGGAGATGGGCGGCAGCGGCGCCGGCACCAACCCCGAGCAGCTCTTCGCCGCCGGCTACAGCGCCTGCTTCCAGGGCGCGCTCGCCGTCGTCGCCCGCCAGGAGGGTGCCGACGTCTCGGGTTCGACCGTCACCGCCAAGGTCGGCATCGGCAAGAACGACGACGGCTTCGGCATCATCGTCGAGATCTCCGCCGAGATCCCGTCCGTGGACGCCGCCACCGCGCGGGCCCTGGTGGAGAAGGCCCACCAGGTCTGCCCGTACTCCAAGGCGACCCGGGGGAACATCACCGTGACGCTCGCCTGACCGGGCCCCTCACGCACACCGGAGGCCGCGTCCCCGAGCCCGGGGGTGCGGCCTCCGGCGCCCGGTAGAGTTCCGCCCATGCGTGATCTTGGGGCGGGATTCGGCCATCTCCTGAAGGGCCAGCGCTGGGTGGCCCGGCACGGCAAGAGCTACGGTTTCGGGCTCCTCCCGGGCCTGATCACCCTCGTGCTGTACGCGGCCGTGCTGGTCGCGCTGGCGCTGTGGGGCGAGGACGTCGTCGGCTGGGCGACCCCCTTCGCCGACGACTGGCCGAGCCCCTGGCTCGGCCTCTTCCGCGGCCTGCTCACCGCCGTCCTGTTCGCCCTCGCCCTGCTCATGGCGGTCCTGACCTTCACCGCGGTCACGCTGCTGGTCGGGCAGCCCTTCTACGAGAGCCTCTCCGAGCGGGTCGACCGGGACGTCTCCCCGGACGGCACCGCACCCGTGTCGAACCTGCCGCTCTGGCGCGAGCTGTGGATCTCCGCCCGCGACAGCCTGCGCATCCTGCTGCGCGCCGCCGTCTGGGGCGTGCTGCTCTTCGCCGCCGGCTTCGTGCCGGTCGTCGGCCAGACGATCGTGCCGGTGATCGGCTTCTTCGTCACCGGCTTCTTCCTCACCGAGGAACTGGCCGCCGTCGCCCTCCAGCGCCGCGGGGTCGAGCTGCGCGAGCGCCTCGCCCTGCTCCGCTCCCGCAAGACGCTGGTCTGGGGCTTCGGCACACCCCTGGGCGTGGCGTTCCTGGTGCCGTTCGTCGCCGTGTTCCTGATGCCGGGCGCGGTCGCCGGCGCCACGCTCCTCGCCCGGGAGCTGCTGGGCGAGGAGACCCGCGAGGGCGGCACCGAGCCCTCCGAAGACGGCTCCGGCGACGGCACGGCGGCCGGCGGCACGTTCACGGACCCCGCCGGACGCGGCGGCCGTTTGTGAAGGATTCGTACGAACCGCGCACCGGGCGCCGCTTGACGGACCGGTGGGCCACCGCGGCGATTACGGTCGGACCGGGGCGCCGCACGGCGACCCCCGCGGGACAGCCCCGGTCCGGGACCTGACGGCCGGGCCGGGGCTCACGCGGCCCGCCGCCCCGACCGCCGGCCGCCGTCCGGCCCGTCCACGGCCACCGCCCAGGGCTAGCGCGCCGAGAAGCCGTACACCGTCTCCGAGCGGAACACCTCGCCCGGCCGCAGCACCGTGCTCGGGAAGTCCGGCCGGTTCGGGGAGTCCGGGAAGTGCTGCGTCTCCAGCGCGATGCCGTCGCCGGGCGCGAACGGCTCGCCCAGGTGGTCCGCGGTGTAGAGCTGGAGGCCGGGCTCGGTGGTCGCCACCGTCAGCGCCCGCCCGGACGCCGGGTCGTACAGCTCGGCGACCGGCACCGCGGTGTCCGTCACGCCCTTGTCGAGGACGAAGTTGTGGTCGTAGCCCGCACCGACCTTGCGGGCCCGGCGGAAGTCGAAGCGCGTGCCCGCCACCTCGGCGGGCGCACCCGCCGGGATCAGGTCCGCGTCGACCGGCGTGATCCGGGACGCGTCGATCCGCAGCTCGTGTCCGCCCGTGTGACCGGAGCCGCCCAGGTTGAAGTAGCTGTGGTTGGTCGGGTTCACCACGGTCGGCGCGTCGGTCACCGCCTCGTACGCGATCCGCAGCGCGCCCGGCTCCTCCAGCGTGTACGTCGCCGAGATCTCCAGGCGGCCCGGGAAGCCCTCCTCGCCGTGCGGGCTGATCCTGCGCAGGCGGACGCCGTGCCGCCCGGCGGGCTCCGCGTCCCACACGCGCTTGTCGAAGCCGCGCTCGCCGCCGTGCAGCGAGTTGGGCCCGTTGTTGAGCGCCAGCGTGTACGTCCGCCCGTCCAGCGTGAAACGGCCGTCGGCGATCCGGTTGGCGTACCGGCCGACGAGCGCGCCGAAGTAGGGCTCCGGGTGCGCCAGATAGCCGTCCGGACCGGCGAACCCCAGCACCACGTCCGCGGTGCGCCCGTCCCGGTCCGGGACCTCGGCCGACTGCACGATCCCGCCGTACGTCAGGACCCGCACCCGCACGCCGGCCCGCTCCAGGGTCCAGCGGTGGACCGGCGTGCCGTCGGAAAGTGTGCCGAAGAGTTCGTTCATGTGCGGAACTCTAGGACACGCCGGGGACCCGCCCGGACCTGCGTCGGCGCGGTCCGTCAGGGGGTCTTCGCGGTGACGGCGCGATAGGCGATCTCCGCCAGCCGGGCCTGCCCGTCCACGCTCGGGTGGAACCAGTCCCACTGGCTCAACTGGTCGGTGCCGAACCGGAAGCCGTGCACCGCCCCGCCGTCGGTACGGCACTTGCGGTCCTTCGCGCAGACCTCCCGCAGGACCTCGTTGTAGTCGTCCACGCGGTCCCGCACCGTGTTGCGCCGCAGCGTCGCCGCCGCGTCCACGGCGTCCGCGTCGGCCAGCATCGACGGGCAGATGCCGAGCTGCCACACCTGCCTGCCCAGCGGGTTGGTGCGCCCCTCGGACCACAGCCGCTTCAGGTCCGGGATGCTGGCCACGTACACCTGCGTCCTGGGCAGCTCCCGGCGCAGCGTACGCATCGCGTCCTCGAACTGCGCCCGGAAGTCGGCCACCGGGGTCATCGCGTCGGTGGAGGTCCGGCAGGCGTCGTTCGCCCCGGCCATCACCGTCACCAGTTCCGGTCTCCGTGCCGCCGCCCGCGTCACCTGCCCGGTCAGATCCGCCATCCGGGCCCCGGTGACCGCGTAGTTCCAGCTCCGCCCGGCCGCCTTCGCCCCCAGCAGCCGCACGGCCAGGCTGTCGACCTCGGCACTGCTGCCGGTCGCCCACGACACCTCGGGGCAGTCCGACAGGATCGCGCAGGCGTCGAAGCCGCGCGTGATGGAGTCGCCCACCGCGGCGACCGACCTCGGGCTCGTGTCCCAGGCCGGCGTGGGACTCGGCGACGGCCGCCCGGAGCCGGTGCCGGACGCGCCGGGGGAGTCGCCGCCGGCGGCGTCGCAGCCGGCCACGCCGAGGACGGCGGCGGTCAGCACGGCGAGCAGGGCACGCGAACGGCGCAATCGGACCCGGGTTCCGTGATCCGTCCCCTGCCCCATGCCGGTACCGTCCCTCGCCTCGTGCCTCCAACGTCCTCAACCCATGACACGGCGCCAGGGTTCCCGGGCCCCGGATGCGACGGCTCACATCCGTACAGGCGTCCTGCCGGGTGAATGCCGACGGTTTCCCGGCACCTGGACCGACGGTACGTCACACTCCTTGCGCCGTCGCACGGTAGCCTCGCCCTCATGTGGCCCACCCGGTCACGGCCGTTCCACCCGTTCCGAGAAGTCCCGCTCAGCCCGGAGGTTCCGGTGACGACCCGTGGAGTCCTGTACGTGCACTCCGCGCCGCGCGCGCTCTGCCCGCACGTCGAGTGGGCCGTCGCCGGTGTGCTCGGCACCCGCGTCGCCCTGGACTGGATCCGGCAGCCCGCCTCGCCCGGCACCTGGCGCTCGGAGTTCTCCTGGCAGGGCCAGGCCGGCATCGCCTCCAAACTCGCGTCCGCGCTGCGCGGCTGGCAGATGCTGCGCTTCGAGGTCACCGCGGAACCGTCCGCCGGAGCCGAGGGCGAGCGCTACAGCTGCACCCCCGACCTCGGCATCTTTCACGCCGTCACCGGAATCCACGGCGACATCCTGATCCCCGAGGACCGCCTGCGGGCCGCCCTGTCCCGCTCCCGGGCCGGCGAGACCGACCTGGAGAAGGAGATCGCCAAGCTCCTCGGCAAGCCCTGGGACGACGAACTGGAGCCGTTCCGGTACGCCGGCGAGGGCGCCCCGGTGCGCTGGCTGCACCAGGTGGTGTGACGCCGCGCCCCCGGGCGCCGGCCGCGACGGCACGCGAAAGGGCCCCCACCGGCCGGTGGGGGCCCTTTCAGGCGCGTACGGGGGTCGCTCAGACCGTCCGGAACGCCAGCACCACGTTGTGCCCGCCGAAGCCGAACGAGTCGTTCAGCGCGGCGATGCGGCCCTCGACGGGCAGCTTGCGGGCCTCGCCGCGGACGATGTCCGCGGTGGCCTCGGCCTCGGGGTCGATGTTGTCGACGTTGATGGTCGGCGGCGCCACCCGGTGGTACAGGGCGAGCACGGTCGCGACGGACTCCACGCCGCCCGCACCGCCGAGGAGGTGACCGGTCATCGACTTGGTGCCGGAGACCGCCATGTGGTCCACGTCGTCGCCGAGAACCTTGCGCAGCGCCTTCAGCTCGGCGAGGTCACCGGCGGGCGTCGAGGTGGCGTGCGCGTTGACGTGCACGATCTCCGCCGGGTTCAGGTCGGTGCGGTCCAGCAGGTGCTGCAGGGCGGCGGAGATGCCGCGGCCCTCGGGCTCCGGCTGCACGATGTCGTGGCTGTCGGCGGAGATGCCCTGGCCGACCGCCTCCGCGTAGACACGGGCACCGCGCTCGGCGGCGTGCTCGGCGGACTCCAGCACGAGGACGCCGGCGCCCTCGCCGAGGACGAAGCCGTCCCGGGCGATGTCCCAGGGGCGCGAGGCGCCCTGCGGGTCGTCGTTGTTCTTGGACATCGCCATCATGTTGCCGAAGGCGGCGATGGGCAGCGGGTGGATCGCCGCCTCCGTGCCACCCGCGACGACGACGTCGGCACGGCCGGAACGGATCATCTCGATGGCGTAGCCGATGGCCTCGGCGCCCGACGCGCAGGCGGAGACCGGCGTGTGCACGCCCGCCCGGGCGCCCACGGCCAGACCCACGTTGGCGGAGGGGCCGTTCGGCATCAGCATGGGGACGGTGTGCGGGGAGACGCGGCGTACGCCCTTCTCCTTGAGCACGTCGTACTGGTCCAGCAGGGTCGTCACGCCGCCGATGCCGGAGGCGATGACCGCCCCGAGCCGGTCGGGGTCGACGGCGCCGTCCTCACCGGCCTTGGCGGTGAAACCGGCGTCCTTCCACGCCTCCTGGGCCGCGACCAGCGCGAACTGCGCCGAACGGTCCAGCCGGCGGGCCTGCGGCCGCGGAATGACCTCGGAGGGGTCCACGGCGACCGGGGCCGCGATGCGGACCGCCTGGTCGGCGGCCCACTCCTGCTCGAGGGGCTTGACGCCGGACCTGCCGGCCACCAGCCCCTCCCAGGTAGAGGCTGCGTCGCCACCCAGCGGTGTGGTTGCGCCGATACCGGTGACGACCACGGTGCGATTGGTCGAGCTCACGGGAATTCTTTCTCCAACGGGATACGGATTCGTACGGCGCCACCGCCGGGTGGCGGGGCAGTCAGCCCAGAGGCAGTGATCGGTCGATCAGCTCTGGTGCTTGAGGATGTAGTCGGTCGCGTCACCGACGGTCTTGAGGTTCTTGACGTCGTCGTCCGGGATCTTGACGTCGAAACGCTCTTCGGCGGCGACGACGACCTCGACCATGGACAGCGAGTCGACGTCCAGGTCGTCGGTGAAGGACTTGTCCAGCTGGACGTCCTCAACCGGGATACCGGCGATCTCGTTCACGATCTCGGCGAGACCGTCGACGATCTCCTTCTGAGTGGCGGCCATGGCGGCGCTCCTTCGTAGATGTTCCAGAGGGTGTGGCTCTTGTGCTCCGCCCCGGACCGCATGATCCGGCACGGAGTGCCTAGGGGAGAGTAACGACCGTCGCGGCGTAGACGAGACCCGCCCCGAAGCCGATGACGAGCGCGGTGTCGCCGCTCTTCGCCTCACCGGTCGCCAGGAGCCGCTCCATAGCGAGCGGGATCGAGGCGGCCGAGGTGTTGCCGGTGGTGCGGATGTCACGGGCGACCGTGACGTGCTCCGGCAGCTTCAGCGTCTTCACCATCGAGTCGATGATCCGCACGTTGGCCTGGTGCGGAATGAAGACATCCAGGTCGTCCGGGCTGATCCCGGCCGCTTCCAGCGCCTGCTGGGCGACCTTCGCCATCTCGAACACGGCCCAGCGGAACACCGCCTGGCCCTCCTGCGTGATCGCAGGAAACTTCACGTTGCCCTCGCTGTCGAGGGGCAGCTCCGATACGTCGCCGATCCGGAAACGGTCCCACGGCACCGTCTGCTTGATCGTCTCGGACTTGTCGCCCTCCGAGCCCCAGACCGTCGGGCCGATGGCCGGCTCCTGGGACGGGCCGACCACGACCGCGCCCGCGCCGTCGCCGAACAGGAAGGCCGTCGCCCGGTCCTCCAGGTCGGTCAGGTCCGAGAGCCGCTCCACGCCGATGACCAGGACGTACTCCGCCGAACCCTCGACGATCATGCCCTTGGCCAGAGTCAGGCCGTAGCCGAAGCCCGCGCAGCCCGCCGAGATGTCGAACGCCGCGGCCTTCTCGGTGCCGAGCTTGTCGGCGATCAGGGTGGCGACGGCCGGGGTCTGGCTGAAGTGCGACACGGTCGAGACGACCACGGCGCCGATCTGCGAGGCGTCGATGCCGGCGTCCGCGATGGCCTTGCCGGACGCCTCGATCGACATGGCCGCGACGGTCTCCTCGGGGGAGGCCCAGTGCCGCGTCTCGATGCCGGAGCGCGAGCGGATCCACTCGTCGGACGAGTCGATCGTCTCGAGGATCACCTCGTTGGGCACGACCCGCGTCGGGCGGTAGCCGCCCACGCCGAGGATGCGTGCGTACGGGGCGCCCTTGCTGGGCTTGATCTTCGGCATGCTCTGGGGCTCCTTGTCAGGCCTGCTCGGCGACGAGCTCGCGGGCCGCGTCGAGGTCGGCGGGGGTCTTCAGCGCCAGCGTCCGCACGCCGGGCAGCGCGCGCTTGGCCAGGCCGGTCAGCGTGCCGCCGGGGCACACCTCGATCAGGGCGGTGACGCCGAGCTCCTTGAACGTCTCCATGCACAGGTCCCAGCGGACCGGGTTGGCGACCTGGCCGACCAGACGCTCCAGCACCTCGGCGCCGGTGGCGACGGCCCGCCCGTCCTTGTTGGAGACGTACGTCACCTTCGGGTCGGCCGGCGCCAGCTCCTTGGCGGCCTCGGCCAGCCTGTCCACCGCGGGCGCCATGTGGTGCGTGTGGAACGCGCCGGCGACCTTCAGGGGCACGACCTTGCGGACGCCCTCGGGCTTGTCCTCGTTCAGCGCGGCCAGCTGCTCCAGGGTGCCGGCCGCCACGATCTGGCCCGCGCCGTTCACGTTCGCCGGGGTCAGGCCGAGCTTCTCCAGGTGCGCCACGCTCACCTCGGGGTCGCCGCCGAGCAGCGCCGACATGCCGGTCTCCGTGACGGCGGCGGCCTCGGCCATGGCCAGGCCCCGGCGGCGCACGAGGGTCAGCGCGGCGGTGTCGTCGAGGACGCCCGCGAGGGCGGCGGCGGTGAACTCGCCGACACTGTGGCCCGCGACGACGCCCGGCATCCCCGCCGCGTCAGCGGCAGACGAGTGCGTGCCGAGGGCCGCGGCGGAAAGCAGTCCGGCGGCGACCAGCAGCGGCTGCGCCACGGCGGTGTCGCGGATCGTGTCCGCGTCGGCCTTCGTGCCGTAGTGGGCGAGGTCGAGTCCGATGGCGTCGGACCACGCGGCGACGCGGTCGGCGGCACCGGGGAGGTCGAGCCATTCAGTCAGGAAGCCGGGCGTCTGGGCGCCCTGGCCGGGAGCGACGAGTACGAGCACTCTCACACTCTCTCTTGAGGACGGCCACGACCGCCCGTGGGGACAAGGACGAAGAACACGAGGGGGTTTTGTGGACCCCCGACAAAAACCTAGAGTTGCGGATCTCCATCGGCCAGACGCCCCAGGATGAGCGCGATCCGCAGGGTGAAGGCAGACCGTACATCAGAGGGCGACCACCCGGTGACGTCCGTCACACGTCGGAGCCGGTAGCGCACGGTGTTCGGGTGAACGAAGAGCATCCGCGCGGCGCCTTCGAGGCTGCTCGCCTGCTCCAGATAGACACTGAGCGTCTCCAGGAGCGCGGCCCCGGCGTCCTCCAGCGGTCTGTAGATCTCCTCCACCAACTGCTCGCGGGCCGAAGGGTCGGAGGCGATCGCGCGCTCCGGCAGCAGATCGTCCGCCAGCACCGGACGCGGAGCGTCCTGCCAGGCGGTGCAGGCCTTCAGGCCGGCCGCGGCCGCCTGCGCGGACCGGGTCGCGGCCAGCAGGTCCGGCACCACCGGACCGGCCACCACCGGCCCCTGCGCGAACGGGCCGATCAGCGACTTCGCGACGGCCAGCGGATTGTCGCTGCCGCCCGCGATCACCACCAGCCGGTCCCCGAGCACCCCGGTCAGCACCTGGAGCTTGGCGTGCCGGGCCGCGCGCCGGATGGCTTCCACGGTCAGTTCGGAGTCCCCGTCGGGGGCGGTGCCCAGCACCACGCACACGTGTTCGGGGGAGTTCCAGCCCAGCGCGGCCGCCCGGGACACGGCGCCCTCGTCGGCCTCGCCGCTGAGCACCGCGTTCACCACCAGCGACTCCAGCCGCGCGTCCCAGGCACCGCGTGCCTCGGCGGCCTGCGCGTACACCTGGGCGGTCGCGAAGGCGATCTCCCGGGCGTACACGAGCAGCGCCTCGCGCAGCACGGACTCGTCGCCGGGCGCCGCCACCTCGTCGATGGCCGACTCCATGACCTCGATGGTGGTCCGCACCATCTCGACGGTCTGCCGCAGCGTGATCGCCCGGGTCAGCTCGCGCGGCGCGGTGCCGAAGACGTCGGTGGAGATGGCCTGCGGGGCGTCCGGGTGCCGGAACCACTCGGTGAAGGCGGCGATGCCGGCCTGGGCGACCAGCCCGATCCAGGAACGGTTCTCCGGGGGCATCGCCCGGTACCACGGCAGCGTCTCGTCCATCCGTGCGATCGCCTGCGCGGCGAGCGATCCGGAGGACTGCTCCAGTCGCTTCAGGGTCGGGGCATGCGGATGGACGGCGCGCGCCGTGGGCTCGGGCTTGCTGGTTTCGGGTTCGGGCACGGGGACAAGACTGCCTTATCCGGACGGGCGGGCTTGCCGCCGGGTCTACGGTGGACGGCGTGATGGACGTACGGCGCGCCGACGAGCGCTATCCAGGCGGCGACCGGTCGGCCGGCATCGAGTCGCGCCACGCCTTCTCCTTCGGCCCCCACTACGACCCGGACAACCTCCGCTTCGGCGCGCTGATCGCCTGCAACGAGGAGCGCCTCGCACCCGGCGCGGGCTTCGACGAGCACCCGCACAGCCACACCGAGATCGTCACGTGGGTGGTGGAGGGCGAGCTGACCCACCGGGACA
The DNA here is from genome assembly GCF_042724095.1 of Streptomyces sp. NPDC127100. Classification (NCBI taxonomy): domain Bacteria; kingdom Bacillati; phylum Actinomycetota; class Actinomycetes; order Kitasatosporales; family Streptomycetaceae; genus Streptomyces; species Streptomyces sp. NPDC127100. Next base: position 85,236 of record NZ_JBHXFL010000011.1, read on the forward strand.
GCGCGGGCCACGAGACGCTCGTGCGCGCCGGGGACGTGCAGCGCCTCGGCTCGGCGGGCGGCGTGCGGCACGTCGAGCGCAACGACGGCCCGGTGCCGCTGACCTTCGTCCAGATGTGGCTGGCCCCGCGCGAGCCCGGCGGCGACCCGTCCTACGAGATCGTCCGCGGCATCGCCGACTCCACCCCGTACGCCGTCCCCGGGGCGGGCGCGATGTTGCACGTACGGCGGCTCGCGGCGGGGGAGCGGACGGCGGTGCCGGACGGGGCGTACCTCTACGTCCACGTCGTGCGCGGCAGCGTGCGCCTGGACGGCGAGGTGCTGGAGGCGGGGGACGCGGCGCGGATCACGGACGCGAAGGAGGTGGAGGCGGTCGCGGTGACCGCCGCCGAGCTGCTGCTGTGGGAGATGTCCTAGACCTCCGCCAGCACCGCGTCCGTGAAGGGCGGCCACGCCTCGGCCGCCCACGGGCCGAAGGCGCGGTCGGTCAGGGCCACGCAGGCGACCCGGGCGTCGGGGTCGATCCACAGGAAGGTGCCCGACTGGCCGAAGTGCCCGAAGGTGCGGGGCGAGGACGAAGCGCCCGTCCAGTGCGGTGACTTGGCGTCGCGGATCTCGAAACCGAGGCCCCAGTCGTTGGGGTTCTGGTGGCCGTAGCCCGGCAGCACGCCCTTGGTGCCCGGGTACTGCACCGTCATCGCCGCGGCGACCGTGCGCGGGTCCAGCAGGCGCGGTGCCTGCACCTCGGCGGCGAACCGCAGCAGGTCCTCGACCGTCGAGACGCCGTCCTTCGCGGGGGAGCCGTCCAGGGTGGTGTCCGCCATGCCCAGCGGCTCCAGCACCGCCTGCCGCGCGTACTCGGCGAAGGGGATGTCGGTCGCCTTGGCGATGTGGTCGCCGAGCTGCTCGAAACCGGCGTTGGAGTACAGCCGCCGCTCCCCGGGCGGGGCGGTCGTCCGGTGCTCGTCGAAGGCCAGCCCCGAGGTGTGCGCGAGCAGGTGACGGACCGTCGCACCGGGCGGGCCGGCCGGCTCGTCCAGCTCGATCGCGCCCTCCTCGTAGGCGACGAGCGCCGCGTACGCCGCGAGCGGCTTGGTGACCGAGGCGAGCGGGAAGCGCCGCCCGACGGGGCCGTGGGTGCCCAGGACCGTGCCGTCGGCGCGGACGACACCCGCCGCGGCGGTGGGAACCGGCCAGTTCTCGATCAGTGCGACGCTCTTCAAGGACATGCCACCGAGCCTAAGCGGCCCACGGGCGCGGCCGCACCGAGGGGGTCGGGTCGCACGTCGCCGCCGCGGCACCGGTGACCGGCCGCACCGGCCGTCCCGCGCGTTTCCCGCCGTCGTGCTTGCCTGGAGTGCACTCCAAGGTCATAGCGTGTGGGCCATGACGGTGATGCAGACCACGGCCGGGACGGCCCGGCCGAACGCCACCAGCACCGACACCTGCGCCGCCCCGCCCCGGCGCCACCCGCGCCCCGAGGGCCAGGACCGCTACACCATCAGCGAGGTCGTCGCCTTCACCGGACTGACGGCCCACACGCTGCGCTGGTACGAGCGGATCGGCCTGATGTCCACCATCGACCGCTCGCACACCGGGCAGCGCCGCTACAGCAACAGCGACCTCGACTGGCTCGACTTCGTCGGCAAGCTGCGCATGACCGGCATGCCGGTCGCCGACATGGTCCGGTACGCGGAGCTGGTGCGCGAGGGCGAGAGCACGTACCTCGACCGGCGCGAGCTGCTGGAGTCGACCCGCCGCGATGTACTCGCGCGGATCGCGGAGCTCCAGGACGCCCTCGCCGTGCTCGACCGCAAGATCGGTTTCTACGAGGACGCGGGACGCGTCTAGAGCTCCGCGAGGAGCTCCGCCTTCTTCGAGGAGAACTCCTCGTCCGTCACCAGCCCCGCCCGGTGCAGCTCCCCGAGGTGCCGGATCCGCTCGGCGATGTCCGCGGGGTCCCGGCGGGGCACCGGCACCGGTACCGGCGTCGCGTGGCCCCGCTCCCGCACCGCGGCCAGCACCGCCGCGGCGAACGGCAGCGACTCGTGCACCGGCCCGTACCCGAGCCCGAACACGACCGACGCGGGGTCCTGGTCGGCCTGCGGGGCGACCGCTTCGGCGTCCCGCGGCAGCAGCCGGAGGTACCCCTCGAACGCCTCGGGGGACCGCCACTCCACGCCGCCCAGCGCGGCGACCGGGAAGCTCTGGTCGCCGGCCTTCCACTTCGCCGACGACGCGCCAGTCCAGGACCAGCGGAACGTCACCGCCGTCCCGTCGAAGGACGCCTTCCCGTCGTACGCCTTGAAGTGCAGCGGTGCCTCGGGCGCCGCCACCAGGTACCGCTCGGTCCTGCCGGACTCGCTCAGCAGCCCGCGCAGCTCCTCGGCGTAGTACTCCGCGAGGGTCTCCCGCTCGGCGGGCAGGACCAGCCGGTACGGGTCGCAGCCCTCCCTGAGCTGTCCGGCCGCCGCCTCCATCAGCGGATCGGCGCCGGGGCGCGGCTCGGCGCGCAGCACGACGGTGCCGCGTTTCCCGGGCGTCAGCGTCACCCCGGCGAGCGCCTCCAGCGGGACGCGGCGTTCCCCCAGGGCCTGGAACAGCTTGGGTGTTCGAATCCCCCGTTCGTAGCGGATGAGCACGGAGTCGGACTGGAACTCCCAGGCGGCATGAAATCCGGCCAGTACGTCACCCATGCGGCTCATCGTATGCGGCACGCGCTTCTTCGTCCCCTGTCCGTGCAAACCGGAGTTTCTGCTCCTCTACGCGCGTTCCGCCGTCACCGCTGCGGACAAACCCGCCCGGCATGTGCCGTCCTCTCCGGCGCAGGCGAGCGTGCGGTATGCGCCAACGCCGATCCCGGCGAAGTTCGCGAGGCTCTCCGTGCCCGGTACGAAGTACCCGGCGTGCCCCTGGGCGCCGCGCGCCGACAGCACCCGGGCCCCGAACGCCGCGGACACCGGGTCGGCACCGTGTCCCAGCCCGCCGAGCTCCAGGTACGGCACGTCCTGGATCCAGTCGTCGGCGTCCCGCATCGACCACACCCGGGCGGAGGTGTGCAGGTGGGAGGCCTTCTCGACCCGCATGCCGGGGCTGCCGGCCACGGCGATGTCGCTCACCCGGCCGGGCAGCGCGCCGGCGGCGACGCCGCACACGACCGAGCCGTAGCTGTGGCAGAACAGGGAGACGGGCGCGCGGCCGGGCAGCGCCCGCAGCAGCGCGTTCAGCCGCACGGCACCGCGCTCGGCGCGCGTGGCCGTGGCCGCCTCCATGCCGAGGCCGGCGGGGGAGGTGTAGTCGGCCCAGGCGATCACCGCGGTCCGCGTCGACGGGCTCGCCGCGCGTTCGGCCGCGTAGAGCGACTCGGCCATGCCGGCGGGCGCCGAGTACCTGCGGTCGGAGCGCTGGAAGGTGAGCAGCTCGGTGTCCACGCCGGGGACGACGACGGACACCCGTTCGGCGCGGTCCAGGTCCCCGAACACCTCGGCGACCCGGCCCGAGCCGGCCGGGTCGAAGGCGAGGATGTGGCGGCCGGGGGCGAGCAGGGACGCGTAGCGCTCCACGCGCCGGCCCGCCTCCCGCTGCCCGGAGGGGGAGAGGCGCTTGTCGTGCAGGCGCCGCCCCTCGACCGTGCGCGCCTTGCCGAGTGCCGCGCGGTTGGCCCGGTAGCGCAGCTCGACCGGTGCGCCGTTCATGTTGCCGACGGCCAGGGGGTACCGGCGGGCCAGGTCCGCACGCTGAGCCGCGGTGAGCGAGGCGAAGAAGCGGGACAGCCGGGCGGGGGCCGCCTGCGCGTCGGGCAGCGGACGTCCGTCGATCCGGCCGTGCTCCCAGGCCGTGATCGAGGCCTCGAGCGCCGTGGGTCCCCGCTGGTCGCGCAGGGCGGTCCACCCGGTGGTCGCCAGCATCACGAACACCACGGCCAGGGCGAGCAGAGCGCGCCAGACGTTCAGTTGCGGGGAGGTGTCGAAGGAAGTCACTGGGAGGACACACTAGGAGAACGGCACGGTCTCGCGTGAATCCAGTGACACGGATCACGTTTCGCTCATGTGGTACGGGGTTGCCGCCACGTCCCGGCGAGCGCGGGCCCGACCTGATCGAGGTAGGAGACCGTCAGGGCGCGCAGCGCCGCGAGGCCGGCCTCGTCCCGTTCCGACCAGATCCGCTCCGTCACCCGCACGACCGCGCCGAAGACGGCCACGGCCACGCGCGGCCGCGGGTCCTCGTCCGGGTCGAGGCCCTCGCGCGCGGCGACGACACGGGCGAGCTCCTCCTCCAGCTCCGCCGCGCGCCGCAGGTCGGCGGCGAGCAGCGCGGGCGTCGACTCGATCACCCGGCGGAAGCGCAGGTGCAGCTCGAGCGGCACCAGCTCTTCGACTGCTTCGCCAATGGTGTCCCAGCTCTCCTCCAGCGCGCCGCGCAGCGCGTCCAGCGGCGCCTCGCCCGGCGGGCGGCGGCGCACGGCGCCGGCGAAGTGCGCCTCGGCGAGCCGTGACACGTGGAACGCCGCCTCCTCCTTGCTGGCGAAGTAGCGGAAGAAGGTGCGCTGCGAGACCTCGGCCGCCGCGGCGACGTCGTCGACGGTCGTCTCCTCGTAGCCGCGCTCGGTGAACAGCTCCAGGGCTAGGCGCAGCAGCGTCTCCCGGGTGTGCCGCTTCTTGCGTTCGCGCAGTCCCGGCCGGGGAGCCGCCTGGACGTCTCCCGCCGCCACCGGCGTGTCCGCCGTCGTCAAGGGTGGACTCCTTGTCCCCGGTGCGTCACCGTTTCACCTGATCAGGCCAGGTTCAGGCTATACGGGCCCTTCGTATGCGGCGCATCGGGCACTGACCGACGAATTGGATTGTCAACTGTCAGCGACTGTCACTAGCCTCTGAAGTTATGACTAGTCAGACCACCATCGACAAAACCGGGCCGGGGGACGGGCCGCCCACGCCGTCGGAAGCGACGCCTGCCTCGGGGCTGCGCGGCCACCCGTGGGCCACCCTCGTCACCGTCGCGGTCGGCGTCATGATGGTGGCCCTCGACGGCACCATCGTGGCCATCGCCAACCCGGCCATCGGCAAGGACCTGGGCGCCAGCCTGTCCCAGCTCCAGTGGATCACCAACGCCTACTTCCTCGCCCTGGCGGTCGCCCTGATCACCGCGGGCAAGCTCGGCGACCGTTTCGGCCACCGGCAGACCTTCCTCATCGGCGTGGCCGGCTTCGCCGCCGCCTCCGGTGCCATCGGGCTGTCCGACAGCATCGCGATGGTCATCACCTTCCGCGTCTTCCAGGGACTGTTCGGCGCGCTGCTCATGCCGGCCGCGCTCGGCCTGCTGCGGGCCACCTTCCCGGCCGAGAAGCTCAACATGGCCATCGGCATCTGGGGCATGGTCATCGGCGCCTCCACGGCGGGCGGCCCGATCCTGGGCGGCGTGCTGGTCGAGCACGTCAACTGGCAGTCGGTGTTCTTCATCAACGTGCCGGTCGGCGTCCTCGCCGTGGTGCTCGGCGTGCTGATCCTGCTGGACCACCGGGCCGAGAACGCCCCGCGCTCCTTCGACATCCCCGGCATCGTCCTGCTGTCGGCCTCGATGTTCTTCCTCGTCTGGGCACTCATCAAGGCCCCGGAGTGGGGCTGGGGCTCCGGCCGGACGTGGCTGTTCGTGGCGGTGTCGATCCTGGGCTTCGTCCTGTTCGCCTTCTGGGAGAACAGGGTCGAGGAGCCGCTGGTCCCGCTGACGATGTTCCGTTCCGTGCCGCTGTCGGCGGGTGCCGTCCTGATGGTCCTGATGGCCATCGCCTTCATGGGCGGCCTGTTCTTCGTCACGTTCTACCTCCAGAACGTGCACGGCATGAGCCCGATCGACGCCGGTCTGCACCTGCTCCCGCTCACCGGCATGATGATCGTCGCCTCCCCGCTGGCGGGCGCGATGATCACCAAGGTCGGCCCGCGCATCCCGCTCGCGGGCGGCATGGCGTTCACCGCGATCGCCATGTACGGCATGTCCACGCTGGAGACGGACACCGGCAGCCTGGCGATGTCCATCTGGTTCGCCCTGCTCGGCCTCGGGCTCGCGCCCGTCATGGTCGGCGCCACCGAGGTCATCGTCGGCAACGCGCCGATGGAGCTGTCCGGCGTGGCCGGCGGCCTCCAGCAGGCCGCGATGCAGATCGGCGGCAGCCTCGGCACGGCGGTGCTGGGCGCCGTCATGGCCTCCAAGGTCGACAGCGACCTGCCGGGCAACTGGGCGGACGCGGGTCTCCCCGCGCTGACGCCGGAACAGCTCGCCGGGACCTCCGAGGCGGTCCAGGTCGGCGCCGCCCCGGTGCCCGAGGGCACCCCGGCGCCGATCGCCGCGAAGATCGCGGACGTCGCGCACGACACCTTCATCTCCGGCATGAGCCTGGCGTCGCTCGTCGCCGCGGGGGTGGCCGCCGTGGCGGTGCTGGTCGCGTTCCTCACCAAGCGCGGCGACAACGCCGAGGCCGGCGCGGGCGTGGGCCACATCTGACGAAGGGTCCGGCCCTGTCGCCCGGGTTCGTCCATCAGGGTGACAGGGCCGGCGAAGCCTCCCCGCCGGGGGGCCTCGCAGGTCACAGTGGGTCAAGTCCTCCGCAGGGCATGGGGGGATGAGAGGCTGCGGCGCGCTGCCGGAGGGGGGCAGCGCGCGGGCAGCACACCGCGGGGGGATTGTCCACCCGGACGCGGGTACTCGCACATCAACCCGAGATGAACCGAACTCGGCCAGAGGTTCAGGGAGTTGATGATGGCGAGCTTCGAACACGGTACGCGCAGGAACCCCCGGTCGCCCGGCCGGACGTGGTCAGGGACCGGGCCGGACCGCGCGACACTCGGCATCATCGGCGTCGTCTGCGCGGTCGCGGGCTTCTTCACACTGGGGATCATCCTCGGCCCCGCCGCGATCGTCTGCGGATGGCTCGCCATGGGGCGCAGCTGGGAGGGTTCACGCCCGGTGCCCGCGGTGGTCGCCTTCGCCCTGGGTGCCATCGACACGCTCCTGGCCATCATCTGGCTCGCCGGGTCGGCCGGCATGAACAACGGCATGCTCTGACCGGTCGGCAAGCCCGACGGCAGGCGCGAACGAGGAGGGCCCCCGGCATCGCCGGGGGCCCTCCTCGCGTCGTCCGCGCTACGCGTCGCCGCCCGCGACCCCGGGGTCGGCCGCCGTCACGTCGAGCAGCCGGTAGCGGTCCACCGCCTGCTTCAGCACCGACCGGTCGACCTTGCCCTCCCGGGCCAGCTCGGTCAGCACGCCCACCACGATCGACTCGGCGTCGATGTGGAAGAAGCGCCGCGCCGCACCGCGCGTGTCCGCGAAGCCCCAGCCGTCGGCGCCCAGCGACTGGTAGGTCCCCGGCACCCACCGGGCGATCTGGTCCGGCACCGACCGCATCCAGTCGGACACCGCCACGAACGGCCCCTGCGCGCCGGCCAGTTTCCGCGTCACGTACGGCACCTGCTGCTCCTCCTCGGGGTGCAGCAGGTTGTGCTCCTCGCACGCCACCGCCTCGCGGCGCAGCTCGTTCCAGGAGGTCGCCGACCACACGTCGGCCCGCACGTTCCACTCGTCGGCGAGGATCCGCTGCGCCTCGACGGCCCAGGGCACCGCGACCCCGGACGCCATGATCTGCGCCGGGATCGAGCCGCCGGTGCCCGCGCTGAAGCGGTGGATGCCCTTGAGGATGCCTTCGACGTCCACGTTCTCGGGCTCGGCCGGATGCCGGATCGGCTCGTTGTAGACGGTGAGGTAGTAGAAGACGTCCTCGCCGTGCGGGTGCCGCTCGTCCGCGCCGTACATCCGGCGCAGGCCGTCCTTGACGATGTGCGCGATCTCGAAGCCGAAGGCCGGGTCGTACGCCACGCACGCCGGGTTGGTGGAGGCGAGCAGCTGCGAGTGTCCGTCCGCGTGCTGCAGGCCCTCACCGGTCAGGGTCGTGCGGCCCGCGGTCGCGCCCAGGACGAAACCGCGCGCCAGCTGGTCGCCCATCTGCCAGAACTGGTCGCCGGTGCGCTGGAAACCGAACATCGAGTAGAAGACGTAGACCGGGATGAGCGGCTCGCCGTGCGTGGCGTACGCCGAGCCCGCCGCGATCAGCGAGGCCGTGCAGCCGGCCTCCGAGATGCCGTCGTGCAGCATCTGCCCGTTCGGCGCCTCCTTGTAGGCGAGCAGCAGCTCCCGGTCCACGGACTCGTACTGCTGGCCGAGCGGGTTGTAGATCTTCGCACTCGGGAAGAAGGAGTCCATGCCGAACGTGCGGTACTCGTCCGGCGCGATCAGCACGAAGCGCCTGCCGAGCTCCTTGTCCCGCATGAGGTCCTTCAGCAGCCGCACGAAGGCCATCGTCGTCGCGATGGACTGCTGACCCGACCCCTTCTTCACGGTCGCGTACGCCTTGTCGTCCGGCAGGGCCAGCGGCTTCGAGCGCACCACCCGGGTCGGCACGTAGCCGCCGCAGCCCTGGCGGCGGTCGTGCATGTACTGGATCTCCTCCGTGTCCCGGCCCGGGTGGTAGTACGGCGGCGGGCCGGACTCCAGCTCCTTGTCGGAGATCGGCAGGTGCAGCCGGTCGCGGAAGCGCTTGAGGTCGTCGACCGTCAGCTTCTTCATCTGGTGCGTGGCGTTGCGGCCCTCGAAGTTCGGCCCCAGCGTCCAGCCCTTGATCGTCTTGGCCAGGATCACCGTCGGCTGGCCCTTGTGCGCCTTGGCCGCCGAGAAGGCCGCGTAGATCTTCCGGTGGTCGTGACCGCCGCGGCCCAGGTGCAGGATCTGGTCGTCGGTCATGTTCTCGACCATCGCGCGCAGCCGGTGGTCGTCGCCGAAGAAGTGCTCGCGGATGTAGGCGCCGGACTCGGTGGCGTAGGTCTGGAACTGACCGTCCGGGGTCGTGTTCATCCGGTTGACCAGCACGCCGTCGCGGTCCTGGGCCAGCAGCGGGTCCCAGGTGCGGTCCCACACCAGCTTGATCACGTTCCAGCCGGCGCCGCGGAAGATCGACTCCAGCTCCTGGATGATCTTGCCGTTGCCGCGCACCGGGCCGTCCAGGCGCTGGAGGTTGCAGTTGACCACGAAGGTCAGGTTGTCCAGGCCCTCGCGGGCGGCGATGGACAGCTGGCCCAGCGACTCCGGCTCGTCCATCTCGCCGTCGCCGAGGAACGCCCACACGTGGGACTTCGAGGTGTCCGCGATCCCGCGCGCGTGCATGTAGCGGTTCATCCGGGCCTGGTAGATCGCGCCGATCGGGCCGAGGCCCATCGAGACGGTCGGGAACTCCCAGAAGTCCGGCATCGACCGCGGGTGCGGGTACGACGACAGCATGTGGGGCGCCTTGGACTTCTCCTGCCGGAAGCCGTCCAGGTGCTGTTCGGTCAGCCGGTCCAGCAGGTACGCGCGGGCGTAGATGCCCGGCGAGGCGTGTCCCTGGAAGAAGACCTGGTCGCCGCCGTCGCCCTCGTCCTTGCCGCGGAAGAAGTGGTTGAAGCCCACGTCGTACAACGAGGCGGAGGAGGCGAAGGTGGCGATGTGGCCGCCGACGCCGATGCCGGGCCGCTGTGCGCGCGAGACCATCACGGCGGCGTTCCAGCGGGTGGCGTTGAGGATCTTGCGCTCGATCTCCTCGTTTCCGGGGAAGAACGGCTCGTCCTTGGTGGCGATCGTGTTGACGTAGTCCGTGCTGCGCATCTCGGGCACGGCCACGCGCTTCTCGCGGGCCCGCTCGATCAGGCGCAGCATCAGGTAGCGGGCCCGCTCCCGGCCCCGCGCGTCGACGGCGGCGTCCAGGGAGTCGAGCCACTCCCGCGTTTCCTCGGGGTCGAAGTCAGGAACCTGACTCGGCAGGCCGCCAATGATGATCGGATTGCGATCGGATGCGGAAGCCACGCTGTTCCTTCGCTGTCGAGGGCCACTTGTGCCGGTGTCTGCGCCGATTCCCCATCGTGTACCTCGCGGGGGCAAACGTCATCTGTACCGTGGGGTAACCGGTTCCCCCATGGGGACCGGGGGCACGTTCATTCGAGTCTCGTACCCACACATGGTTCCCAAATACGCAAACGGGGCACAAGGGTGTGGTGTACGTCACCTTCGGCTCGGACGGCATGGCTGGAGTTGCGGCGACACGGCCGGGATCGTCACCGTTTCGGCGGTCCCAGTCGCCGGGTACTTGCGCGATCCGTCCCGCCCGTGTGGACTACGGCCAGGCTTCGCGCACGCGCGTGGCTGAGAATTTCACCCAAGACATGATCAGGAGGCAACCCGTGAGCGCGACCGCGGACCACGCGGAGGAGCGGACGAACCCTGCCGCCAGGCTGGGTTTCCAGCCCGGGCAGGTGGTCCAGGAGATCGGCTACGACGACGACGTCGACCAGGAGCTCCGCGAGGCCATTGAGGGCGCCGTCGAGGGCGAGCTGGTGGACGAGGACTACGAGGACGTGGCCGACGCCGTCGTGCTGTGGTTCCGTGACGACGACGGCGACCTGACGGATGCGCTGGTGGATGCCACCACGTACATCGAGGAGGGCGGGGCGATCCTGCTCCTCACGCCGAAGACCGGCCGTCCGGGGTACGTCGAGGCCAGCGACATCTCGGAGGCCGCCACGACGGCCGGCCTGACGGCGTCCAAGAGCGTCAGCGTCGGCAAGGACTGGAGCGGCAGCCGGCTGGCGACCCCCAAGGCCGCCAAGTCGAAGCGGTAGCCGGTCCGGCTCCGCGTCACCCGGCTCCGGACGGGCCGACCGCCGTCGGCCCGTCCGCGGGTCCGTGATGATCCCTGCGTAGGGTGTTTCCAGCGAATCACCCTTCGAAGGGACGAACAGGACCATGACGATCCAGGTCGGCGACAAGGCCCCCGACTTCGAACTCAAGGACAACCACGGCGCGACCGTGAAGCTGTCCGACTTCCGCGGCCGGAAGAACGTCGTGCTGCTCTTCTACCCGTTCGCCTTCACCGGCGTGTGCACGGGCGAGCTGTGCGAGGTGCGGGACAACCTGCCGCAGTTCTCCGACCGCGACACCCAGGTGCTCGCCGTCTCCAACGACTCCATCCACACCCTGCGCGTCTTCGCCGAGCAGGAGGGCCTGGAGTACCCGCTGCTGTCCGACTTCTGGCCGCACGGCAACGTCTCGCGCGCCTACGGCGTCTTCGACGAGGACAAGGGCTGCGCCGTCCGCGGCACCTTCATCATCGACCAGGAGGGCGTCGTCCGCTGGACCGTCCGCAACGGCCTGCCGGACGCCCGCGACCTGGCCGAGTACGTGAAGGCGCTCGACGCCCTCTGAGCGACACCGTGTGATTCGTCGGCTCCAGGGCCTGCGGCGGGCGGGAACCCGTCACTAGGATCGATTCGTTGATCCGACAAGCCACACCACGTCATCCAACGCACTACGGGGCTTCCCGCCCCTGGACACCAAGGGAGGACTCGTGGGAGTCAGCCTCAGCAAGGGCGGCAACGTATCGCTGACCAAGGAGGCCCCGGGACTGACCGCGGTCATCGTCGGTCTGGGCTGGGACGTCCGTACCACGACCGGCACCGACTTCGACCTCGACGCCAGCGCGCTGCTGCTGGACAGCTCGGGCAAGGTCAGCAGTGACGCCAACTTCGTCTTCTTCAACAACCTGAAGAGCCCCGACGGATCGGTCGAGCACACCGGTGACAACATCACCGGTGAGGGCGAGGGCGACGACGAGCAGATCAAGGTCAACCTCGCGGCGGTCCCCGGCGAGATCGAGAAGATCGTCTTCCCGGTGTCGATCTACGACGCCGAGAACCGCCAGCAGTCGTTCGGCCAGGTGCGCAACGCGTTCATCCGCGTGGTGAACCAGGCCGGCGAGGCGGAGATCGCCCGCTACGACCTCTCCGAGGACGCCTCCACCGAGACCGCCATGGTCTTCGGCGAGCTGTACCGCAACGGGGCGGAGTGGAAGTTCCGGGCCATCGGCCAGGGCTACGCCTCCGGCCTGCGCGGCATCGCGCAGGACTTCGGCGTGAACGTCTGAGTCACCGCTCCGTCCGAGGCGACGGCCTCGATCGTCCGGCGCCGCACGGTTTACGTGCGGCGCCGGACGCGCAGGAAACCCAAGAACCATCACCCGGGGAGGGACCATCACCATGGGCGTCACTCTTGCCAAGGGGGGCAATGTCTCCCTGTCCAAGGCCGCACCGAACCTCACGCAGGTGCTGGTCGGTCTCGGCTGGGACGCGCGTTCCACCACCGGAGCACCCTTCGACCTCGACGCCAGCGCGCTGGTGTGCAGCGGGGGCCGGGTGCTCGGTGACGAGTGGTTCGTCTTCTACAACCAGCTCAAGAGCCCGGACGGCTCCATCGAGCACACCGGCGACAATCTGACCGGCGAGGGCGAGGGCGACGACGAGTCCCTGCTCGTCGACCTCCCCAAGGTGCCCGCCCACTGCGACAAGATCGTTTTCCCGGTCTCGATCCACATGGCGGACGAGCGCGGCCAGACCTTCGGGCAGGTCAGCAACGCCTTCATCCGGGTGGTCAACCAGGCCGACGGCCAGGAACTCGCCCGCTACGACCTCAGTGAGGACGCCTCCACGGAGACCGCGATGATCTTCGGCGAGCTCTACCGCTACCAGGGCGAGTGGAAGTTCCGTGCGGTGGGGCAGGGGTACGCGTCGGGGCTCCGCGGCATCGCTCTAGACTTCGGAGTCAACGTTTCGTAAAGCCGAGTACGGCGCGGGGGAGCCCCGTACACACACGATTGGGTAGCCAGTGCTTCTGAAAACCTTCGGCTGGTCGTTCGCGGTCACCGCGCTCGGCCTGGTCGCGGCGGTCTTCTACGGGGGGTGGACCGCTTTCGGGATCGTGGCGATCCTCTCCGTCCTCGAGATCTCGCTGTCCTTCGACAACGCGGTGGTCAACGCCGGAATCCTGAAGAAGATGAATGCCTTCTGGCAGAAGATCTTCCTCACCGTCGGCATCCTGATCGCCGTCTTCGGCATGCGCCTGGTCTTCCCGGTCGTCATCGTGGCCATCAGCGCCCAGCTCGGGCCGATCGAGGCCGTCGACCTCGCGCTCACCGACAAGGACCGCTATCAGGAGCTGGTGACGGACGCCCATCCGTCGATCGCCGCGTTCGGTGGCATGTTCCTGCTGATGATCTTCCTCGACTTCATCTTCGAGGACCGGGACATCAAGTGGCTCCAGTGGCTGGAGCGGCCGCTGGCCAAGCTCGGCAAGGTCGACATGCTGTCGGTCTGCATCGCCCTGGTCGTGCTGCTCGTCTCCTCGATGACCTTCGCCGCCCACGCCCACCAGCACGGCGGCGCCCACGCGGACAAGGCGGAGACGGTCCTGATCTCCGGCATCGCGGGTCTGATCACCTACATGATCGTCGGCGGTCTCTCCGGCTACTTCGAGGACAAGCTCGAAGAGGAGGAGGAACGCGAGCACGAGGCGGAGGAGCAGGCCGTACGTACCGGCAAGCCCAAATCGGCCGTCGCGCTGGCCGGCAAGGCCGCGTTCTTCATGTTCCTCTACCTCGAGGTCCTGGACGCGTCGTTCTCCTTCGACGGCGTGATCGGCGCCTTCGCCGTCACCAACGACATCGTCCTGATGGCCCTCGGCCTCGGCATCGGCGCCATGTACGTCCGTTCGCTCACTGTCTACCTGGTCCGCCAGGGCACCCTGGACGACTACGTCTACCTGGAGCACGGCGCGCACTACGCCATCGGCGCCCTCGCCGTCCTCCTGCTCGTCACCATCCAGTACCAGATCCACGAGATCATCACCGGCCTCGTCGGCGTGGTCCTGATCGCCTGGTCCTTCTGGTCCTCCGTGCGCCGCAACAAGGCGCTCGCGGCGGCCGGCGGGCCGGGCGACGGCGAGAAGGCGGAGGTCTCCTCCGGGGTATGACACCCCGGGGTCCCGGGCCGGTGCGCCCCCGGTGCGTCCGCGCCACCGGTGTGAACCCGGCCCGGACGAGGAACGCTCTGTGCGGGGCGGCCGACGAGGACGACTCCTCGGGGCCGCCCCGTCGGCGGTGAAGGGAACGTGGGGGCGGGAATGGGCTTCTTGGACGGGCTGTGGCGCGGCCGTGAGAACGAGTTCGACTCGGGCAGCGCGGCCACCAACTCGATCGAGCTGACCAAACGGCACAGCCAGGTCTCACTCACCAGACAGGGCGCGGCCACCGGGCACCTGCGCATCAACCTCACCTGGCGGATGCGGACCTCCGACATCATGGGCGTGCAGCGCGAGAGCCTGCTGCGGCACCCCTTCAAGGCCCTCAAGCCCCCCGAGGTCGTCGGCCACAGCCAGAGCATGGTCAACGTCGACCTCGACCTCGGCTGCCTCTACGAGCTCCAGGACGGCACCCGGGGCGTCGTCCAGCCGCTCGGCGGCTACCTGGGCGACGTCAACGCCCCGCCGTACGTCAAGCTCAGCGGCGACGACCGGTTCGGCTCGGCCTCCGGGGAGACGATCTACGTCAACCTCGACCACCGGGACTCCATCAAACGCCTGCTGCTCTTCGCCTACATCTACGACCAGACGCCGGCCTTCGACCGTACGCACGCCATCGTCACCCTCTACCCGAGCAACGGGCCGCGCATCGAGATAGGCCTCGACGAGCGCCACCCGCAGGCCCGGTCCTGCGCCGTGGTGATGATCGAGAACGTCAAGGGCGAGATCCTGGTCCGCCGCGAGGTGAAGTTCGTCTACGGCTTCCAGGGGGAGCTGGACCGGCTCTACGGGTGGGGGCTGCAGTGGGGGCGGGGCTACAAGACCAAGGTCGAGCGCTGAGCCCCGCACCGGCCGCACCCGCGTTCCGGTGAGCGGCGCCCGCTAGCGGCCGACGAACTGCGGCCCCTGCGGCGGCAGCCGGAAGTCCGGGCCGGGCGCCGTGGTCGCCGGCGCCGGGTAGCCGTACCCGGACTGCGCCCCGGCGGCCCCCGCGGTGGCGGGCGCCGCCTGCGGGTATCCGTAGTCCGGCCGCCCGGCCGGCTGCGGGTAGCCGTAGGCCGGCGGTGTCGCCGGCGGCTGCTGCGGATAGCCGTACGCGGGCTGCGCCGGCACCCCCGCCGGCTGCTCCGGGGGCAGCGGGTACGAGACCTCGGAGGAGGACAGGACGGGCAGCGGCTGCACGGTCGTCGGCTCGTCGGGGCCGAACACCGGCCGGTCCGGCGTGGACGGGGTGGTGGCGGGCGGCTCCGGCGAGGCGGCGGCCGGCTCCTGCGCCGCCTCGGACTCGTCCACGGAGATCCCGAAGTCGGTCGCCAGACCCTTCAGCCCGTTGGAGTAGCCCTCGCCGAGCGCCCGGAACTTCCAGGCCTCCCCGCGCCGGTACAGCTCCCCGCAGATCAGCGCCGTCTCCTGGCCCGTCTCCGGCCTGACGTCGAAGTAGGCCAGCGGCTCCCCGTCGGCGACCGTGGCGTCGTACAGCACGATGCGCAGGTCCCGTACCCGGTCGAAGGCGACGCCGTCCGCCGAGGCGACCACCAGGATCCGGCGCACCGAGGGCTCGACGCCCGGGAGGTCCGTCTGGATCGTGTCGGTCAGGCCCTCGGGGACCCGCTTCTTGCCGAGCCGCCAGACCTGCCCGGACGGATGCCGGGGCTGGTTGTAGAAGACGAAGTCCTCGTCGGAACGCACACGGTCGTCGGGGCCCAGGAGCAGCGCGGAGGCGTCGACGTCCGGGACCCCCTGCCCGGGTGTCCAGCGCAGCACGGCGCGTACCGTGGTGGCTTGCAGCGGGACGTTCGACCCCTTCAGCATCGCGTGCGTCATGCCGTCATCCTGCCCTCTCGGTCCTGCTCACGACAACGCGGGGGCGGGCTGCCCGGGGCCGTGTCCCCGCAGCCCGGTCGCCCGCCGCCGACACGGCGGGGTTACCTGGAATTCATGCCCGGTGGGAACCACCGACATGGATACGTACGTACTATTACCGGCCACCTTGGACTGTTCACCGGACGCCCAGACACCGCGGGGGAGTATTCATGCGTCATTTCGGTCACCTCGCCCCTGAGGTGCGCCAGCGCCTCTTCCACCGGGAACCCTGCGAGTTCACCGCGGACTCCCCGGCCCGGCTGCTGTCCGCGGCCCTCGGCGCCACGCTCTACAGCCCGGCCACCCGGCCGAGGCTCGCCGACGACGTCCTCAAGCAGGGTGCGCGCGGCGTGGTGTCGATGGTGCTGTGCCTGGAGGACTCGATCGACGACGCCGACGTGGCGGCCGGCGAGGAGAACCTGGTGCGGCAGTTCACGGACCTGGCGGACCGCACGGCTCCCGGGGCTCCCGGCGGCACCGAGGTGCCGCTGCTGTTCGTCCGGGTCCGCACCCCCGAGCAGATCCCCGACCTCGTGCGGCGCCTCGGCCCGGCCGTGCGGCTGCTGTCCGGGTTCGTGCTGCCCAAGTTCACCGGGGAACGCGGCGTGCCCTTCCTGGAGGCGCTCACCGCGGCCGAGGCGGCGAGCGGCCGGCGCCTGTTCGCCATGCCGGTCCTGGAGTCGCCGGACCTGCTGTACCGCGAGTCGCGCGTGCAGACGCTGGAGGGGATCTTCCGGGCGGTCGACAAGTACCGCGACCGGGTGCTCGCCCTGCGCCTCGGCGTGACCGACTTCTGCTCCTCCTACGGGCTGCGCCGGGCCCCCGACATGACGGCGTACGACGTCCAGATCGTCGCCTCCGTGATCGCCGACGTGGTGAACATGCTGGCCAGGGCCGACGGCACCGGATTCACGGTGACCGGGCCGGTGTGGGAGTACTTCCGGGTCCAGGAGAGGATGTTCAAACCGCAACTGCGGCAGAGCCCGTTCCTGGAGGTGCAGGCGGTGGAGCTGCGCCAGAAGCTGATCGAGCACTCCATGGACGGTCTGCTGCGGGAGATCTCCCTGGACCGGGCCAACGGCCTGCTCGGCAAGACCTGCATCCACCCCTCGCACGTGCTGCCCGTGCACGCCCTGTCCGTCGTCAGCCATGAGGAGTTCAGCGACGCCCAGGACATCCTGCGCCCCGAGCGCGGCGGCGGAGGCGTGCTGAGGTCGGCGTACACGAACAAGATGAACGAGGTGAAGCCGCACCGCGCCTGGGCCGAGCGGACGCTGCTGCGCGCCGAGGTCTTCGGCGTGGCCCACGAGGACGTCGGCTTCGTGGAACTCCTCGCCGCCGGCCTGTCCGACTGAACCCGCCCGACCGAACGCAAGGAATCGATGAACGACGCAGTGGACCACGGGAGGCACGAGCACATGGACGAGGGGGCGCGTGCCGGGGAGCACGCCGGCGTCTGGTCCGGCAGCTGGGTCGCGGAGCGGCTCGGCGTCGGGATCGCGGGCGACGACGCCCTCACCGGCATGCTGGGACTCGCCCTGCGCCGCAACCCCAAGCGCGCCCATCTGCTCGTGTCCAACGTGCTCGGCAAGCACGTCCCGCAGTCCCCGTCCGTCGTGTACGGCCACGGTCTCGCCCTCGGCCGGCGCGTCCGCGGCCTGCTGGGCGCCGAGGAGGCCGGCCGGGCCGTCGTCCTCGGCTACGCGGAGACCGCCACCGGCCTCGGCCACTCGGTCGCCGACGGCCTGGGCGCCGCCCCCTGCCTGCACTCGACCCGCCGTCCGGTCGCCGGGGCCGTCCCCGCGGGCGGCTTCGAGGAGTCCCACTCGCACGCCACCTCCCACCTGCTGCTGCCCGAGGACCCGGCGCTGCTGGCCGGCGACGGTCCCCTGGTCCTGGTCGACGACGAGTTCTCCACCGGCAACACGGTCCTGAACACCGTCCGCGCCCTGCACGAGCGCTACCCGCGGGGGTGGTACGTGGTGGTCGCCCTGGTGGACATGCGGTCCGCGGCGGACGTGGGACGGCTCGAGGAATTCGCGCGGGAGATCGGCGCGCGGGTGGATCTGGTGACGGCGGCCTCGGGGACGGTGCGCCTGCCGGAAGGGGTGCTGGAGAAGGGGCAGGCACTGGTGGCGCGGTACGAGGCGGAAGGGCCCGGGGCCGCCGGTCCGCCGTCCGCGGCGCCGTCGTGGCCGGTCGCGCGGTTCCCCACCCCCGTGGACCTGTGCTGGCCTTCCGGCCTCCCCGACGGCGGACGGCACGGCTTCACCCCCGCCCACCGTGCCCGCCTCGATTCCGCCCTGCCCGGCATGGCCGCCCGGATCGTGAGGGCGCTGCCGGCCGGTGCCCGCCGGGTGCTCGTCCTCGGCTTCGAGGAGCTGATGTACGCCCCGCTGCGCCTGGCCTGCGAGCTGGAGCGGACCGCCGGGGCCGAGGTGCGCTACTCCACCACCACCCGCTCGCCCGTCCTCGCGGTCGACGACCCCGGTTACGCGATACGCACCCGGCTGGTCTTCCCCGCGCACGACGACCCCGCCGACGGCCCCGGCGAGCGCTACGCCTACAACGTCGCGGGTGGCGGCTTTGACGCCGTCGTCGCCGTCGTCGACTCGGCCGCCGACACCCCCGCGCTGCACGCGCCGGACGGGCTGCTGGCCCGGCTCGCCGCGCACGTCCCGCACGTCCTGCTCGCGGTCGTCCCGTCGTACGTGCCCGGCTCCCCCGGGTCCCCGCACGCCCCCGAAAGGCCCCCGATGCTGCCCGAGCCCCTGCGCGGTCCCGCCTTCTCCTCGTACGCCCCCGACGAGGTCGGCTGGCTGCTCCAGGACCTCTCGGAGGTGACGCTGGAGGCGCCGACCGAGGAGCGCGAGGAGGCGATCCAGCGGGGCGGCGCCCACTACGCCGAGTCGCTGCCGGTGGAGTACCAGCCCAGCGAGCAGTACCAGGAGCTGTTCCACGCGGCGCTGGAGGCGTCCGCGGCACGCCTCGCGCGGGCCGTCGGCGCCGTCACCGAGATCGTGCTCACCGAGCGGTCGCCGCGGCCCGTCCTGGTCTCCCTGGCCCGCGCGGGCACCCCCGTCGGCATCCTGATGCGCCGCTGGGCGCAGTACCGGCACGGCCTCGACCTGCCGCACTACGCCGTGTCGATCGTCCGGGGCCGCGGCATCGACGCCAACGCACTGCGCCGGCTGGCCGCCGACCACGACCCGGCCGACGTCGTCTTCGTCGACGGCTGGACCGGCAAGGGCGCCATCACCCGCGAACTCGCCGCCGCGCTCCGCGACTTCGAGGTCTCCGACGGCATCACCGGCTTCGACCCGGAGATCGCCGTCCTCGCCGACCCGGGCTCCTGCGTCCGCACCTACGGCACCCGCGACGACTTCCTCATCCCGTCCGCCTGCCTCAACTCCACGGTCTCCGGCCTGATATCCCGCACCGTGCTCCGCGCCGACCTGGTCGGCCCGCACGACTACCACGGTGCGAAGTTCTACCGCGAACTCTCCGGCGCCGACCTGTCACGGGCCTTCCTGGACGCCGTCTCCGCCCGCTTCCCGGAGGTCGCGGACACCGTCGACGCGCAGGTCAAGGAGCTCCTCGCCGCCGACCGCACCCCCACCTGGGAGGGCTGGGCCGCCGTCGAGCGCATCAGCGAGGAGTACGGCATCCACGACGTCAACCTCGTCAAGCCCGGCGTCGGCGAGACCACCCGCGTGATGCTGCGCCGGGTGCCGTGGAAGGTGCTGGCCCGCGCCGGTGCGGGCGCCGACCTCGACCACGTGCGGCTGCTGGCCGAGCAGCGCGGGGTGCCCGTGGAGGAGGTGGCCGGCCTGCCCTACACCTGCGTCGGGCTGATCCACCCGCAGTACACGCGCGGCGCGACCGGCGCCGACGGCAGGGCGGTGACGCGCTGATGCCGGTGCTCGTCGCGAGCGACCTCGACCGCACGCTCATCTACTCCGCCGCCGCCCTGGGGCTGACCATGCCCGACGCGCGGGCACCGCGGCTGCTGTGCGTGGAGGTCTACGAGAGCAGGCCCCTGTCCTACATGACCGAGACGGCCGCGGGACTGCTGGCCGGCCTCGGCGAGACGGCCGTCTTCGTGCCGGTCACCACCCGGACCCGCGAGCAGTACCGGCGGATCAGCCTGCCCGGACCGCCGCCGAAGTACGCGATCTGCGCCAACGGCGGGCACCTGCTCGTCGACGGGGTCTCCGACGCCGGCTGGCAGGCGCGGGTGGCCGCGCGGCTGGCCGACGAGTGCGCCTCGCTGGACGAGGTCCGCGACCACCTCATGAGCGCCGCCGACCCCGTGTGGGTGCGCAAGCAGCGGGTCGCCGAGGACCTGTTCGCCTACCTCGTCGTCGAGCGCGAGCTGCTGCCCGAGGACTGGGTCAAGGAACTCGCCGTCTGGGCGGAGGACCGCGGCTGGACCGTGTCCCTCCAGGGCCGCAAGATCTACACCGTGCCCAGGCCGCTGACCAAGAGCGCCGCCGTGCGCGAGGTCGCCCGCCGCACCGGCGCCGATCTCACCCTGGCCGCCGGCGACTCCCTCCTCGACGCCGACCTGCTGCTGGCCGCGGACCGGGGCTGGCGTCCCGGCCACGGCGAGCTGGCCGACTCCGGCTGGACGGCACCGGCGATCGAGGCCCTGCCCGAGCGCGGCGTGCTGGCGGGGGAGCGGATCCTGCGCGAGTTCCGCACGGCGGCGAGCGGGGGCTAGCGGCCGTGCCCGGTGGCGCTCAGCGGCGGTCGGCCTTGCGGCGGCTGCCGCGGCCCCGGCGCAGCAGCCGCAGCAGCACGAAGGCCACGACGGCCAGCGCGGCGACGGCGAGCACCACCTTCGAGTAGGCGGAGACGACGGTGCTGACCTGGTGCCAGTTGTCGCCGAGGAAGTAGCCCGCCAGGACGAAGGCGGTGTTCCAGATGGCGCTGCCCGCCGTGGTCAGCGCCGTGAACACCGGCAGGGGCATGCGCTCCACGCCCGCCGGGACGGAGATCAGGCTGCGGAAGACGGGGAGCATCCGGCCGAAGAACACGGCCTTCGTGCCGTGCCGGCGGAACCACTCCTCCGTCCGCTCGATGTCCGAGACCTTCACCAGCGGCAGCCGGGCCGCCACGGCGACGGTCCGCTCCCGGCCGAGGAGCGCCCCGATGCCATACAGCGCGAGGGCGCCCACCACCGAACCGGCGACGGTCCACACGAGCGCGGCGACCAGGTTCATGCTGCCGGTGCTGGCGGCGAAGCCGGCCAGCGGCAGGATGACCTCGCTCGGGATCGGCGGGAAGAGGTTCTCCAGGGCGACGGCCAGCCCGGCCCCGGGCGCGCCGAGGGTGTCCATCAGGTCGCTGATCCACTGGGGCGCGCCGCCCACCGCCTCCGCCGCGTTGACTGCCATGTCCCCACGCTAGGCGGACGAACCTGAAGGGATCCTGAGCGGCCGGGGCGCGTCGGGCGCCCCGGCGTCACCGGTCAGCCGCAGCAGCCCCCGCCGCAGCAGCCGCCACCGCCTCCGCCGCCCGCGCGGGGAGCCGGGGCGGAGGCCGAGCCGCCGACGGCGACCGCCGACAGCAGCTTCACCGTGTCGTCGTGGCCCGCCGGGCACGGCGCCGGGGCGGAGGACTCGGCCATGGGCCGGCTCAGTTCGAAGGTGTCGCCGCAGCTGCGGCAGCGGTACTCGTAGCGAGGCATGCGCACAGGTTAACCGGCGGGCCCGGACGGCCGGTCCCGGCGGCGGGAGCCGGTCTCAGTGCCCGCCCCCGCGCTCCTCGCGGATGTGCGCCACCACGTCGGCGACCGTCCGGCGGACCGCGTCCGTCTCCGTCAGGAAGTGCCAGTAGTCGGGGTGCCGGCCCTCGAGCGTGGTGACCGCCCGTTCCAGCCGGGCCACGGCGTCGTCCAGGGGACGCGCGTGCCGCGGGTCGGGGGTGTTGCGGCCCGCCATGGCGAGCCGCTGGGCGTCGCGGATCGCGAACCGGGTGCGTTCGACCTCCTGCTGCGGGTCCTTCTGCACGGCGTTGAGCTGCCGCAGCCGGTCGCCGGCGGCCGAGACGGCCTCGTCGGTGCCGTTCAGCAGAGCGCGGACCGTGGACAGCAGGGCGGTGGCGTCGGGCCAGCGCTGTTCGTCGCGGGCGCGCTGCGCCTCGGCCAGCTTGCGCTCGGCCTGCCGGACCGTTTCGCCGGCCTGGTCGGGCACGTGCTGGAGGTCCTGCCAGCAGGCGGCCGTGAACCGCCGGCGCAGCTCGCTCAGCACCGGTTCGACCTGTCCGGCGCGGGTGGTCAGCGCCTGGGCGCGGGTGCGCAGGGAGACCAGCCGGTGGTCGGTCTCGGCGGCCCGCTCGGGCAGGCGCTCGGCCTCGGCGCGGACCGACTCGGCCTCCCGGGTGACCCGCTCGGCCCGCTCCAGGGTCTGCGGCACGCCGTGCTGCCCGGCGCCCTGGTTCAACCGGGTCAGCTCCGGGCCCAGGGTGGCGAGCCGGGCGGCCAGGTCGTCCGCCTTCAGCCCGGCCCCGCGTACGGCGTCCAGGGCGTGCGAGGCGGCGAGCAGGGCCTGCCGGGCGCGCTCGACGGCGGGGGCGAGCCGGGCCAGCTGGGTCTCGGCCTTGCCGAGCAGGGGGCCCAGTCCCTCGGCGAAGCGGTCCAGTTCCTTCTTGACCCGGCCCAGTTCGTCCTTGGCGGCCGTGAGGTCGGTGCGGGCCCGGGAGGCGGCCGACGCCTCCAGGTCGTCCCGGTCCAGGTCGTGGGCGTCGACGGCGCCGATGTACCGGCCGCTGGCCTCGTCGATGCGCCGGCCCAGCTCGGCGAAGCCGTCGACGGCGCGCCGGGCGGCGGGGGAGGAGTCCACGGCCGCGATCGTCTCGATGGAGATGCGCAGGTCCCGCTGGGCGGTGTCCAGCTCGTAGAAGGCCGCCGCGGCGGCGTCCTTCGCGGCCTGTGCCTCGGCCCGCTGGCTCTCGGCCCGGCCGCCGAACCAGCGCCGGGTGCCGCCGCCGGCGAACGCGGCGGGCAGGGCGAGCGCGGCGAGCAGCGGCAGGCCGAGCAGAGTGAGCGTGTCACGGAGCGCGCCGGGCGGGCGCTTGCCCGGGGCCCGGTGCGGCGGGCGCGGCGCACGCGGCACCATCGGCGAGTACGGCTGCGATGGTGTCGCCGTCACATCCCTCTCCCGTGTCGTCCGTCCTGCCCGGGTTCATTCTCCCACCCGTAAGAGACGAACACACGGGCCGGTCAGTTCGCGGTTCGGACCGCGACTTTGCCGTCCTGGGTGCGCGCGGTCACCACGTGGGAGCTCGTGTCGTCCCGGGGCACGGACACGTCGACCGACCCGTCGTCGCTGTCGGCGGACACCTTGTACGTGGCCCGGGGCAGGTCGACGGTGACGGAGCCGTCGTCGCTGCGGGTCTCCACCAGGTCGGGGACGGTGCCGAGTTCCAGGTGGATCGAGCCGTCCTTGGTGGACGCGTCCACCCGGCGCGAGGAGACCTCCGCACGCAGCGACCCGTCGTCGCTGCGCAGGGTCAGCGGTCCGGTGGAGTCGCCGACCCGCACGGATCCGTCCGCCGTGCGGATGTCCAGCGCGTCCCGGAAGCCCTGCGCCCGGACGCTGCCGTCGTCGCTGCGCACCGTGACGGTGACGCCGCGGGGCACCTCCACGCGGTGCCTGGTGTCGCAGTCGGCGACCAGGCCGGAGCAGTGCGTCCGCAGTTTCAGCCGGTCGCCGTCCATGCTCCAGGTCACCTCGGGGTCGGAGCCGACGACGACCGAGCCCTTGAACCACCGGGTGACCTCGACCCTGCCCGGCGCGTGCCCGTCCGCGGCGACGATCTCCAGCGCGGAGTCGTCGGCGTCGACGGTGAGGGTGCTGCCCTGGAGGGCGAAGGACCGGTGGTCCGGTTCCTTGTCCTCGTCGGCGGAGGAGCAGCCGCTGAGCCCGGCGACGAGGACGGCGACGGCGCCGGCGGCGGCGAGGGCGCGGACGGTGACGGTACGGGCGGCCATGACGGATCTCCCCCTGTGACGGATGTCGAGGCACCGCTCCGGGACGCCCGGCCGGCGGGGCCGGCGGGCCCGGTGCGGTGATGTTCCCGACCGTAGTGACAGGGGTCCCGCGCGGGGATCCGGACCGCTCCCGGATCCGGGGTGGGGTTAACCCCCGCCCGGGGCCGGGCCCGGTACGCGCTTGCCGGACGGCGCCCGGGGCCATGTAGGCTGTCGACTCGTCCCGGGTGCGTAGCTCAGGGGTAGAGCGCCTGCCTTACAAGCAGGATGTCGGCGGTTCGAAACCGTCCGCGCCCACCAGGACCGGCGTCGGTGCCGGTCGAGAGGCCCCCGGAGATCCTCCGGGGGCCTCTCGCGTGCGCCCGCCCTTACGCGTCCTGCTCCGCCCCGGTCTCGTGGGCGTGCTTGAGCTCCGTGCGCGCGGCCACGCGGTCCGGGCCGGTGATCCCGGACCAGTAGCGGTGGGTGGTGACGAAGACGGCGAGCTCGCGCTCGCGCTGCCGGAGCTTCTCCACCTCGGCCTGTTCGTCCTCCGACCAGCCGGGCGAGGCGGGGCGCTCGACCCTGCGCCAGCCGGTGTCGTCGCTGAAGCCGTCCAGCGGCTCGACGGACCAGGGAAGTCTCTTCAGCAGGGCCGACAGCTCGGCCCGGACCTGATGCAGTTCCTCCTGACCGGCGAGGAGGTCACTGGGGAAGTCGTAGGTCGTAGCCACGCCCTCAATCATACGCCTGTTCGATTTTGCGGCGCGCGTTCCCTTCGGTGGTTCACGCGAACGGGTGGCCACGGCCCGGCCGCCCCGCGCGCGGCTCTCCGGCGGGTGGGTGCCGCTTCGGCGCAGGCGTCCCGCGGGCGGGCCTCGGGGTGGAGACTGGAGCCATGTGCCGCAGCATCAAGACGCTCCGCCCGCCCGCGCTGGCCGAGGAGGCCACCGGGGACGAGATCAGGGCCGCCGCCCTGCAGTACGTGCGCAAGGTGTCCGGGTTCCGGGCGCCGGCCGCGCACAACCGGGAGGTGTTCGAACAGGCGGTGGAGGCCGTCGCCGCGGCCACGGCCGAGCTGCTGGACGGCCTGGAGGTACGGGGAGCCGCCGGCGCGCGCCGGGCGGGATGACGCCGATGCCGCTGCCGCTGCCGCTGCCGCCGCCGGCCCGCGCCCGCTACGAGGCCTCGGTGGCCTGCGGCTGGCGGCGCATCAGGTACGCCGCGCCCGCCCCCGCGGCGAACAGCGCGAGGAAGGACACCCCCGTCGCCAGCCAGCTCGGGCCGAGCCACTGGCCGCCGAAGTAGCCGAGGGCGACGCTGTAGGCGGCCCAGGACAGTCCCGCGAGGGCGGACCAGGGCAGGAACTCGCGGACCCGGCGGTGGGCGGCTCCGGCGACGAGGGAGACGACCGAGCGGCCGGCCGGGGCGAAGCGGGCCAGGACGACGAGGGCGCCCCGGGCGCCTCCGCTGCGGGCGAGCGCTCCGCCGAGACGCTGGTGCGCCGTGGTCAGCCGGCGGGACCGGGCGATCGCGCGGTCGAGGCGGTCCCCGCCGCGCCAGGCCAGGCGGTACACGGCCAGGTCGCCGAGTACGGAGGCGGTCGTGGCGCACAGGAGGAGGAGCACGATGTCGGGGACGTCGTGCGGCACCCGCCCGGCCGCCGCCGCACCCGAGCCCGCGGCCGCCGCGGTGGCCGCCGTGATCACGAGCACGCCGCTCGGCAGCACCGGTAGGAAGATGTCGAGCAGCACCGACAGGGCCACCAGCGCATAGATCCATGGGCTGCTGACCAGCGCCGCGACATTCCCGAAACCCTCGACCACCACTACTCCCCTGGATCCCCCGTGGACCGGACCGTGCCGCGGTGCGCGGGGAAACGGCAGGAGCGGTCGATGACAGCCATACAGCGTACGCGTGGGGTGTGACAAGGGTTCACAGGGGGCTCGCGCGCAGGGCGGGCAGCGTTCACCAGGCCGCCGGAAACGGTGCGGCGCCCACCCGCGCGGGGTGGGTGCCGCACCGGTCCGTTCAGGCCGCGACGGGCGTCTGCTCCGGGGTCTGCTTCTCCGGCTCGGACGAGCGCCGGGCCAGGACCCGGTCCAGGCCGAGGGCGCCGGAGCCGGTGAAGGCCAGCAGCAGGAAGGCCCAGCAGAACATCGCGGAGGCCTCGCCGCCGTTCTCCATCGGCCACAGGGCGCCCGGCTGGTGCACCTTGAAGTAGGCGTACGCCATCGAGCCCGAGGCGACGACCGCGGCGGCGCGCGTGCCGAGGCCCAGCAGGACGAGACCGCCCGCGACGAGCTGGATCACGGCCGCGTACCAGCCCGGCCAGGTGCCGGCCTCTATCGTGCCGCCGCCTCCGGAGGCGCCGCCGAGCACGCCGAAGAGGGAGGCGGCGCCGTGGCAGGCGAAGAGCAGGCCGACGACGATGCGGAACAGGCCGAGGGCGTAGGGCTGGGCGCTGTCGAGGCGTGCGGACATGTGGGGGGTGCTCCTTCGGTCGAGCCGGTCCGGGGGGGACCGGTGGGGGACGGAACCGATCGGGATGCCCACGTTAGGTGGCCCTAAGGAGTACTTGCAAGTTCAACATTTGGCCACGACGTGGCTCCGGGTTACTGGTTCGTAGGAAAAACCACCGCACGTACGGGTCGTCCCACGCACGCCGCCCGGGGCCGGCGGGCTGACCGAAACCGCGCGGAGCCCCGGGCTCCGCGCGGCCTCGCCGCTACGTCAGCGCCCGGTCCGTGACCGTCCGCAGCTCCGTCGTGCCGTCGGGGTCCGAGCGGGCCTGCTCCAGGCGCAGCCGGGCCGACCGGCCGCGCAGGGTCAGCGTCATGAGCTGGTTGCCGAACCAGGGGCCGCCGGTCCTGCGCCAGGAGACCGCCGGCGGCGCACAGCGCCCGTGGCGGGTGATGAGGCGGCCCAGAGCGCGCGCCGGGGCGCTCCAGCCGAAGCGGAAGCCGAGCCGCATCGAGAGCGGGACCGAGTTGTGCACGGGGGAGCAGGTGAGCTGCACGACCCGGGCGTCGGGGCCCCCGCCGGGCCAGGACGGCTCGGCCACGTAGGCGTGGTGGACGTCCCCCGACAGCACGCTCACCGTGGCGGGCGCCCCCGGCCCCTTCCCGGTGTCGGCGATCAGGCCGGCCAGCGCGTCGAAGGAGGCCGGGAAGGCCGGCCAGTGCTCCAGGTCCGCCCCGCGTCTGATCCGCTCCCCGAGCCGGGCCCAGCGGGCGCCCCGCTCGCCGCCGCACACCGAGGCGTTCCAGGCCTCCAGGTCGTGCACCAGGTGGGGCAGCAGCCAGGGCAGGGAGGTGCCGATGAGCAGGTGGTCGTACGCGCCCTCGCCGTCGTCCCGCCCGTCCAGCACCTGCTCGCGCAGCCAGGCCTCCTCGCCCGCGTCGAGCATCGAGCGCCGGTCCTCGTCCAGGACCCGGGCGGCGCGGGAGTCCACCATCACCAGCCGCACCCGGCCGAAGTCGCGCCGGTAGCTCCAGCGGACGGAGGCGGGATCTGCGTCGGCCCGGGCGGCGAAGTCGCGCAGCGCGTCGGTGCCGTCGGGCGCCGCGCGGACGGCCGCGTAGAGCGGGTCGGCGGCCAGTTCGGCCGGGGAGAGGTTCCCCAGCTGCTGGTACACCCAGTACGACATCAGGCCGCTCAGGATGCGCTCGCGCCACCAGCCGGTGGCCCGCATGTCGGCGACCCAGGCGGCGGAGGTGTTCCAGTCGTCGATCACGTCGTGGTCGTCGAAGACCATGCACGAGGGCACGGTGGACAGCAGCCAGCGCACCTCCGGGTCGCTCCACGACTCGTCGTAGAGCCGGGTGTACTCCTCGTAGTCCGCGACCTGGTCGCCCGGGGACTCCGCCAGGTCGCGGCGCCCGGAGATCCAGCGGCGGGTCGCGTCGGAGACCTCGTCGGCGTACACCTGGTCGCCGAGCAGCAGCAGCACGTCGGGCCGCGCGCTCCCCGGGTCGGCCGCGATGCGGGTCGCGAGGGAGTCCAGGGCGTCCGGGCCCACCGGGTCCTTCCCGCCGGCCGGCGGTGCGGCCCAGCGGCAGGAGCCGAAGGCGACGCGCAGGCCGTCGTCGGCGGCCGGCGTGGCGATCACCGAGGGCGGGAAGCGCGAGTCGGGCGGCGGCCACACGGGGGCGCCGTCGAGCAGTACCTCGTACTCCGTCGCCGTCCCGGGCGTCAGGCCGGTCACCGGGACCAGGACGTAGTGGTGGCCCGCGACCTGGAACGTGCGGGCCGTGCCTTGCGCGCCGTCGGCGCAGCGCACCTCGGCGGTGCAGGGACGGTTCGTCTCGGCCCAGATGGTCGCGGACGAGCCGTCGTTGTACCTCAGCAGTGGTCCAAGGCGCAGTTCCGCCATGGCGATCCCCTCCTCCGTCGCCCCGTACGGTACGGAACGACGGAGGGGTGCGGGGAGTGTCCGCGCCGGAGCCGGAGCGGTCTCAGCAGCTCGCGAGCTGGTTCGTCAGCGCCGACTTCTCGGCGGAGTCGACGGAGAGGCCGTAGTAGTACTTCACCTGGACCCAGGCGCGCACGTACGTGCAGCGGTAGGCGGTGCGGGACGGCAGCCAGGTGGCCGGGTCCTGGTCGCCCTTGGCCTGGTTGACGTTGTCGGTGACGGCGATGAGCTGCGGGCGGGTCAGGTCGTTGGCGAACGACTGGCGGCGTGAGGTGGTCCAGCCGCTCGCGCCGGAGTCCCAGGCCTCGGCGAGCGGCACGACGTGGTCGATGTCCAGGTCGGAGGCGGCGGTCCAGGTGGCGCCGTCGTAGGGGGAGTACCAGCTGCCCTTGGTGGCGGCGCAGGAGGAGTCGGTGACCACGCCCGAGCCGTCGCGCTTGAGGACCGTCTCGCGGGTGTTGCAGGTGCCCGACTGGGTGATCCAGTGCGGGAAGAGGTCGCGGTCGTAGCCGGTGCGGTTCTCGGTGGCCACGGTGAGGGAGGCGAGGTAGGAGCGGGCGGTGGCGGCGCTCACCGGGGTGGGCAGGGCGGCGGAGGCGGACGGGGCGCCGAACAGCCCGGCGGAGGCTATGAGCCCGGTGAGCGCGGCGAGGCCGGCGAGACGTCGACGCGCGTAGAACTTCGGCATGCGAACTCCCTTGGGGTGGGGGGGTGGGGCGCGAGCGAAGGAATGCTCGCGGCGCCGCATGGCGCACAGATGTGCGGCCGGTAAGAAGTTAGTGACGTGTGCATGGCACGTCTAGAAGCGCGACGGGACTTTCGCCCTCGATGTGGCGGCCCGCCGGGGCACGGGGGGTGCTGGTGGCGGGCTCAGGGGTGCGGAGCCGGCGGGGCCGGTGGGCGGCTCGGCGGGCGAACGGCGGGTGAACGTCCGCCCGTGCGGTGGCGCGATGGCCGACCTGTTTTGTACCGTGGAGAAACAAAGTGGCTCCCGCCCGTTCTCCCTGACCGGCGGGCGGGGCCGCCTTGTTCCCTCCCCGTGTCTTGGAGTCTGCCGATGACGGCCACCACCACTGTTCTTTCCGCCCGTGCCCTGCTGCTCGACATGGACGGCACCCTCGTCAACTCGGACGCCGCCGTCGAGCGCATCTGGCGGCGCTGGGCCGGCCGGCACGGGCTGGACGGCGACGAGGTCATGAAGGTCGTCCATGGTCGGCAGGGCTACGCCTCGATGGCGCTGCTGCTGCCGGACCGGCCGATGGAGCGGAACCACGCCGACAACGCGCGGATGCTCGCCGAGGAGACCGCCGACACCGAGGGTGTCGTGGAGATCGCCGGGGCGCGGGAGTTCCTCGCCTCGCTGCGGGGGCTGCCGCACGCGCTGGTGACCTCCGCCGACGTCGCGCTGTCCACCGCGCGGATGGCCGCCGCCGGGCTGGGGCTGCCGGACGTCCGGGTGACCGCCGAGTCGGTCGGCGCGAGCAAGCCGGACCCGGAGGGCTTCCTCAAGGGCGCGGCCGAACTGGGCGTCGAACCCGCGGACTGCGTCGCCTTCGAGGACTCCGGGGCCGGGATCGAGGCCGCGCGGGCCGCGGGGATGCGGGTCGTGGGGGTCGGGCCGCGGGCCGGTGCGTACGGGCCGGACGTGGTGGTGCGGGATCTGACGGAGGTGCGGGTGGAGGCCGACGGGCGCGGGGGGCTGCGGCTGTCCGTGGGCGGCGGAGTGGCCTGACGCGTCTGCGTGCGCCGAGGGGGGCGGGTGCGGCCGCGGCCGGTGAGGGGGTGACCGTGGGGGTGGCGGGGCCGCGGGTGGGGAGCGCGGCCCGGCGCCGACGGGGTGCCGCCGCGCCCACCCGTGCCGCCCTCGGCGGCACGATTGCCCGCGGCTGAGCCGCTTGCGGTGCTCGGTGCGGCGCGGTTGGGCGCGGCTGAGGCGCTTGCGGTGCTCGGTGTGGTGCGGTTGGGCGCGGCTGTGGCGCTTGCGGTGGCCGGTGTGGTGCGGTTGGGCGCGGCTGTGGCGCTTGCGGTGGCCGGTGTGGTGCGGTTGGGCGCGGCTGTGGCGCTTGCGGTGCTCGGTGTGGCGCGGTTGGGCGCGGCTGTGGCGCTTGCGGTGGCCGGTGTGGTGCGGTTGGGCGCGGATGATGCGGGTCAGGGCTGGTGGGTCTCCGTTTCCAGCATTCGGCGGGTGGCCTCGTCGTACACGCCCAGTTCGGCGCGGATGCCGCGGGCCCACTGGTAGGTGCGGACCGATTCCTCGACCTGGTGGTTGTAGGTGCCGTTGAACTCGCCGGTGTACAGGTAGAGCTGGGCCAGGCGCTGCTGGAGTTCCACGACCTCGGCGCCCCGGTCGCCCCGGTGCAGCGTGCCGCCGCCGTCGTAGGGGCCGTCGTCGTCCTGCCCGTCGGTCCCCGGGGCGAGCGCGGGGGCGCTCGGCGTGGTCGTGGTCGGCTCGGGCGACCGCGACGGTGCCGGCGAGGCGCTGGACGCCGACGGGGACGGCGAGGGGGAGGACGAGGGGCTCGCCGACGCGGAGGCGGACGGGGAGGGGGACTCGGTGACCGGCTCGGCCGTGGTGGCGCTCGGCTCCGGTGCCGTCGACGACGCGGTGGCCGACGGAGCCGGTACGCCCGCCCGGACCTCGTCCGGCAGTGCGCCGTCCCGCGAGGGCGACTCGTAGGAGAACAGCCCGCTCGCGTACCCGGCCGCCCCCACCACGATCACGGCCGCCCCCGCGACGCCGAGCAGCACGCCCAGTCGCCGTCGGCGAGGCCGGCCGCCCCCCGTGCCCTCCGGCACGGTCCGCAGCGGCGCCGTCGTCGCCGGGTCGTCCGCCGAGGTGTCGAACAGGCGCACGTCGTGGTCGCTGGGCGCACCGGCCGAGGGCGCCAGCGGCGTGGGCAGCACGGACGCCGCCCCGGTGGCCGGGGGCGCGGTGGACGGCCCGGCGTCGACGGCGCGCAGCGTCATGGTGGCGTCCGGGTCCGGCGCCGGCGGCGTGGACTCCGGCGGGAGCGCCGCCGGTTCACCGGTGCCGTCCAGTTCGACGTACGGCCGGATCCGCAGCGGGTCGAAGTCCTCCGCGGCCGCGGCCTGGGCCGTGCGCGCGTCGCGCAGGGCGTCGGCCGCGCGGGACCCGCAGGCACAGGACGGCGTGTGGTCGGCCTCCCTGGGTGCTCCGCACTCCGGGCAGGGGTGCTCCGAGGGCCGCCCCCCGGGCCCGTGCGGCTCCTGCGACGGCTTCTGTTCCTGCTCCACGCGCTCGTCCCTCCCCTCGCGACTCCCCTCGCGAACTCCAGAGATTATGCAGATCTCCTCCACACTTTCGCGCACACGCCCCCGGGAGCACCCGCCTTTCGCAGGACTGAACAGGCCATAACGGGTCACACCGATCAGGATGGGGTGTGGGTGGCGGCACCCGTGGACAGCGCCGGGAGGTCATCGATGGCAGCGGATGTGCGCGAAGCGACGGAGGCGGCAGGGCCCGAGGACCGCGAACAGGTCTCCCGCGGCGTCCTGGTGTCGATCGGGGCCCTGCTCCTCGGCATGCTGCTCGCCGCCCTCGACCAGACCATCGTGTCGACGGCGCTGCCCACCATCGTCAGCGACCTGGGCGGGCTGGAGCACCTGTCCTGGGTGGTCACCGCGTACCTGCTGGCCGCGACCGCCGCGACCCCCCTGTGGGGCAAGCTGGGCGACCAGTACGGCCGCAAGCGGCTGTTCCAGACGGCGATCGTGATCTTCCTGGTGGGCTCCGCGCTGTGCGGCGTCGCGCAGAGCATGTCCGGGCTGATCGCCTTCCGCGCCCTTCAGGGGCTGGGCGGCGGCGGCCTGATGGTGCTGTCGATGGCGATCGTCGGCGACCTGGTGTCCCCCCGGGAACGCGGGCGCTACCAGGGCCTGTTCGGTGCCGTGTTCGGCGCGACCAGCGTGCTGGGGCCGCTGCTCGGCGGGGTCTTCACCCAGCATCTGAGCTGGCGCTGGGTGTTCTACATCAACCTGCCCGTCGGCATCGTCGCGCTCGCCGTGATCGCGGCGGTGCTGCACATCCCGCGCCGCACCACCCGGCACGTCATCGACTACCTGGGCACCCTGCTCATCGCCTCCGTCGCCACCTGCCTGGTGCTGGTCGCCTCGCTCGGCGGCACGACCTGGGCGTGGGGATCGCCGCAGATCGTCGGGCTGGCGGTGCTGGGCGTCGTGCTGGCCGTGGTGTTCGTGGCGGTGGAACGCCGGGCCGCGGAGCCCGTCCTGCCCCTCAAGCTCTTCCGCGTCCGCACCTTCACGCTCTCCGCCGTCATCAGTTTCATCGTCGGCTTCGCGATGTTCGGCGCGATGACCTACCTGCCCACGTTCCTCCAGGTCGTGCGGGGGGTCACCCCGACCATGTCCGGTGTGCACATGCTGCCGATGGTGGTCGGCGTGCTGCTGGCCTCGACCGGCTCCGGGCAGATCGTCAGCCGCACCGGGCGCTGGAAGGTGTTCCCCGTCGCGGGCACGGCCGTCACCGCCTTCGGCCTGGTCCTGCTGCACCGGCTCGACGAGAACAGCTCGACCGCCGAGATGAGCGTCTACTTCTTCGTCTTCGGAGTGGGCCTCGGCCTGGTGATGCAGGTCCTCGTCCTCATCGTGCAGAACGCCGTGGCGTACGAGGACCTGGGCGTGGCCACCTCCGGTGCCACCTTCTTCCGGTCCATCGGCGCGTCCTTCGGCGTCGCGATCTTCGGCACGGTCTTCTCCGGCCGCCTCGGCGACCGGCTCACCGACGTGCTCGGCGGCGCCACGCTGCCGCCCGGCGTCTCCGCGGACTCGCTCAAGGCGGACCCGCGCGGCATCGGCGCCCTGCCCCCCGCCCTGCGCCCGGACGTCCTGCACGCCTACGCGTCCGCCATCACGGACGTCTTCCTGTACGCCGCCCCCGTCGCCCTCCTCGGCTTCGCGCTGGCCTGGTTCCTCAAGGAGGACCGGCTGCGCGGCTCGGTCACGGCGCCCGACGGCTCGCAGACCTACGCCAGCAACCCGGTCGAACGGTCCTCGCACGACGAGGTGTGCCGTGCCCTGTCGGTGCTCGGCACCCGCGAGGGCCGCCGGGAGATCTACCGGCGGATCACCGAACGGGCGGGCTACGACCTGCTGCCCGCGGCGAGCTGGATGCTGCTGCGGGTCAGGAAGTACGGCCGGGTGGAGCCGGCCGTGCTCGCCGAGCGCAGCCCCGTTCCGCTGACCGCCGTCATGGCGGCCGCCCGCCAGGTGGAGGAGCGGCACCTCGCCGTCCGCGAGGGCCCCGACCTGATCCTTACGGACCGGGGACGCGAGTACGCCGAGCGGCTGGCGCAGGCCCGGGAGGACTCCCTGGCCGAGCTCCTCGGCGACTGGTGGGGGCCGGACCGTCCGACCGACCTGGTGCGGCTGGTGAAGGAGCTCACCGGTGAGCTGTGCGGGTCGGAGCGGGAGCGCCCGCACGACGAGCGCACCCTGCTCACCCGGTCCGCCTGAACCCCGTCAGACGGCGGCCCGGTCCAGCGGCTTCGTGAACCAGTGCTCGGCGTACGGGTCGTCCTTGTACGCCTCGGTCTCCGTGTAGCCGAGCCGCGCGTACAGGGAGCGGGCCTCGACGAGGTCGCCGCGGGTGTCGAGGACGATCCGCGCGGCGCCGAGCTCCCGCGCGGCCTCCTCCGCGGCCCCGACCAGCAGCGCGGTGCCGCCCCGGCCGCGCAGGTCCGCCCGCAGGAACACCCGGGTCAGCTCGGCGGTCGTGCCGTCCAGCAGCCGTACGCCCGCGGTGCCGGCCGGTTCACCGGCGTACCGGGCCACCAGCAGCCGGGCCAGGTCGGCGCCGGAGTGCGCGGCGATCTCCCGCTCCAGCTCGTCCGGGTCGGTGCGCCGTCCCTCGTGCAGCAGGTACCAGCGGTCGCTGACCTCCGTGTAGTACGCGCGCCACAGGGCGGCGGCGACGGGGGAGTCGTGCGGTTCCGGGGCGACGGTCCAGGTCATGACCGGCATTCTCGGGACCGGCCGCGTGGTGCGCGACCGTATTTTCCCACCGATGCGCCGTCGGCGCCTCCCGGGTGCCGTTTGAGGCGGATCTGCGCGGCAACACGAAGTGCGAACCGGCCGTCCGAGAGCCGGTGGCCCGAGAACCCGGAAGGCACACATGTCCACAGGCGTGATCATCGCTCTGATCGTGATCGTGGCGGCCGTGCTCGTTGTCGCGGCCGTCCTGGCCTCGCGCGCACGGGGCTCCCAGCACGGCGGGAACCTGAAGCGGCGCTTCGGGCCCGAGTACGACCGGGCCGTGGCCCGGCACGACGGCGACACCAAGGCCGCCGAGCGTGAACTGGCCGAGCGCGTCGAGCGGCACGGATCGCTGCGGACCAGGCAGCTCGACCCGGCCGAGCGCGAGCGCTTCGAGGCGCACTGGACGGCCGTGCAGGAGCGCTTCGTCGACTCCCCGCGCGAGGCGGTCGCCGAGGCGGACCGTCTGATCGCCGAGGTGGCCGGCGCCCGCGGCTTCCCGGACGGCGGCCAGTACGAGGAGCAGCTCGCCGCGCTGTCCGTGCACCACGCCCACCACGTCGAGGGCTACCGGCGCGTGCACCGCGTGACGCACGCGCGCGTGGACGGGGCGCAGGACAGCGGTGCGGGCACGGAGGAGATGCGCGCGTCCCTCGTCGAGGCGCGCGCCCTGTTCGAGGACCTGGTGCGCCCGTCCCGCCACGACGGCGGCCGGCACCGGACCGGGGCGGAAGGCGGCGCACCCGCACCGGCCCGCGCGCACCACTCCTGGTCGTTCAGCAAGCGTCAGCCGAAGGAGAGTTGAGCCACATGTCCGACGTGACCCGGCAGCCCGGCGGCACCCCCGCCGAACGAGACCCGCAGTTCCCCGGAGCCCACGGCGAAGCCGCCCCGGGCACCGACCGCGCCGACCGCGGAGCCGGCCCGGCGGGCGGCATCGACCCGGCACCCGGCGCACGCGCCGACCAGGCCGCCGGCCCCCGCACCGGCCACGACGGGGGCATCGGCGCCGGCCATGACGCCGGCCTCGGTACTTCCGGCCCGGCGGGCGGCGCGTACGCCGACCAGGGCGCCGGCACCCGCACCGGCCATGACGCCGGCCTCGGTGCCGGACACGACGCGGGCCTCGGCGCCACCGGCCCCGCGGGCGGCGCCACCGGCCCGGCATCCGGCACCCACGCCGGACACGACGCCGGCCTCGGTGCCCGTGTCCGCGACGGGGTCACCCCCGGCTCGGGGACCCACGGCACCGGCAACGGCGCCGGTACCCGTGCAGAGGGCGCCGTGGACGGGCACGGGCTGCTGCCGCACGAGGAGTGCGACAGGCTCGGGCAGCGGCTCCACCACGCGGTGACGGAGTTCGTCGACGCCCCGCGTGCCTCGGTCGAGGAGGCCGACCGCGTCCTGGAGGAGCTCGCCGCCCGCTTCACGGACGCCGTGACGCACCGCCGCCGCGCCCTGCGCACCTCCTGGCACGACGCCGGCGAGGAGACCCGCGCGACGAGCACCGACACCGAACAGCTCCGTCTGGCCCTGCGGGACTACCGCGAGCTGGCCGACCGCCTGATGCACGTGTGACGCGCAGGCGTCACCGCTCCGCCCGGCGCTCCCGCCACCGGCCCACGACCTCTTCGACGTCGTAGGGCTTGAGACCCAGCGGGGGCCCGGGCGGTGGCTTGAACATGACGTCACGGATCTTGGCGTTGATCTGCTCGACGATCCTGCGGGCGGCCCCCTCCGTCGGGGCGTCCACCGCCGCCAGAAGCGCGTCCTCCGCCTCCTTGCGCAGGGCCAGCGTCGGCGGCAGCACGGAGAGGCCCTCGCGGGCCATCTTCCGCTTGACCCACCACAGTTCGTCGTACGGGGTCTCCACGTCGCTCGGGAGCGGTTTCCCCGCCCCCGGCAACCGGTCGAACTCGCCGCGCGCGTCCGCGTCGCGGATCTGCTTGTCGACCCAGGACTCGAAGTCGACGCCGGGTGGCTTTCGCTCGGTCATGACCCCATTGTGCCGGACACCACACCACCGGCCGATCTATCATGCGGCGGCGACCAGCCAACGCCCAGCCGGGACGTCTCGAAGGAGCGCACGTGCTCGAACTCACCATGGCCGCCGTCGCCGCGGCCGACGCGGGCGCCACCGCCGGTATGCAGATGGCCGACGCGCCCAGCGAACCGGGCGCGGTGCTGCGGGTGGGCCGGGACCGGTCCGTGTGCCGGCTGTCGACGCCGGACGACTGGCTGTTCGTCTCCCGGGTCCACCTGGAGTTCCGGTGCGGCTCCGACGGCACCTGGCAGCTCACCTGGCTGCGCGGCTCGCAGCCGGACCCGTCCTCCGAGGTCCGGCTCACCGCCGGCGCGCACACGCAGCCCCTCGTCTACGGCGGCACCGTGGCGCTGCCCAGGGGCGGCAGCGGCGAGATCGTCGTCCAGGACCGCACCGGGCCGCGCAGCGTGAACGTCGGCTTCTACCACGAGGTGTAGGCCGCCGCCCGGCCGCTCAGGCCAGTACGCGGGCCAGCGCGAAGCCGTCGTAGCCCTTGCTGCCGACGGTCTGGACCGCGGTGCCGCTCAGCCGCGGATGGCTGCCGATCATCTCGATGGCGGCGCGGGTGCCGCGCACGTCCTCGGCGTCGCTGCCGGCGTCGGCCACCCGGCCGCCGCGCACCACGTTGTCGATGACGATGAGGCTGCCGGTGCTGGTGAGCCGCAGCGCCCACTCCAGGTAGTGCGGGTTGTTGCCCTTGTCGGCGTCGATGAAGACCAGGTCGAAGGGCGGCGGGTTGTCGTCCGCGAGCTTCGGCAGCGACTCCAGCGCCGGGCCAACGCGCACGTCGACGACGGACTCCAGGCCGGCGCGGGCGATGTTGCGGAGGGCGACCTCGGCGTGCCGGGCGCTGTACTCCAGCGTGACCAGGCGGCCGTCGGCGGGCAGGGCGCGGGCCAGCCAGATCGTGCTGTAACCGGCGAGGGTGCCGATCTCCAGGATGGTGCGGGCGCCCTGGACCTGGGCGAGGAGGTGGAGGAACTTGCCCTGGGTGGGGGTGACGGCCACCGGCGGCAGCCCGGCGGCGTCACTCTCCCGGAGGGCGGCCTCCAGGGGGCCGTCCTCGGCCGCGAGATGGCCGGTGAAGTAGGCGTCGACGTCGTCCCAGAGCCGTGAGTCGCTCATGCCGGGGATGCCTCCCGTACGCGTGGTTAGCACTGCTAAATAGATGCGCTAACGAATATAGACGCGCGGGGAGGGCGTGTCCCGGAGTTGACCGGGGCCCGGCCGGGTGTGTCCCCCGGCCGGGCCCCGGTGGCCCCGGTGTGCTCAGGCGGACTCGGTGCGCTCGACCGAGGGGGCCGAGCCGGGCAGCGGGCGTCCGGCCGACTCCGTCATGAACCACACCGCCGCGCCGCCGATCACGGCCGCGGCCATCATGTAGTAGGCGGGCATCATCATGTTGCCCGTCGCCCCGATCAGCGCCGTCACCACCAGCGGCGTCGTGCCGCCGAAGAGGGACACGGAGACGTTGAAGCCGATCGACAGCGAGCCGTAGCGCACCCGCGTCGGGAACAGCGCGGGCAGGGCGGACGGCATCGACGCGGTGAAGCAGACCAGCAGCAGACCCAGCGCGGCCATGCCGAGGCCCACGGCGAGTAGGCTGCCCTGGCGGATCAGCAGCAGCGCCGGGACGGACAGCAGCAGGAAGCCGGCGCAGCCCGCCGCGATCACCGGCCGTCGCCCGACCCGGTCGGTGAGCGCGCCCGCGAACGGCTGCACGATCATCATCAGCGCCATCACGGCCAGCACGACCAGCAGTCCGTGCGTCTCGTCGTACTTCAGCTCGCTCGTCAGGTAGCTGGGCATGTACGACAGGAGCATGTAGTCGGTGACGTTGAAGACCAGCACCAGGCCGACGCACAGCAGCAGCGTCCTCCACTGCCCCGTGATCATGTCCCGCAGGGGGACGCGGGGCCGGGAGGCCTCCGCCTTCTCGACCTCGGCGGCGAACGCCGGGGTCTCCTCCAGCCGCATCCGCAGGTACAGGCCGATGATGCCCATGGGTCCGGCGATCAGGAAGGGGATGCGCCAGCCCCAGGAGGTGAGGTCGCCGTCGGACAGCAGCGCCGTCATCAGCGTCACCAGTCCCGCGCCGCCGATGTAGCCGGCGAGCGTGCCGAACTCCAGCCAGCTCCCCAGGAACCCGCGCCGCTTGTCCGGCGCGTACTCGGCGATGAAGGTGGACGCGCCCGCGTACTCGCCGCCGGTCGAGAAGCCCTGCACCAGGCGGGCCACCAGCAGCAGCACCGGCGCCCACACGCCGATCGACGCGTAGGACGGGATCAGGCCGATGGCGAACGTGCCGGCCGCCATCATGATCATCGTGACGGCGAGGACCTTCTGCCGCCCGACCCGGTCGCCGAGCGGGCCGAAGACCATGCCGCCGAGCGGCCGGACCAGGAACGCCGCGGCGAAGGCGCCGAAGGTGGAGAGGAGCTGCGCGGTGGGGTTGCCCGAGGGGAAGAAGACCTTGCCGAGCGTCACGGCGATGTAGCTGTAGACGCCGAAGTCGAACCACTCCATGGCGTTGCCGAGCGCCGCCGCCTTCACGGCGCGCTTGACCAGGGCGGGGTCGGTGGAGGTGACGCGGGCGCCGGACGCCGACGCACCGGAGCGGACCGGCTTCTCGAGGGACGGATGGGATGCGACGGTGGCAGCCGACAAAACTCCGCTCACCTACCTTTCGACGGGGACAGGGACACCGCGACCCGCACGGCGGCACTGTCGCCGGGCCGGAAGGGACCCGCGGCAACGCGCCACAGGCCGAAAAGCGAC
Organism: Streptomyces sp. NPDC127100; assembly: GCF_042724095.1. Taxonomy (NCBI): domain Bacteria; kingdom Bacillati; phylum Actinomycetota; class Actinomycetes; order Kitasatosporales; family Streptomycetaceae; genus Streptomyces; species Streptomyces sp. NPDC127100. Next base: position 124,244 of record NZ_JBHXFL010000011.1, read on the forward strand.
CATAGGCGCTGATGTGCCGCTTACGCCCGGTAGGCTGTTCGTTGCACAGTGCATCAATATGTCGTGCAAACAGGCACGTCTCGTCCGTACGGAGCACGCCCCGAGCCTCTGACCTGTGATGCTTCTCGCTCCGAGCGGAGCGGTGACGGACCGGCGGAGCAGGTACGGGAAGCGCCCCGGGCACGACCGCACTATCGTCATGCGGACAAAGGGCGGCCGAGGGGCCGGCCGACGACGGACGGCGGTCAGGCGGAACGGGGGTTGCCTGCGTCTCCCCCAGGGGGCGGTGCGAGCCTCATAGGGTTCGCAGGGACAGCACCGCGCACACGGGCGCGCGGACGAGCGGGGCGGGAGGCCGCGGGGCGTGGCGAATGCGGAGAGCAGTGGGCGACCGGCGGAGGCCTTCGGCGCACCGGCCGTCGCGGCGACCAGAGCACGGCTGCGCGCGGCGCGGCTGGGACTGTGGCTGGTCGCGGCCGTCCTCGCCGTACGCCAGCTGGCCGCGGTCCTCGGCACCCCGCGCGGGGAACGGCTGACGGACCTGGAGACGTGGGTCGGGGAGCACGGGGTCCTGCACGTGGAGGGCTCGCTGTACGACTCCACGCAGTTCACCGGCACCCCCTTCGTCGGCCTCGTCCTCAAGCCCTTCACCCGCGCCGCCGAACAGGCTCTCGGCTGGGGCTGGACCTTCGGCTCGCTGCTGCTGGTCGTGGCCCTCGGCCTGGTCGCCGCCCGCGCGCTGCCCCGGCCGGTGGGCCGCCGCACGGCGCTGCTGGCTGCGCCGGTCGCCGTGAGCCTGCTGATGCTCTCGCTGCCGGTGCGCAACGCGCTGTGGCTCGGCCAGACCAGCATCCTCCCCGTCCTGCTCGTCCTGCTGGGCTGCTTCACCGTCCGCGGCGAGCACGGCGAACGCGTCGGCGGCGTGCTGATCGGCGTCGCCGCGGCCTTCCAGCCGACCGTGCTCCTGTTCGTGCCCCTGCTGTGGTTCACCGACCGCGGACGGGCCGCCGTGTCCACCGCCGCCGGCTTCGCCGCCTGCACGGCGATCGCCTGGGCGGCGATGGCGCAGGACTCGTACACCTACTGGGTGCACCACCTGGCGGGCGTCGGGCTCGGCGGCGCGGCCGACGACCTCGCCAACCAGTCCCTGCACGGCGCCCTGCTGCGGCTCGGCCTCTCCGGCCCCCTGGAGATCGCCCTCTTCCTCGTCCTCGGCGCGGCCGTCGCCGCCCTCGCCCTGCGCCGGGCCGTGCGCTACGCCCGCGACGGCCAGCTCCTGCTCGCCGTCGCCGTCACCGGCTGCGCGGCCGTCGCCGTGTCGCCGACCACCTGGCAGCACCAGCTCCTGTGGGTGCTGCTCGCGGTCGTCGGCCGGGTCGGCAGGCGCGCCTCCGACCGGTACGTGTGGCCGGTCGCCGTCGTGCTGGTGATGACGCTGCCCGCCAGGATGATGCTGCCGGACATGCCGTCCCTGTACCCGCTGCGCGACAACGTCGTGCTGCTCGCGGCGCTGGCCGCGGCCGTCGCCGTGCCGTTCCTGCCCCGCACCTCGCCGTACTACGACTCCCCGGTGCCGACGAGCTACGCGGCGCCGGTCCCGGCCCGCTTCCGGCACGTCCCGCTCCTGCCCCACCTGCGCAGGGTCCTGACCCGCCCCAACCTCCTCCTGGAACTCCTCCTCATCCGGGTCACCTACGCCGCCTACTCCCAGGTCCGGCTCGCGGCGACCGGCGGCAGCAACTCGGCCGGCCGGGAGCGGGCGGAGGCGCACGGCCACCAGATCCTAGACCTCGAGCGTGTCCTGCACATCGACATCGAGCACGCGGTCAACCACGCGGTGGTGCGGATCGGCTGGCTGCGGGACTTCTTCGACTTCTACTACACGTCGTTCCACTTCTTCGTCCCGCTGACCGTGCTCGGCGTCCTGTACTGGCGCCGCCCGGTCGACTACCGCTGGGCCCGCGCCTCCCTCGGCTTCGCCACCCTGCTGGCCCTGGTCGGCTTCTGGCTGTACCCGCTGGCCCCGCCGCGCCTGATGCCGGGGCTCGGCATCATCGACACGGTGCACGGCGTGCAGGACTTCTCCAAGCCCGACTACGGCACGCTGACGGCCCTCACCAACCAGTACGCGGCGATGCCGTCGCTGCACTTCGGCTGGTCGCTGTGGTGCGGACTGGCGATCGCGGTCATCGCGCCGAAGACGTGGATGAAGGCCCTCGGCCTGCTCCACCCGCTGTTCACGGTCTCGGCGATCGTGGCGACCGGCAACCACTGGGTGCTGGACGCGGTGGGCGGCGCGCTCGTGGTCGGCGGGGGCTTCGGGCTGACGTACCTGCTCCAGGGCCCCCGGGCCCGGACGGTGACGGCAGCGGCGCAGCAGGCCCTGCCGGCTCCCACCCGTCCCCCGGCCGACGAGGTCAGCAGCGGTCCGGCGTCGTCGGCGAAGGAAGGTACGCCGAGCTGATCCGGTACTCGCCCGCCGCCGGGACGGTCAGCCGCGTGAACTCGCCGTCCCGGGTCAGGCACCCGCCGTCGGCCCGCAGCCACGGCGACCAGGCGACCTTCACGGTGACCGGGCCCGGCCGTCCCACGCGCAGCACCAGCTCGACGCCGGTGGTCGTCACGACGGTGCCGGGCGCGGAGACCAGCGGTACGGCGTCCCGCACCCGGTAGACCCGCCAGTGCTCGTCCTGCCAGACCGGCTCCAGCCACTCGGGCCGCAGCCCGGGGTCCCGTACGAGCGCCGCCTCGGCCTCGGCCGGGCCGTCCGGCCTGCCGAGCGGCAGGACGACGAGGCCGACGCCCCAGCGGTCCAGCCAGTCCCGGTAGGTGGCCGCGGAGAAGCTGCCGTCGTAGAAGAGACGGCCGCGCTCCACGTCGAGCTGCCGGTTCCAGCCGCGGGCGAGATTGACGTGCGGGGCGAGCCCGGAGGCCTCGCGGTGGTTGCGGGCGGGCACGACCTCGACCCGGGTGCGGTCGGCCCCCAGCCCGTCCAGCGCCCGCACGAGCCCGTCCGTCTCGGCGGCCCAGGCGGGCACGGCCGTGGACACCCGCAGGTCGTCGACGGTCTTCTTCCCCACCCATCCGACGGAGTAGACGAGCGCGACGACCAGGAGAGCGCTCGTGACCCGCCGCATCCGGTCCACGGTGAGCAGGGCGGCGAGCAGCGCGGCGGGCGCGAACAGTTCGACGAAGCGCTCGACGTTCGTCCCGACGGGCGAGGCGACGAGGTACGTCAGCACCGTCCCGACCGCGTACACGGCCCCGCTCCACCGCGCCACCCGCCAGGTGCGCGGCGCCAGTGCGGTGACGGCCAGCCCGAGTGCGACGGGCGGCCAGATCCGGTCCGCCGGCATCGGCTGCTCCCCGGTGAAGGGGAAGAACAGCGTGGTGAGCCCGACGACGGCGGCGGGCGGTATGAGCAGGACCAGGGCCCGCCCCCAGTCCCGCACCAGCAGGAAACCGGCCCCGACGACGGCCAGGAACAGCCCGGCCACCGGCGAGGCCATGGTGGCGAGCGCGGCGTAGGCGGCGGCGAGGGCGAGCCGCCGCTCCCGGACCAGCGGCACGCACGCGGCAAGTCCGAGGGCGACCCCCAGGGCGAAGGTCGTCCGCCCCGAGGCGACGTCGCACCACAGTGCGAGCGAGGCGAGCAGCGCGGGCCACAGCGGCCGGCGCACCCCCGCCCGCCTGATCAGCACGGCCGCCAGCCAGGTGGCGGCCAGCCCGGACGCCACGGTGACCGTGCGCACGCCGAGCGCGGCCATCAAGTAGGGGGATATGAGGCTGTAGTTGGCGGTGTGCATCCCGCCGTACCAGAACAGCCCGTACGCCGAACCGCCGTGCCGCGACGCGAAGTCCGCCCATGCCTGCTGCGCCGCGAGGTCACCGCCGCCGGTGGCGAGGTACGCCCACCACAGCCCGTACAGGGGCAGGGTGGGCAGCGTCGCCAGCAGCGGGACGCGATGCCGGTGCCAGAAGGTGCGCGGCGCGTCGTTCCGGCGTCCGTCCGCCCGCTGTTCGGGACGGGAGACGGTGAGATCGGCAGGGACCACGGTCGGGGTTTCCGTTCGGCTTCGTCAGGTGCGTCCGGTGCGGACACACGTGCGAAGACGATAATTCGAACAGAAACGTTGATCCGACCCGGGGCCGGGTCATCAGGCCCGTGCGGAGGCCCAGTCGAGGAAGGCGGCGAGGGGGTTTCGAGTGCGGGGACCCCGCCCAGTGGTGCGCGGGGGCGTCCCCCGTCCTGGAAGCGGGGGACGCCCGGTGATCACACCGTCGCGGTGTGCCCGGTGATCGGGCAGGTGCCCGCCGCCACGGCCGCGGTGAAGCCGGCCGTCCTGGCGGTGGGTGCCGTCCCGCCGATCTGCTGGAGGATCTCGTCGGAGAGGAGGTCCTCCTTGCCCTTGAGGGCGTCGGCGACCTTCAGGTCGGTGTTGAAGACCATCTCGGCGGCGACGTTGTCCTGGACGATGCGGGCCAGGTTGTCCAGGGCCACGGCGATCGGGTCCGAGGGGGTCTCCACGGTCGGCAGGTCGATCAGGTGGGTGTCCACCTTCGCCTGGTTCATGGTGCGGCGGATGATGATGGACGCCTGGTTCAGCTCGGCCGTGGTCCAGATGGACAGCACCGTGACGTAGAGGTTGCTCCACGCCGTCTCGCCGATCAGCGTGCGCCACCGCTTCATGAGGCCCTCGATGCCGGTGATCTGCGCGGTCGCGGCGAAGGTCATGTTGACGCGGATGGACGGATAGACCGTGGCGGCGAACCTGTTGTACGACACCATGTCGAACGACTGCGCGTTGACGGACGCGTCGATGAACTTGACGGCCTCGCTCAGGATCCTGTCGCAGGAGTTCTCGAGGTCGAGCGGGAGGTTGGCCGTGCCGAGCTTCGTGTACGCCGTCTGGAGCGTGGTCCGGAAGGCGGTCAGCGGAGTGATCCAGCCCTTGTCGCCCGGCGCCTTGGTGACGACCATGCCGAGGTCGTGCGGGTCGATGCGCTCGGCGTTGGGGATGTTGGGTACCTGGTCGCTGAGGTAGGAGGCGAGGATCGAGAAGAGGCCCAGGGGAACGTGGGCGATCGACTTGGCCAGCTCGAAGTACTCCGGCACCGGGTCGACGGTCTCGACCTGCTTGCCGTTGTTGATCAGCGTGAAGCGTCCGCCGACCGCGTTGTTCGAGACGACGACGACCGGGCTGAGCTGGGTGGTCAGTTCGCTCTTGAGGGCCGCGTAGTTGGCCCGCATCCTCGTGTTGACGGCGCGTATCGCGTCGCGCGCCGCCTTCTGGTCGGTCGCGGTGGTGCCGGTGGTGGCCGCCGAGGCGGTGGAGGCGGTCTGGCCCGTGAGTAACGTCGCCGCCCCGACGGCCGACGCGGTGCCCAGAAATCCTCTACGCGTTGCCATGCCCCGTTTTCCTGCTTTCTTGGGTGAGTGAAAGTGCCTTGTGGCGTGGGGGGGAACAGCGTGGGGGGAGATCAGGGTGGGGGGAGGTGGGGGGAAGTCTCAGGTCAGGGACTTCTGCGACGGGACCACGACTCCGTAGAGGTCCTGGACCGTGGCGAGTGCGGCCTCGTGGGCCTGCTGCGCGGGAATGCCGTTCGGGTTGCCCTTCAGGGGCAGCGGCCGGGTCGCGGAGGCGTCGGCCACCACGGTCGGCTTGTTGCCGTTGAGGAAGGCGCCCTGGGTGGTGAACAGCGTGCACATGTTGGTCATGAAGCCCGCGATGATGACGTTCTCGCGGCCGGCCTTCTTCACCTGCGCGGCGAGGTCGGTGCCGTGGAAGCCGTTGGGGACGCTCTTCTCGACGACGGGCTCGCCCTCGGCCGGCTCGAGCGCCGGGATGATCCGGCCCGCCTTCGACTTCAGGTCGTAGCCCTTGTCGACGATGTGGATGACCGGCGTGCCCGCCGCACGCGCCCGCTTCAGGAGAGCCGCGGCGTTGTCCACCGCCGGCTTCCAGCCGTCGAGTTCCATCACACCCTCGGTGTAGGTGTTCTGGTAGTCGACGAGGATGAGCGTCGCGTCGGAGAGCGTGGCCGGGGTCTCGTCCAGGCCGTTGAGCTTCCGCAGCGTCGTGGTGTCCTTCGCGACGTTCGCCGCGGTGGTGGCGGAGGCCGACGGCGTGCCCTTGGGGGAGGCGGCCTCGGACTCGCCGCCGCACGCGGTGGCGGTGACCGCGAGGACGGCGGCGGCACCGAGCGCGACGGCCGGGCGGAGCAGCCTCATCAGACGATCTCCTTCTGCGACGGGACGACGACGCCGTACAGGTCGGCGATGGTGGCGAGGGCGCTGGTGTGCACCTGGCGGGCGTCCACCTCGGCGCCCGCGACCGGCAGGGCACGGGTGGCGCTGGCGTCGGCCACCACGGTGGGGCGGTTGCCGCGCAGGAAGGCGCCCTGGGCGGTGAAGGCCACGCACATGTGCGTCATGAACCCGGCGATGACGAGGTCGGTCCGGCCGGCCGCGTCGACGTGCTGGTCGAGGTCCGTGCCGACGAAGGCGTTCGGGACCTTCTTGACGACGACGGGCTCGCCGTCGACGGGCGCGACGCTCGGGTGGATCTGCCCGATCTCGGCCCGGATGTCGTACGGCGTGCCCTCGCCGCCGTCGTTGACGACGTGGATGACCCTGGTGCCCGCCTCGCGGGCCCGGGCCAGCAGCTCGGCGGCGGCGTCCAGCGCCTCCCGCCAGCCGTCCAGTTCCATGACGCCGGTCGTGTAGGTGTTCTGGTAGTCGACGAGGACCAGCGTGGACTCGGCGAGCTTCGCCGGGGTCTCGTCGAAGCCGTTGAGCTCGCGCAGCGTCGTTCTGGGCATGGGGGAACCACCTGAATTCGCGTGGAGGGGGAGGCAGTTCACCGGTGCGGTGACCTGCGCCCACGACGCTACGGCCACCGCCTCGTGTCGGCAATGTCATCTAACATGCAGATACCGACATGGCAGTTGCCGAGCGTGGGGGGTTCCGTGAGCACCGTCGGACGACTGATCGTCATCGTCCTCTTCGAGGACGTCGACCTGCTCGACGTCACCGGACCACCGGAGGTGTTCTCCCTAGCGCGCCGCGAGACGGACGAGGCCGCGGGTTACGACGTGGTCCTCGCCGCGGAGACCATGGACCCGGTCACCACCGGGGCGGGGGTCCGGGTCCTGCCCGACACCACCTTCGACGCACTGGCCACGAAGAGCATCGACACCCTGATCGTGCCCGGCGCCGTCCAGGTGGACGACCAGCGCCGCGTCCACCCGCTCACCGACCCGGCGGTGGTGGAGCGAGTACGGCGACTCGCCGCCCGCACCCGGCGGGTCACCTCCGTCTGCGTCGGGGCGCACATCCTCGCCGCCGCCGGGCTCCTCGACGGCAAGCGCGCCACCACCCACTGGTCGACCGCGCGGCAGCTCGCCGCCGAGCACCCGGCCGTCGAGGTCGACGCCGACCCGATCTTCATCCGCGAGGGCGACGTGTGGACCGGCGCCGGCATCAGCGCCTGCCTCGACCTGTCGCTCGCGCTCATCGCCGACGACCTCGGCGAGGACGTCGCGCTGCGCGTGGCCCGGCAGCTCGTGATGTACCTGAAGCGGCCGAGCGGCCAGAGCCAGTTCAGCGTCCCCCTGGAGCAGGTCTCCGCGACCCGGCGCGTCGAGGACCTCCGCCACCACATCATGCGCCACATCGCCGAACCCCTCACGGTCGCGGACCTCGCCGCGTACGCCCACGTCGGCGACCGGCAGCTCACCCGGATCTTCAAGAACGAGCTCGGGACCACCCCGCACGCCTACATCGAGTCGGCCCGCGTCGAAGTGGCGCGCCACCAGCTCGAATCGACCGACGCCACCCTGGAACGGATCGCCTCCGCCTGCGGATTCGGCACCGTCGACACCCTGATCAGGGCCTTCCGCCGCCGGCTCGACACGACACCGACCGAGTACCGGCGCCGGTTCCGCACCGCACCTGCGGGGGCGCGCTGACGCCGGTCCGGCGGCGGACGCACGAAGGCGGCGGCCCCGGGGATCGGGGGGCCGCCGCCTTCGGTCCGTGGGGGCCGGATCAGTACCAGCCGTCGGCCTGCCAGAAGCTCCACGCGTCGCAACCCCGGCGGCCTTCTTGGACGTGACCGGCGTCTCGACGGAGCGGGACCGGACGGACCGCGGCCGGCCGGTCAGTGGCAGAGGTCGCTCAGGATGTCGAAGTCGCTGGTCATGCGATTGCTGACCGTGTCGTAGTACTCCCGGAGCTGGTCACCGCGCCAGGTGTCGCCGGAGGCGTTCGCGGACCCGATGTCGTTCAGGGTGGTCCTCAGCTCCTGCATGTCGTCGGCGAGATCGTTGATCGCGCCGGAGACGTCCGGGTCGTCGGCGTCCTTCGCGGCGAACTCCAGGTCGACCTCCAGATCGATCAGCTCGGCGGTGCCCGGGTCCGTCGCCTCGTTGTATTCGCTGACGCCGGACATGGCGTCCTCGCAGCCGGCCGGTGTGGTGTCCTCGGGTTCGGGTTCGGATGTGTACTCGTCCGGCTCGGGTGTGTAGTCGTCCGGCTCCGGTGTGTACTCCGGCTGCTGGGGGCTCGGGACGGCTTCGCCTCCGGCGGACGGTGTCCCGCCGGCGTCCGCCGACACGGCGGGTTCGTCCGCCGTCTGCGACTCCAGCCGGTCGAGGACCTTGCCCGGGCCGATCGCGAGCACGATCACGCCGACGACGACGGCGAGGAAGCCGAGCCAGCCGTAGCCCGAAGCGGTGCCGGAACTCGACGGGGCGTCGATCTTCTTCGTCCTCCTCGGGTCCGGAGCGCGCTTCACGGTCGTGGCCGTCGCGCTGTACTTCGCCGTGTCGTAGGCCGCCAGTGAGCCGGCCACGGTGTCGGGGAGCCAGTCGCCGGCGAGGTCGAGGGTCTCGCCCCCGGCCCCGCGGCGGGCCTGCTTCATGATCCAGTCGACGCCGGGCCGTTTCGCGGGGTCCTTGGCGAGGCAGGGCCGGACGATCTCGCGCAGCCGGGGCGGGCAGGCCTCCAGGTCCGGATCCTCGTGCAGGATGCGGTAGAAGAGCGCCTCGGTGTTGCCCTCGCCGAAGGCGGCCTGGCCCGTCGCCGCGTACGCGGCGAGGTTGCCGAGGGCGAAGACGTCGCACGGTGGTCCCGCCGAGCGGCCGCGGACCTGCTCCGGAGCCATGAACGCGGGGGTGCCGATACGGATTCCGGTGGTGGTGGCGGACGTCGCGTTCGCCGCGTGGGCGATGCCGAAGTCGATGACCCGGGGCCCGTCGTCGGCGAGGAGGATGTTCGCCGGCTTGAGGTCCCGGTGCACCAACTCGCGGGCGTGGACGGCCGCGAGGCCCTCCGCGACACCGGCGATCAGCCGGAAGACCGTGGGCAGGGGCAGGGGCCCGTGCTCGGACACGGCCTGGGCGAGCGAAGGGCCCGGCACGTAGGCGGTGGCCAGCCAGGGCGGTGTCGCCTCGCTGTCCGCGTCCACCACGGGCGCCGTGTACAGGCCCTCGACGCTCCGGGCAGCCTTGATCTCCCGTTGGAAACGGCGGCGGAACTCCGGGTCGTGTGCGTAGTCGGGCCGTACGACCTTGACGGCGAGCGGCCGGCCGCCCGGGGTGAAGGCCAGGTACACGCGTCCCATGCCGCCGGCGCCGATGAGGGCCCGTACCTCGTACCGCCCGACGGTCCTGGGATCATCGGCGTCGAGCGGAGTGAATCTGCCGGCCATCGGTACCCCCGTACTGCCACGCCCGCCATTTGGATACTGGCACTATCCCACGAACGCGGGTCCCCGGGAGGCCACTTCAGGACGTCGGGTCACTTCTTCGGCGCGTCGAAGGTGACCGGGGTCTCGAAGGCCGCCCGGCGGGTGGCGCGGCGCAGCGCCTTCAGCACCGGTGTGCCGAGCGCGAGGGTGAGCACGACCGTCATCGCGGCGCGGCCCCCGTCCCAGCCGAGGGACGTGGCCAGGCAGTACGCGAGGAAGCGGGCCAGGTTGTCGGCGACCGACGCGTCCGGGTCGAAGGCGATGTTCGAGGCGAGCGTGTTCATGAAGGTCCAGCCCGCGAGGTTCATCACCGTCCCGTAGGCGAACGCGGCCAGGAACCCGTACGCGGCGAGCAGGAGCAGCTCACCCCGGCCGCGCAGCCGGTCCGGGAAGGGCAGCAGGCCCGCGCCCATCGTGAACCAGCCCATCGACAGCATCTGGAACGGCATCCACGGCCCCACCCCGCCCGTGACCAGCGCGGACGCGAACATCGTGACCGAGCCGAGGACGAAGCCGAAGCCCGGGCCGAGGACCCGGCCGCTGAGGACCATCAGGAAGAACATCGGCTCCAGGCCGGCCGTCCCCGCGCCGATGGGGCGCAGTGCCGCCCCCGCCGCGGCCAGCACGCCGAGCATCGCCACGGCCTTGGGGCCGAGGCCCGACTCCGAGATCGTCGCCGCCACCACCGCCACCAGCAGCACCAGCACACCCGCGAACAGCCACGGCGCGTCCTGGGCGTGGGCGTTCACCGAGGCGTCCGGCGGGGCGAGGAAGGGCCAGCCGAAGCCCGCCACACCCACCGCGCTGACCAGGACCAGGGCGACGACGGAACGGGGGCCCAGGCGGACGGCGCGGGCCTGGCGCGTGCCGCTCACGACAGCGCCTCCCGCACCTGCGCCACCGTCAGCCACTTCTGCGGCGCCAGGACCTTCGCGACCTGCGGGGCGAAGGACGGGGACGCCATCACCACGTCCGCCGCCGGGCCGTCGGCGATCACCTCGCCCTCGGCGAGCAGGACGACCCGGTCGGCCAGCTCGGCGGCCAGTTCCACGTCGTGCGTGGCCAGCACGATCGCGTGGCCGTCGGCCGCGAGCGAGCGCAGGATGCCCGCCAGGCGGGCCTTCGCCGCGTAGTCCAGGCCGCGCGTCGGCTCGTCCAGGAGCAGCAGCGGCGGGCGGGCCGTCAGCACGACGGCCAGGGCGAGGGTCAGGCGCTGGCCCTCCGACAGGTCGCGGGGGTGCGTGCCGTCGGTGACGCCGGGGAGCAGCTCCGTCAGCAGCGCGCGGCAGGTGCCGGGCGCCGCGTCCGCGTCCCGGTCGGCGGCCGCGCACTCGGCGGCGACCGTGTCCGCGTACAGCAGGTCGCGCGGCTCCTGCGGGACGAGACCGACCCGGCGGACGAGCTCGCGCGGGGCCGTGCGGTGCGGCACGGCGCCGCCGGCGCGGACCGAACCGGCGGACGGTTCCACGAGGCCGACGAGCGCCGAGAGGAGGGTGGACTTCCCGGCGCCGTTGCGGCCCATGAGGGCGACCGTCTCGCCGGGGGAGACGGCGAGGCCGACGTCGCGCAGCGCCTGGACGCGGCCGCGCCGGACGGCGAGGGAACGGACCTCGGCGGCGTACGGGGAGGGGGTGGCGTCCGGGGCCTTCCGGCGGCGGGGCCACCGGGGGGCGGGCGCGGGCCGGGGCGCCGGGAGCGCGGAGCCCGCGGGCGTGCGTTCCGGGGGCCGCCGGCCGTCCAGCCGCTCCCGCAGCGGGGCCGCGCGGCGGCGGGCGTCCCGGACCGTCAGCGGCAGCGGGGACCAGCCGGCCAGCCGGCCCAGGTCCACCACCGGCGGACACACCGGGGACACGGCCATCACCTCCGCCGGGGAGCCGATGACCGGCGCGGCGCCCGGGGACGGCAGCAGGACGACCTGGTCGGCGTACTGCACGACGCGTTCCAGGCGGTGCTCGGCCATCAGGACCGTCGTGCCGAGGTCGTGGACCAGGCGCTGGAGCACCGCCAGGACCTCCTCCGCGGCGGCCGGGTCCAGGGCGGAGGTCGGCTCGTCCAGGACCAGGACGGCGGGGTGCGGGGTGAGGACCGAGCCGATGGCGACGCGCTGCTGCTGGCCGCCGGAGAGCGTGGCGATGGGGCGGGCGCGCAGGCCGGACAGGCCCAGCAGGTCGAGGGTCTCCTCGACCCGGCGGCGCATCACGTCCGGGGCGAGGCCCAGGGACTCCATGCCGTAGGCGAGCTCGTCCTCGACGGTGTCCGTCACGAAGTGGGACAGCGGGTCCTGGCCGACCGTGCCGACCACGTCGGCGAGTTCGCGCGGCTTGTGCGTGCGGGTGTCGCGGCCGGCCACGGTGACCCGGCCGCTCAGGGTGCCGCCGGTGAAGTGCGGCACGAGGCCGCCGACCGCGCCGAGCACGGTCGACTTGCCGACGCCCGACGGGCCGGCCAGCAGGACGAGTTCGCCCTCGGGGACCTCGAAGTCCACGCCTTGGACGGTCGGTTCGGCGACTCCGTCGTACGTCACGGAGACATCCTCGAAGCGGATCACGACGGCTCCTCGACGGGTGCGGGTACGGGTGCGGAGGCGGGCTCGGGGGCGGGGGTGACGAACGCCGGGAGCAGACCGACGAGCACCGCCGCCGCCGGCCACAGCGGGAGCGACGGCGCGACCAGGGGGACCACGCCGGGATGCAGCGCCGCCGGGTCGACGGACGCGGCCACGGACATCAGGGCCGCGACGGCCACGCCGGAGGCGGTGACCAGCCAGGCGCGGGCGTCCCAGCGGTCGGGGCGGTAACGGGTGCGCGGGGACCGGCGGCCGCCGAGCCACAGTCCCCCGAGCGCGGCGGCGAGCCCGGCGACGAGGACCGGGACGCCGTACGTGCCGCCGGCGGCGGTCAGCACGCCGTACGTCCCCGCGCAGACGCCGAGCAGTCCGCCCAGGGTGAGGGCGGCGGTGGTACGGCGTACGGCGGCGGGGACCTCGGCGGTACGGCCGTAGCCGCGGGCGTCCATCGCGGCGGCGAGGGCGACGGAGCGCTCCAGGGCGCCCTCCAGCACCGGCAGTCCGACCTGGAGCAGGCCGCGTACGCCCTTGTCGGGCCGGCCCCTGAGGCGGCGGGCGGCACGCAGGCGGTGGACGTCGGCGACGAGGTTCGGGGCGAAGGTCAGGGCGACGACGACGGCCACGCCCATCTCGTACAGGGCGCCGGGGAGGGACTTGAGGAGGCGGGAGGGGTTGGCGAGGGCGTTCGCGGCGCCGACGCAGACGAGGAGGGCGGCGAGCTTCATCGCGTCGTACAGGGCGAAGGCGAGGCCCTCGGCGGTGACGCGGCCACCGAGGCGGATGCCCTGCGCCCAGTGGGGGAGGGGGACTTCGGGGAGGGTGACCAGGGTGTGGGTGCCGGGGATGGGGGAGCCGAGGACGGTGGTGAAGGCGAGGCGGATGAGGAGGACGGCGAGGGCGAGCTTGACGAAGGCGCCGTAGGAGCGGGACGAGGGGGCGTGGGGGCGGCGGGCGATGACGACGTAGGCGGAGACGGCGACGAGGAGGGCGAGGAGGAGGGGGTTGGTGGTGCGGGTGGCGGCGGTGCCGAGGGCGAGGGCCCAGAGCCACCAGGCGCCGGGGTGGAGCTGCGCGGTGCGCTGGTGGCGGGGGGTGGGTGCGCCGGGCGTCCGGCGCGGGGTGGGGGTGCGCCGGCGCCAGGGGGTGGGGGCGCTCGCCCGCGCTGACAGGGTGCCGCCTGCGCCCACCCTCCCCCGCTCTCGGCTTCGCTCGAGCGGGGGGACCCCCATCGCCCCAGCGGCACGACTGCCCGCAGGCTGGGCGGCGCGACTGCCCGCAGGCTGGGCGGCGCGACTGCCCGGAGGCTGGGTGGGCTGGGCGGCGCGGCTGTCCGCAGGGTGGCTGGGGTTTGTCGGGTCAGGAGTCGGCATTTCTGCGCCGCCTCGACTGCCAGGCCGCTGCCGCGGCCAGGGCCGCGACGATCGCCATGCCCGTGACGAGGCCGGCCGACGGACCGCCGTCGTCCTCCTGCTCGGACTTCTGCCCGGGGGCCGCGGTCGTCGTCGGGTCCTGCTTCCGCGACGACACCTGCTCCCCGCACCCCGCCCCCGGGTAGCCCGCGATGGCGCAGAGCAGGGCGTTGGTGTCGTAGCGCAGGGGACCCGCCACGGCGGCCAGGGCGTCGGCCGTCGTGGCGTCGGCGGCGACGCGCGCACAGGCCGTACGGCCCGCGGGCGGGGTCTCGCCGGACGGGGCGTCGGACGCCGTACCGAAGTCCAGGACGAGCGCCACCCGCTTGCTGCCTTCCTCCGCGGGCGTCTTCGCGCAGATCGCCGCGAAGTCCGCCGTGCCGCGCGGCTGGGCCGCGTCGCCGGAGTCCTCGCTCACCGAGAAGCGGAAGCCCTGCACGTCGCCGTCGGAGGGGCGGGCCGTCGAGGGGCCCTGGGTGGCGTACGTCCACTCGTCGCCGGCACGGTCCCAGAAGGACCAGTACCGGTAGCCGGTGGCCTGCGCCGGGCCCGCGCCCGCGACGATCACGAGCGCGGCCAGCAGCAGGAGCGCCAGGCGGCGTATCACGGCTGCTGCTTCCGGTTGCGGCCGCTGATGAAGATGCCGATGCCGATGCCGAAGACGAGGCAGACGCCGACGAACCACCAGACGCCGAACGGGGAGTCGTCCTTCCCGTCCTTCTCGTCCTTCTGCTCGTCCTTCCCGGACTGGCCGGTGGCCCCGTCGCTCACCTTGACCCCGCTCGGGGCCGGACCCGTGGCGTTGAGCCGCTCCACCAGGTCGGTGCCGCCGAAGGAGCGCGGGTCGGTGCCCGTGGCGTGGGCGGCGAGGACGAGCTGCGCGTAGGCGGCGGGCCCGCTCTGCGCGGCCCAGGCCGCGGCGTTCTTCTCCAGCCAGGCCAGCGGCTTCGCGGCACTCTCCGCCCCGCCCTGCGCGGCGAGCGCGACGACGGCGTCGGCGGTGTTGCCGTAGTCGGGCTGGGGGTCCGCGCCGGCGAGGGCGGAGGTCAGGTGGCCGTCCTTGGCGACGGTCCGCGCGAGGTGGGCGGCGCCGTTCGCGGCGGCCTGCTCCCGGGTGGGCCGGTCCGCGCCGGCGCAGCCGGTGGCGCCGCCCGCCGCCTTGCCCGGCTCGGCGACCAGGCCCTTGCCGAGCGCGCCGAGGACACCGGCGGCGGTCGCGTCGTCGTTCGCGAGGAGCTTGCCGTCCTTCTCGGGCTGGTAGGCGAAGGCCCCCGCGCCCTCGCCGCCGGAGCAGGGCAGGGCGAACGTCAGCAGGGCGTCGTAGGGCGACTTGCCGCCCTTCGTGACGTCCTCCGGCTTGGTGCCGGTGGCCGTCAGGGCGCCGATGACCACGGAGGTGGAGTTGGCGTCGCTGGGGCCGCCCGGGCTGTAACCCCAGCCGCCGTCCTTGTTCTGCACGGACTTCAGCCAGGCCAGGGCGTCCTCGACGACGTCACCGCGCCCGCCGACGGCCCACAGGGCCTGGACGGCGGCGGCCGTGCTGTTGGTGTCGACCATGGTCTTGGCGTCGCACGGCTTGCCGGTGTCGGCCCGGTAGGGCGCGAAGGCGCCGTTGCCGCACTGCTGCCCGGCGAGCCAGTCCACGGCCTTCGTGGCCGGGATCACGCCCGCGGTGTCCTGGGCGAGCAGCGCGAGCGACTGGCGCCAGACCCCGTCGTACTGCGGGTCGGCGGTGCCGTACAGCCCGGCGGGCGTGGTCGCGGAGGCGGACGGTGACGGGTCGGCGGCGACCGCGGGCGCGGCGGCGGCGCCGAGCACGGCTATGGCGGCCAGAGCCGCGGCGCTGCGACGGCGGACGTTCATGATCGGCGGGTGCCTTTCCCTGTGCGGGACCGGACAGCACGGGGCACCCCCGGCGGCTCGGCCCCGTATGCCTCGACGGTGCCCGTGCACGGCGGGCGCCGGGCACGTGAGCCGGTCACAGTTCCGCCCGGGGCGATCCGGCTCACCGCCCGGGACGGACGGCTCACGGTTGCGGGTCAGCGCCGGAATTGCACCGGCTTCCCCCCGTACGGGTGTGATGACGACGCCGCCACTTTACCCGCCCGTAAGAAGGCGGGCCGAGGGCGGTCGCGGGGGACGGGAGGGCCTCCAGTACCTTCCCGTCATGCCACTGGGGAGACTGCTCGGTTCCGGGCGCACGGCCGACGTGTACGAGATCGACGAGGCGTGGGTGCTGCGCCGCGACCGGGAGGGCATCGGCGACGCCGTGGCCGAGGGCACGGTGATGGAGCACGTGCGCGCGCACGGCTACCCGGTGCCCCGGGTGCGGCCCGGCGGTCCGGGAGCGCCGCGGACCGATCTGGTGATGGAGCGGCTGTCCGGGCCGACCATGCTGCGGGCGTGCCTGTCGGGCTCGCCGACGCCCCGCGAGGCGGGTGCCGAACTGGCCCGGCTGCTGCGGCGGCTGCACGAGGTCCCCGCCCCCGGCTCCGCGGATCCCGGCGTCCGCGTCCTCCACCTCGACCTGCACCCGGACAACGTGATCCTCACGCCCGACGGGCCCCGGGTCATCGACTGGTCCAACGCCGAGGAGGGCGACCCCGGCCTGGACTGGGGCATGTCCGCGGTGATCCTCGCCCAGGTGGCCGCCGACCCCGACGGGCCGGTGGCCGGCCCCGCGGGGGAGATGCTGGCCGCGCTGCTCGCCGACCCCTCGGGCCTCACGCCGGACGGCCTCGCCGAGGCGCGGCGGCGGCGCGCGGCCAACCCGACCATGAGCCGGCGGGAGCGGGAGGTCCTGCCCGCCGCCGAGACGCTGATCCGCTCGCACCTGGGCTGACCCGACCGGCCCGACCCCGAAGGGCTCCCGGTCCGGTTCACCGGACCGGGGTGTTCGCCTCCCCGGCCTCCGTCAGGTCGAGCAGACGGCACACCGTGTCGATGTCCACCTTCACCTGGTCGAGGGACGCGCGGCCCGCGAGCCAGGCGATCAGGGTGGAGTGCCAGGTGTGCTCGACGACACGGACCGCGGAGAGCCGCTCGGGGGCCGGGTGGTCCGGGCCGCCCATCGCGTCCAGGATGATCGCCGTGGTCTGCCGGGAGACCTGGTCGACCTCGGGGGAGACGCTGCGGTCGGCGAAGGTGAGGGCGCGGGCCATCGCCTCGGCCAGCCGCGGCTCGCGCTGGAGGGCGCCGAAGGCCCGCATCAGGGTCTGCGCCACCCGCTCCGCCGCCGTCTCGCCGTCCGGCGGCTGCTCGCGCAGCGTCGCGTGCAGGCGCTCGAGCTGGTCCTGCATGGTCGCGACCAGCAGATGCACCTTGGACGGGAAGTAGCGGTACAGCGTGCCCAGGGCCACCTGCGAGGACTCGGCGACCTCGCGCATCTGCACCGCGTCGAAACCGCCCCGGGCGGCCAGCCGGGCGCTCGCCTGGAGGATGCGGCGACGGCGCGCCTCCTGCCGTTCCGTCAGGGGCGCGGAGGGCGGGGAGCGGCGCTCGGGTCCGGCCGCCGTTCCCGCCACCGGGTTGTCCACCTTGGTCACCTTGGTCACCTTCTTCCCCGCGCCCGGCCCGGCGGGTGTCCCGCCGGGGCCGCCGTCGTGGCGTGAATCACCTGATCCACTCGTCACAGGGCCCTTACCTGCCGGTAGATTCGAGGCCTCTGACGATCAAGTCTGAAACTTGTTCCAGATTAACGTCCCGGCGTAGTGTCGCGGGACGAAGCAGGGAGAGAGGGGCCCGGGAGTGACCGCTGAGGCCAGTCAGGCGGGTCCCCGTCAGGAGGTCGCCGCCGACGGCTTGCGACCCCTCCGCATCGCGCTCCTCACCTACAAGGGGAACCCGTTCTGCGGCGGCCAGGGCGTCTACGTCCGCCATCTGTCGCGCGAACTGGCCCGCCTCGGCCACCGGGTCGAGGTCATCGGCGCCCAGCCGTACCCCGTGCTCGACGAGGGGCACGACGACCGGCTGTCCCTCACCGAGCTGCCGAGCCTCGACCTCTACCGGCAGCCCGACCCCTTCCGCACCCCGAAGCGCGACGAGTACCGCGACTGGGTCGACGCCCTCGAGGTCGCCACCATGTGGACCGGCGGCTTCCCCGAGCCGCTGACGTTCTCGCTGCGCGCCCGCCGCCATCTGCGCGCCCGCCGCGGCGACTTCGACGTCGTCCACGACAACCAGACCCTCGGCTACGGCCTCCTCGGCGACGTCGGCGCCCCCTTCGTCACCACCATCCACCACCCCATCACCGTGGACCGGCAGCTCGAACTGGACGCCGCCGACAGCCGCAAGCGCCGCCTGTCCGTGCGCCGCTGGTACGCCTTCACCCGCATGCAGAAGCGCGTCGCCCGCCGCCTGCCGTCCGTGCTCACCGTCTCCGGCACCTCCCGCCAGGAGATCGTCGACCACCTCGGCGTACGGGGCGACCGCATCCACGTCGTCCACATCGGCGCCGACACCGACCTGTTCTCGCCCGACCCGTCGGTGCCGCAGGTGCCGGGCCGGATCGTGACCACGTCCAGCGCGGACGTCCCGCTCAAGGGCCTGGTCTTCCTCGTCGAGGCGCTGGCGAAGGTCCGCACCGAGCAGCCCGACGCCCACCTCGTCGTCGTCGGCAAGCGGCCCGCCGAGGGGCCCGTCGCCCAGGCGATCGAGCGGTACGGGCTCGAAGGCGCCGTCGAGTTCGTCAAGGGCATCTCGGACGCCGAACTCGTCGACCTCGTGCGCTCGGCGCAGGTCGCCTGCGTGCCGTCCCTGTACGAGGGGTTCTCGCTGCCCGCCGCCGAGGCCATGGCGACCGGCACCGCGCTGCTCGCCACGACCGGCGGGGCCGTTCCGGAGGTCGCCGGCCGCGACGGGGAGACCTGCCTCGCCGTGCCGCCCGGCGACGCGGGCGCACTGGCCGCCGGCCTGAACCGGCTGCTCGGCGACCCGGAGCTGCGCGCCCGGCTCGGCGTGGCCGGACGCGACCGCGTGCTGCGGCACTTCACCTGGGCCCGTGCCGCCGAGGGCACGGTCGCCCGCTACCGCGAGGCCATCGGCCCCGCCGCCACGACCACCCCGAGGATCGTGCCCGCGACCCCGACCCCCAGTGACACCGGCGTCTATCCCGAAAGCAGGGCCACGTGCTGACCGTCGACTTCTCCCGGTTCCCGCTCGCCCCCGGCGACCGCGTCCTGGACCTCGGCTGCGGCGCCGGCCGGCACGCGTTCGAGTGCTACCGGC
The DNA here is from genome assembly GCF_042724095.1 of Streptomyces sp. NPDC127100. Taxonomy (NCBI): domain Bacteria; kingdom Bacillati; phylum Actinomycetota; class Actinomycetes; order Kitasatosporales; family Streptomycetaceae; genus Streptomyces; species Streptomyces sp. NPDC127100. The sequence goes on from NZ_JBHXFL010000011.1 coordinate 143,197, forward strand.
GCGGCGCCCAGGTCGTCGCGCTGGACCAGAACGGCGAGGAGATCCGCGAGGTCGCCAAGTGGTTCGCCGCGATGAAGGAGGCCGGTGAGGCACCGGCCGGTGCCACCGCCACCGCCATGGAGGGCGACGCGCTGGCCCTGCCCTTCCCGGACGAGTCCTTCGACGTCGTCATCATCTCCGAGGTGATGGAGCACATCCCCGACGACAAGGGCGTCCTCGCCGAGATGGTCCGCGTCCTCAGGCCCGGCGGGCGCATCGCCATCACCGTGCCGCGCTACGGCCCCGAGAAGGTCTGCTGGACGCTGTCCGACGCCTACCACGAGGTCGAGGGCGGCCACATCCGCATCTACAAGGCGGACGAACTCCTCGCGCGCATACGCGAGGCGGGCCTCAAGCCGTACGGCACCCACCACGCGCACGCGCTGCACTCGCCGTACTGGTGGCTGAAGTGCGCCTTCGGCGTCGACAACGACAAGGCGCTGCCCGTGCGGGCGTACCACAAGCTGCTGGTCTGGGACATCATGAAGAAGCCGCTGGCGACCCGGGTCGCCGAGCAGGCGCTCAACCCGCTGATCGGCAAGAGCTTCGTGGCCTACGCGACCAAGCCGCACCTCCCGCCGGTGGACGCCGCGTGACGTCGCCCAGGAGTCCCCGCACCCCCCGCACCGAACACCTCGTCCTGCCCGGCGTTCTCACCGACGAGCAGGCCGCGGCCACCGTCCGCGGCATCCTCGCCGTACAGCGCGAGGACGGCGCCATCCCGTGGTTCCGCGGGCACCACCTCGACCCCTGGGACCACGTCGAGGCGGCGATGGCCCTGGACGCGGCCGGCGAGCACGACGCCGCCGAGCGCGCGTACGCGTGGCTGGCCCGGCACCAGAACCAGGACGGCTCCTGGTACGCCGCCTACGCCGACGGCGACTTCGCCGACGTCACCGACCGCGGCCGGGAGACCAACTTCGTCGCCTACGTCGCCGTGGGCGTCTGGCACCACTACCTCGCCACCGGCGACGACACGTTCCTGGACCGGATGTGGCCGGTCGTCGTCGCCGCGACCGAGTTCGTGCTGCGACTCCAGCGGCCCGGCGGCCAGATCGGCTGGCGGCGCGACGACGACGGCACCCCGGCGAACGACGCGCTGCTCACCGGCAGCTCCTCCGTCCACCACGCGCTGCGCTGCGCCCTCGCCATCGCCGAGCAGCGCGAAGAGCCGCAGCCTGACTGGGAGTTGGCCGTCGGCGCGCTGCGGCACGCCATCCGCCGCCACCCGGAGCGGTTCCTGGACAAGGACCGCTACTCGATGGACTGGTACTACCCGGTGCTGGGCGGCGCGCTGACCGGCACGGAGGCCAGGTCGCGCATCGAGGAGGGCTGGGACCGCTTCGTCGTCCCCGGCCTCGGCGTGCGCTGCGTCGTCCCCAACCCGTGGGTGACGGGCGGCGAATCGGCCGAACTCGCCCTCGCGCTGTGGGCGGTGGGCGAGTCCGACCGCGCCCTGGAGATCCTCCAGTCCATCCAGCACCTGCGGGACGCCGAAAGCGGCCTGTACTGGACCGGGTACGTCTTCGACGACCAGGTCGTCTGGCCGCGCGAACTGACCTCCTGGACGGCCGGTTCCCTGCTGCTCGCCGTCGCCGCGCTCGGCGGCCACGAGGCGACCTGCCAGGTCTTCTCGGGCGACCGGCTGCCGAAGGGCCTCGACCCGGACTGCTGCGTCTGACCGGGAGGCCGGCGGGTCAGCGGTGGCCGAGCCGGCCGGCGATGGCGTGGCCGACGAAGAGGTAGACGACGGCGGCCAGACCGTACCCGGCGACGACGCGCGCCCAGGCCTCGTCGAACGTGAAGAGGTCCCGCGACCAGCCGGCCAGCCAGTCGGCCGCGTCATGGACGAACCGCACCAGGTCGTTGGCCCGGTTGGCGTCCAACAGGTACATCAGTATCCACAGGCCGAGGATGAAGGCCATGACGTCCGCGACGATCGCGATGGCCCGGCCCGCGGTGCTGGAACCGTGGTATCTAGACATGCCTTGCGTATGGCCCCGGAAGCCCGGGGGAAACCTGCGCGGACGGCCCCCCGCCCGGAACTGCGTCCGGACGGGGGGCCGTTGAGTCTGTTCGGATCCTTCGAAGGTCAGCCGCGCTGGATGCCCGAGGTGTCCTGGAGGACGCCGCGACGGCCGTCCTGCGTCTGGGCGACCAGGTTCGCGCCGCGCTGCTCGACGGCCAGGTACCAGGTGCCCGGCGCCAGTTCGGCGATCGGCGTCGGCGAGCCGTCCTCCGCGAACAGCGGACGCGGCACCGGCACGGCGAACCAGAACGGCGAGAAGTCCCCGGCCGGCTGGGCCTGCGCCTGCTGCGGCTGCGGGGCCTGCGGCTGCGGCTGGCCCTGCTGCGGCTGACCGCCGAACGACGGCTGGCCGGGCTGGCCGGGCTGACCCGGCTGTCCGCCGTACGGCTGCTGCTGCGCACCCGGGTAGCCGTAACCACCCTGCGGCTGGGCGCCGTAGGGCTGCGGCGCGGCCGGACGCTGGGCCGGCACGAGCGGGCTCCTGAGGGCGGGGACGAGCGGGGTGGCGAGGGCGGCGGCGGCCATGACCAGCGTCGCGATGAGGGCGAGGATCAGGCCCATGCCCGCGTCCGGACCGCCGGAGGAGCTGCCGAAGTTGTCCGTGCCGCCGGCCGGGTCGAAGACGTTGCCGAGCGCGCTCCACGCGGCGAAGATCGCGAAGGCGGCGCCGAACTGCCCGAGTTCGAGCCCCGCGATCTTCCGGGGCTGCGGCAGCCCCCGGGAGACCACGACGAGAGCGGCGGCGATGATGCCCGCGAGGACGACCCCCATCAGGACCGGGCCGCTTTCCCACAAGTTGGGCATTTCGACACTGTCGGGCACGCCGTCGATCGAGTAGAGATCGAGGAACGACGCGATGAACAGCAACACCGCTGCTCCGATCACCACGCCGTCGCCTCGAGTGAGGGAGCGGATATTCACTTCAGGTCCTTCGTAGGTCGTCTCGTCGTCGGTAGAGGCGTCGCTGTCACCATGTCGCCGTCGGGCCCTGATGGGAAGCGCGGGGGTGACCCCTCATCGTACGGACGACACTATCGTCCGTACGGCGGACCTGTCCGCAGGGATCTGCGCGGTGATCGCTACCCGCGCAGGAAACTCACGATTCCCTCAGACATCCCCTGTGCCGCCTTCTGCCGCCACTCGCCGCTGGTCAGCAGTGCCGCGTCCGCGCTGTCGCGCATGTTGCCGCACTCGATGAACACCTTGGGAACCGTTGACAGATTGAGACCGCCCAGGTCCGTGCGCGTGACGAGACCGGTACCGCCGCCCAGGTAGTTGGCGGGCGCGCTGCCCGTGACCCGGACGAAGTTGCCCGCGATGCGCTGGCCGAGTTCGGCGGAGGGAGCGACGATGGCGCGGGTGTCGGCGGCACCGTCGTGCACCCTGCCCGGCAGGATGACGTGGAAGCCGCGGTTGCCGGCCCCCGCGCCGTCGGCATGGATGGAGATCGCGGCGTCCGCACGCGCCTCGTTGCCGATCCGGGCCCGTTCGTCCACGCAGGGACCGAAGGGGCGGTCGCCGTCCTGCGTCAGTCTCACCGTGGCGCCCTGCTCCTCCAGGAGCGTGCGCAGCCGGTGGGCCACGTCGAGGGTGAACTTCGCCTCGGGCCAGCCCGCGTTGGTGGACGTGCCGGTCGTGTCGCACTCCTTGCGGTTCGTGCCGATGTCCACCTGCCGGTTGATCTCGGACGAGTGCCGGAAGTTGCCCGGGTTGTGCCCCGGGTCGATGACGACGACCTTGCCCTTCAGCGGGCCGGACCCGGCGGCGGGCGCGGACGCCCGCGGGGACGCGGGGGACGTGCCGTCCGCGGACGCGGGCGACGTGCCGGTGGGCCTCTTGGCGTCCGCGGTGGGGGACGCGGGACCGCCGGAGGACGGTGCCGGCGACGCCGACGCGCCGCTCGCCCGGTCCGTGCCGCCGCCTCCGTCGCCCGGGCCGCCGACCGCGGCGTACACCCCCCACCCGAGCAGCGCCCCGGGGACGAGCGCGGCGAGCGCCACGGTCAGCGGGCGGCGCAGACGGGAACGGCGGGGCTGGGGAGGATCGAAGTCCGGGCCTGTGTACGACACGTCAGCCACCTTAGAGGCCCCCGGCGGGCTCCGCAGGGCCCCCCGGGGCCCGCCCCGGACCCCGTCGCCGGACCGCGGCGGCGCACGCGCGCCCGGTCAGTCGTCGTCGGACTGCTGCTCGTGCCGGTAGGTGCCCCGGGCCAGCTCCTGGAGGAGTTCGTGCTCGGTCTTGCCCGTCACCCGCGCCATGGTGCGCAGCAGCTGCGCGCAGAGAGCCGCCGCGCCGTCCATCAGGGCCTCCGTCGCCAGCGGGTCCTCCCGGCGCCGCTCGGCGACGTACTCGGCCAGCAGGTCGTCCCCGGAGACGTAGGCGGTCATGAACTCGATACCGGTGCGGACGCGGTCGTAGTCGCTGCTCATGGCCGAACCATCGCACACGGACGCGTCGGAGGCGCCCTCAGATCCCCTTGCCCGTGCGCCGCAGGACGCGCAGCGAGTCGGTGGCCGAGACCTCGGTGAACGCGCCGGACGCGAGGGCGCGGAGGTAGACCCGGTACGGGGCCTGGCCGGTGAACTCGTCGGCCGGGTCCGGGAAGACGTCGTGGATGACCAGCAGGCCGCCGTCGGCCACGTGCGGGGCCCAGCCCTCGTAGTCGGCGTTCGCGTGCTCGTCGGTGTGGCCGCCGTCGACGAAGACCAGGCCGAGGGGGGAGTTCCAGACCGCCGCGACCCGGGGCGAGTGGCCGACGAGGGCCACCACGTGCTCCTCCAGGCCGGCCCGGTGGAGGGTGCGGCGGAAGGTGGGGAGCGTGTCCATCACCCCGAGCTCGGCGTCGACCGTCTCCGGGTCGTGGTACTCCCAGCCCGGCTGCTGCTCCTCGCTGCCCCGGTGGTGGTCGACGGTGAGCGCCGTGACCCCGGCCCGGCGGGCCGCGTCGGCCAGCAGCAGGGTGGAGCGCCCGCAGTACGTGCCGACCTCGAGGAGCGGCAGTCCGAGCCCGCCCGCCTCGGCCGCCGCCGCGTACAGCGCCAGTCCCTCGTGCGCGGGCATGAACCCCTTCGCGGCGTCGAAGGCGGCCAGGATCTCCGGCGTGGGTGCCGCGGGCATGGGGGTCCTCCCGGTGGTGCGTGCGTGCTGGCGCCCCATGCTGCCGCACCCCCCGCCGCGCGCCGCGACAGGGGGTGCTCCGGGGTGGGCGGCGCGGGTCAGGCGGAGACCGGGTCGCCCGGCAGGGACAGGTCCAGGTCGACCGGGCGCTCGTCACCCCCGTGGGTCGCCGCGTGGGCGAGCGGGCCGTGCCCCGCGGCACGGGCGGCCAGGACGTACGGGCCCTCGGCCGGCACGGCGAGCGTGTAACTGCCGTCCCCGGCGGAGAGCGTCGCGCCCGCCTGACGGCCGTGGCGGTCGATCAGCGTGACCTTGGCGCGGGCGACGGGCACGCCGTCGGCGGCCAGCACCCGGCCCCGGAAGCCCCGCAGCGCCTCCTCGGCGCGCGCCAGGTTCTCGTCCTCCTCGCTGCTCGCCCGCAGCTGCGTGGTGGCCGCCGGGCGCCTGCGCGGCAGGAAGAAGGCCAGCGCGAGTCCGGCGGCGACCGCGACGGTCGCGATCAGGAAGGAGATCCGGAAGCCGTGCATGGTCGGGACCGCCACGCCCCCGACGGTGGTCGAGGTGTTGGCGAGCACCATGCCGATGACGGCGCTGGACACCGACGTGCCGATGGACCGCATCAGGGTGTTGAGGCCGTTGGCCGAGCCCGTCTCCGAGGCCGGGACGGCGCCCACGATCAGCGCGGGCAGCGACGAGTAGGCGAGGCCGATACCCGCGCCGAGCAGCACCGAGGTGACGACGGTCTGCCAGGCGGCGCTCATCAGGCCGAGGCCGCCGCCGTAGCCGACCGCGATGACCAGCAGGCCGATGATCAGGGTGGTGCGCGGACCGTAACGGGCGGACAGGCGGGCGTACACCGGCGCGGTGAACATCATCGTCAGGCCCAGCGGGGCCACGCACAGGCCGGCGACGACCATCGACTGGCCGAGGCCGTAGCCGGTGGCGGAGGGCAGCTGGAGGAGCTGGGGCAGGACGAGGGAGACGACGTAGAAGGCGACGCCGACCATGATCGAGGCGAGGTTGGTGAGGAGCACCTCGCGGCGGGCCGTGGTGCGCAGGTCCACCAGCGGGGCCGCGACGCGCAGCTCCATCAGGCCCCACAGCAGCAGCACCGCGACGGCGGCGGCGAACAGGCCCAGCGTGGTGGCCGACCCCCAGCCCCAGTCGCTGCCCTTGGTGATCGGCAGCAGGAAGAGGACGAGGCCGGCGGAAAGGCCGAGCGCGCCGGGCAGGTCGAAGGAACCCCTCGCGCGCAGCGGGGACTCCGGTACGACCAGGAGGGTCAGGGCGATGGCGACGACGCCGAGGCCGGCGGCGCCGTAGAACAGGGCGTGCCAGTCCGTGTGCTGGGCCACCAGGGCGGCGGCGGGCAGCGCGAGGCCGCCGCCGACGCCGATCGAGGAGCTCATGAGGGCCATCGACGAGCCGAGCCGCTCGCGGGGCAGCATGTCGCGCATGAGGCCGATGCCGAGGGGTATCGCGCCCATCGCGAAGCCCTGGAGCGTACGGCCGACGATCATGGGCAGCAGGGCGGCGGTGAAGGCGCTGACCAGCGCGCCGGCCACCATCACGGACAGGCTGACGATCAGCATGCGCCGCTTGCCGTACAGGTCGCCGAGGCGGCCCATGATCGGCGTGGCGACGGCTCCGGACAGGAGCGTGGAGGTCAGGACCCAGGTGGCGTTGCCGGGCGTGGTGTCCAGGAGCCGGGGCAGGTCCTTGATGACCGGGACGAGCAGGGTCTGCATCACCGCGACGACGATGCCCGCGAAGGCGAGCACCGGGACGGTGGCCCCGCTCGCTCTGCGCGCTGTTTCGTCGGTCGTCGTGTGGGACATTGAGTGAGGCCTCCAGGCCGGGGAGTCGGGCGAATGCGATGCGTGACGTGTGCAGGCTGAACCTCGTGCGCCCGGGCAACTATTCCGTTGCTTCGAGTCCCTAACGATTTCTTGACCTTCTCTTGGGACGTGCCGTAACCGGGCCCGCGCGGACCGCGACCGGGCGCCCCGGTCCGGAGTGCGGCAGGACCCGTGTCCCGGGTGGCCGGCGTCCCGTACGGTCGTCGCCGTCCAGCACCGTGCCGACAGGAGACGCATGCCCATCGACGCAGCCCGGGCGCTCGCCGCCGCACCCCGCGTCCGCGAGATCGCCTGGGACCACAAGGACGTCCTGCTCTACCACCTCGGCATCGGCGCCGGCGTCCCCGCCACCGACCCGCGCGAGCTGCGCTACACGCTGGAGTCCCGGCTGCGGGCCCTGCCGAGCTTCGCCACCGTCGCGGGCGGCGGCCCGCCGGGCGTGATCGGCACGCTGTCCGTGCCCGGCGTCGACGTCGACCTCGCCCGGGTGCTGCACGGCGGACAGGGCCTCGAGATCCACCGGCCCGTCCCGGCGCGCGGCCGGGCGAGGGCGACCTCGCGCGTCGTCGCCGTGCACGACAAGGGCACGGCGGCCGTCCTCGTCCTGCGCACCGAGGCCGCGGACGCCGCGGGGCCGCTGTGGACCGACGAGGCCGAGGTCTTCGTCCGCGGGGAGGGCGGGTGGGGCGGCGAGCGGGGCCCGTCCGGCCGCCCGGCGCCGCCACCGGCCGGGGAGCCCGACCTGGTCGTCGAGCGCCCCGTCCGCGAGGGCCAGGCCCTGCTCTACCGGCTCTCCGGCGACTGGAACCCGCTGCACGCCGACCCGGCGTTCGCCGCGCGCGCCGGGTTCGGCCGGCCGGTCCTGCACGGACTGTGCACCTACGGCAGCACGCTGAAGACGGTCGTGGACACGCTGCTCGACGGGGACGTGACCCGGGTGCGCGCGTACCGCACGCGCTTCGCCGGGGTCGTGTACCCGGGGGAGACCCTGCGGGTGCGCATGTGGCGGGGCGACGGCGTCGTACGGGTGGCGGTCGGCGCCGTCGAGCGCGACGACGCGGCCGTCCTCGCCGACACCCTGGTGCGGCACGGCTGACCGCCGGGGCCCGCGCCGGCGACGACGACGGCCCCGCACGTCGCGAGCGACGTGCGGGGCCGTGTCTTCCGGTGTGCTCGGCGTGCCGTCAGGCCGCCGTTTCGGTCTCCTCCACCGGCTTGCGGTGGCGGCCGCGCGGCGTGGCCGCGTCGTCCTGGCTGGAGACCGGTCCTCGGTGCCGGCCGTGGCCGGTGTCGGTCGTTCGAACGTCGGCACCGGCGGCCTGGATCGGCTGGGTCGTGCTGGCGTCGTTCATCGGTAGGAATTCACCCCGTCAACATGATCTTTCCTGAAGCCGGGCGAGTGTAACCGGCACACCGCGGCCCGGATCCAGGCGGCCACGCCGACCGGCACTAGTTCGTTACAAGCCGTGCCAGAGGGGCCTGTTGCAGCGGAACCGGACGCGACGGAGCGGAGGCCGGAGCCTCCAGTCCCGCCGAAGTCCCCGGCTCCGTGGCGTCGGTCAGCCCGTCCTCGGCGAAGGGGACCGTCAGCCTGGCCACCCCGCACGGCGACTCCCGGGTGGCGTACGGCAGACGGAGCTCGCCGCCCGCCGTCCACGTCCCGGCCCCCGCCAGCCATCCCTCGGGCGCCGCGAGATGCCGCACCCGTCGTTCGACCGGCCGCCACACCCCGACCCAGCTGCCCAGCGCGCCGTCCACCCGCAGCGCCACCCCGCAGCGCTCCGGCGTCAGCATCTGACCCGGCTGGACCGCGAACGGCGTCACGGCGCAGTCCGGCAGCCGCAGGCATTCCGGGAACCGCACCGGCAGGGTGCTGCCCAGCACCCCCCAGCCCAGCCGGGCGTGCCCCGGCGAGGGCGCGTCCGAGCGGATCAGCACCAGCCCGCTGTCCGGGTCGGCCAGCAGTATCCGGTCGTCGCTGTCCGCGGCGATCTGCAGCAGCGGCGACACCTCGCCGCCGCACCCCAGGTCCACCACGACCGCCTTGGTGCGCCCGCCGGTCTCGCGGTCCACGGCCAGCATCCGCCCCTCGCGGTCCAGCCAGACCCCGCCCGAGCACCGGCCGGGGATCTCCGCGAGGTGCCGGGGCCCGGACGAGTCCCCCGCCACCTGCCACAGCGCCGTCGAGCGCGGGCCGACGGCCAGGGCGTACGCCCGCTCGCCGCCCGGCACCGGCGGCAGCAGCCGCGGCGGTGCGGTGCCGTCCGGGCACTCGATCGCGCCCAGCGGCTGCTCCCCGGTGCCGGGCCCGGTCGGGTACAGCAGCGCGAAGAGGTGCCGCCCGGCCGCGACGCGGTGGACCAGGACCCGCCCGTCGGCCATCGGCTGCACCTCGGTGCCGGGCTCCTCCGGCTGATGGCCGGGCAGCGGCACCGCGTACGGTTCCGGACCGTCCAGGGTCCAGCGCTCCGGGTACCAGGAGTCGCCGGCCGGGGCGAGGCGGGCGGCGTAGGCGCCCTCCGCGGTGATGGCGCAGGCCGCCCGCGGTGTCCCGGCGTTCTCCGGGCCGTCGTCCCCGTGGTCCGCCGAAGGCTCGATAGCACAGACCGTCATCGTTCGGTCACCTCCGGCGATGAAGCTAGTTTTCGTACGCACACGCGGGGGACCGGAGACGGCCTCCATCACACATACGGGTGGCGCAGGAACGGTTCGCCTGAGGAAAGCCGGAGGTGTGTGCTGGACGGTGCCGGTCCGCCCGGACCGGCCCGCGGCGGGTACAGCGGCCCAGAAGCTCCAGGTAGCCTTGCGTGCGTGCCCCGTCTGTCAGAAGTCATCGCCGCGCTGGAGAACCTGTGGCCCGCCGAGCGGGCCGAGTCCTGGGACGCGGTCGGCACCGTCGCGGGCGACCCCGACCAGGAGGTCTCCCGGGTCCTGTTCGCCGTCGACCCGGTCCAGGAGATCGCCGACGAGGCGGTGGAGCTGGGCGCCGGCCTGCTGGTGACCCACCACCCGCTGTACCTGCGCGGGACGACGACGGTCGCGGCCTCCACCTCCAAGGGCCGCGTGGTGCACACGCTCATCAAGAACGACGTCGCCCTGCACGTCGCCCACACCAACGCCGACACCGCCGACCCCGGCGTCTCCGACGCGCTGGCCGGCGCCCTCGACCTCCGCGTCGTACGCCCCCTGGTGCCGGACCCGTCCGACCCCGAGGGCCGCCGCGGCCTGGGCCGCGTCTGCGCGCTGGAGCACCCGCTCACCGTCCGCGAGCTCGCCGCCCGCGCCGCCGAGCGGCTGCCCGCCACCGCGCAGGGCATCCGGGTCGCCGGCGACCCCGAGGCGGTCGTCCGCACGGTCGCCGTCAGCGGCGGCTCCGGCGACAGCCTCTTCGACCACGTACGGGCGGCGGGCGTCGACGCCTTCCTCACCGCGGACCTGCGCCACCACCCGGTGTCCGAGTTCACGGCGGATCGCGCCCACAGTCCTCTCGCGCTGCTCGACGCCGCGCACTGGGCCACCGAGTGGCCCTGGTGCGAGCTGGCCGCAGCCCAGCTCGACGAGATCTCCGACCGCAACGGATGGGACCTCCGGGTCCACGTGTCCCGCACGGTCACCGACCCCTGGACCGCCCACGCGGCGTCCACCACGACAGCGAACACCATGGGAGCCCCCAACTGAACGCCGCGCCCGCCGACCAGATCCGACTCCTCGACGTCCAGGACCTCGACGTCCGCCTCCAGCAGCTCGCGCACAAGAAGCGGTCGCTGCCCGAGCACGCCGAGATCGAGTCGCTGACCAAGGACCTCACCCAGCTGCGCGACCTGCTCGTCGCCGCGCAGACCGAGGAGAGCGACTGCGCCCGCGAGCAGACCAAGGCCGAGCAGGACGTGGACCAGGTGCGCCAGCGCGCCGCCCGCGACCAGCAGCGCCTGGACTCGGGAGCCGTCACCTCCCCGAAGGACCTGGAGAACCTCCAGCGCGAGATCGCCTCCCTCGCCAAGCGGCAGGGCGACCTGGAGGACGTCGTCCTCGAGGTCATGGAGCGCCGCGAGTCCGCGCAGGAGCGGGTCGCCGAGCTGACCGAGCGGGTCGGCTCCGTGCAGGGCCGGATCGACGACGCCACCGGGCGCCGGGACTCGGCCGTCGAGGAGCTCGACGGCCAGGCGGCCTCGGTGGCCAAGGACCGCGAGGTGATCGCGGGTGCCGTCCCCGCGGACCTGCTGAAGCTCTACGACAAGCTCCGCGAGCAGCAGGGCGGCGTCGGCGCGGCCAAGCTGTACCAGCGCAGCTGCCAGGGATGCCGCCAGGAGCTGGCCATCACCGAGCTGAGCGAGATCCGCTCGGCGGCGCCCGACACCGTCGTCCGCTGCGAGAACTGCCGCCGCATCCTCGTGCGCACGGCCGACTCCGGGCTGTAGGGGGCCGGTGCGGTGAGCGCGGGGGCAGATCCGGCGGCGGGTCCGCCGCGGGAGTTCGTCGTGGAGGCCGACGGCGGGTCGCGGGGCAACCCGGGGCCCGCGGGCTACGGCGCGGTGGTGAGCGACGCGGTGACGGGGGAGACCCTGGCCGAGGTCGCCGAGTACCTCGGCGTCGCCACCAACAACGTCGCCGAGTACCGCGGCCTGCTGGCCGGCCTGCGCGCCGCGCACCGGCTCGACCCCGCGGCGTCCGTCCACGTCCGGATGGACTCCAAGCTCGTCGTCGAGCAGATGTCGGGCCGCTGGAAGATCAAGCACCCCGACATGAAGCCCCTCGCGGCCGAGGCGGCCCGCGTCTTCCCGCCGGGCCGGGTGACCTACGAGTGGATCCCCCGCGCGAGCAACAAGCACGCCGACCGCCTGGCCAACGAGGCGATGGACGCCGGCGCCCGCGGCGAGCAGTGGTCGCCGTCGGCGTCGACGGCCGACCTGCACGCGACCGGGACCCCGCGGACCGCGGCCGGTGCCCCGACCTCCATCGTCGCCGCCGGGACCACGCCGGACGCCCTGTCGTCCCCCGTCGCCGGGGCGGGACGCGGCGACGACGACGCGCGGGCCGCCAGGACGGTGGCCTCGCCCGGCTGGGGTCCGCCCGACATGGGCGCCCCCGCCACCTTCGTACTGCTCCGGCACGGCGAGACGCCCCTGACGCCGCAGAAGCGGTTCTCCGGGAGCGGGGGCAGCGACCCGTCGCTGTCCGCCGCCGGCCGCGAGCAGGCCGCCAGGGCCGCCGAGGACCTCGCCCGGCGCGGCACGATCCAGGCGATCGTCGCGTCACCGCTGGCCCGCACCCGCGAGACCGCGGCCGTCGTCGCCGCCCGCCTGGGCCTGGAGGTCACGGTCGACGAGGGGTTGCGCGAGACCGACTTCGGCGCCTGGGAGGGGCTCACCTTCGGCGAGGTGCGCGAGCGGTACCCGGACGACCTGAACGCCTGGCTGGCCTCCCCGGACGCCGAGCCGACCGGCGGCGGCGAGAGCTTCGCGGCGACCGGCGCCCGCGTCGCCGCCACCCGCGACCGGCTGGTCTCCGCCCACGCGGGCCGCACCGTCCTGCTGGTCTCGCACGTGACGCCGATCAAGACGTTCGTACGGCTCGCCCTCGGCGCCCCGCCCGAGTCGCTGTTCCGCATGGAACTGTCGGCGGCGTCCCTGTCGGCCGTGGCGTACTACGCCGACGGCGGCGCCAGCGTCCGCCTGTTCAACGACACGTCCCACCTGCGCTGAGCCCCGCCGCCGCGCGGGCCAGCGCCTCGACCCGCGCCCAGTCGCGCCCGGCCACGGCGTCCTTCGGCAGCATCCAGCTCCCCCCGACGCAGCCGACGTTGGGCAGCGCCAGGTACTCCGGAGCGGAGGCCGGCCCGATGCCGCCGGTGGGGCAGAACCGGGCCTGAGGCAGCGGGGCGGCGAGCGCCTTCAGGTAGGCGGTGCCGCCCGCGGCCTCGGCCGGGAAGAACTTCATCTCCCGCACCCCGCGCTCCAGCAGCGCCACCACCTCCGACGTGGTCGACACCCCCGGCAGGAACGGCACGCCGGACCCGCGCATCGCCTCCAGCAGCGTGTCCGTCCATCCCGGGCTGACCAGGAACCGCGCCCCGGCCGCCACGACCTCGCCGACCTGTTCCGGCGTGATCAGCGTGCCCGCGCCGACCACCGCGTCCGGCACCTCTTCGGCGATCGCCCGGATCGCCTCGACCGCGACCGGCGTCCGCAGCGTGACCTCGATCGCGGGCAGCCCGCCGGCGACGAGCGCGCGGGCGAGCGGTACGGCGTCCGCGAGGTCGTCGAGGACCACGACGGGGACGACGGGGGCGAGGTCCAGGACCGAGCCGGCGGGGGAGGCGGACGGGGAGGCCGGCGGCGGTGAGGGGGGCAGCGGTGAGGTCATGGCCTCATCGTGCCCTCCGAGTGCACCCCCTGCAATTGTCGTTGCGCATGGTGCAACACCTGCCCGGTGGGGTCAGTGGATCTCCTCCACCAGCACGTCCAGCGACCACGGCTTCCCCGCCCTCGCCGGCGCCTCGGCCTCCACCGCGTACCCCAGGTCGCGCAGCGCCTCCACCAGCTCCGCGGGGCCCTCCGGCGCGGTCCCGGAGGTCAGCAGGCTCCGGACGATCCGCCCCTTCGTCGCCTTGTTGAAGTGGCTGACCACCTTCCGGGTCGGCGCGTGCAGCACGCGCACGGACGCCGTCCGCCCGGCCACCTCGCCCTTCGGCTTCCACGCCGCCGCGTAGGCCGCCGACCGCAGGTCCAGCACCAGCCCGTCCCCGGCGGCCTCCGGCAGCACCTCGGCCATCGGCGCCCGCCAGTACGCGCCCAGGGCCCCCAGGGCGGGGAGCTTCACGCCCATCGAGCACCGGTAGGAGGGGATCCGGTCGGTCACCCGCACGGCACCCCACAGCCCGGAGAACACCAGCAGCCAGCGGGCGGCCCGCCTCCTGGCGGCCGCGTCGAGGGAGGCCAGGTCCAGGGCGTCGTAGAGCACGCCGGTGTAGATCTCGCTAGCGGGCCGCGCACCGGCCGTCCGCAGCTCCGCGTTCTTGGCCACCTCGCCGCGCAGCCCCTCGCTCAGCCCGAGCACCTCGCGGGCCTTCTCCTCGGCCCCGGCGCACAGCTCGACCAGCTCGGCGAGGACGCTCTCCCGGGCGGGCGTCAGCCCCGGAAGGGACAGCGTCCGAGGCTTCAGCGGGGCGCCCCGGCCGGACGACGCCTTACCCTCCGACGGCGGCAGCAGGACAAGCACAGGTACTCCTTCGGTCGAGCTCCTGGCCAGGGTACGGGGTGGCTCCGAGGGGGCCGGTGGCCCATACTCACCCGGAGTCGATCACCGGGAGGGGCCGCTCATGGGGCAGGCGGGCACACACGGACGGTCCGCGGCACGCGTCGTCGCGACCGTGCTGACGGCGGTCGCCGTCGCTGGACTGACGGGCGGCTGCTCGTCCCACGACAGCGCGCAGGACGACGAGACGCGCGAGCACTACTGCTCCGCCCTCGGCACCTGGCAGCAGACGAAGGCCCGGTCCGAGAACGCCGACGTCGCCGGATACGCGGCCCTGGCCGCCGCGCGACGGCTCGACCGGGAGGGCCTCGACCGGTCCGGCAGCCACGTCCTCCAGGACACCGCCCTGGCGGTCGACACCGCGGACCCCGGCGCCGAGGGCCGGGTGGCGTCCTACTGCACGGACGCGGGCTTCGAGACCTACGTCCGCTGAGCCACGCCCCGGCATCGCCCACCCTGTGCCACGATCGATGGAGCGGTTCCCGGTCTCCCGGACAGGTGATCCGGGGGCGCGGGCGTGCGGGGCGGGGTGGTGTCGGCGCCCGGTAGCATGGGCGGCACGGCAGACGAGCCGGGCGGGCGGCCGCGTGGAGTCCCTCACGGGACTTCCCGAGGAACGTCCGGGCTCCACAGGGCAGGGTGATGGCTAACGGCCACCCGGGGTGACCCGCGGGACAGTGCCACAGAAAGCAGACCGCCGGGGACTTCGGTCTCCGGTAAGGGTGAAACGGTGGTGTAAGAGACCACCAGTGCCCAGGGCGACCTGGGCAGCTAGGTAAACCCCACCCGGAGCAAGGTCAAGAGGGGGCGCCTCCTCGCGAGAAGGGGCGGCCCTGCGCGGACGTTCGAGGGCTGCCCGCCCGAGTCCGCGGGTAGACCGCTGGAGGCCGGTGGCAACGCCGGTCCTAGATGGATGGCCGTCGCCGGCGGGACCGCGAGGGCCCGCCGGAACAGAACCCGGCGTACAGCCCGACTCGTCTGCCGCCCCACCTCGGGCCGCCGTCACGGAATCTCCACGATCAACGGCATTCCCACACCCCACGACCCGGCTGATCCCCCGGCCCGTGCGTGCAACGGGCATGGGTGTACGTATAGTTGGCCGGAATTCGACAGCTCGTGCGGGACGGGGAGCGGTGAGAACCACGCGGTGGGAGCGAAGTGGCGTCGCGCCGGAGCGGGCCCTGCCCGTATTCGCGCCCTTCGGCCGGACTCGCCGGGCGCCGTCCCGGATACCACGGCGGGACGCACGGGCGACGGGTTCGCGACGAACTCGGATTGCTGACGGACCATGCAACAAGCGGGGTTTTCCCGCACGTCAGGGTGATTAGCATGAGCCGTACGTGGACGGAAGATCGTCTTCCTGTCGGCTGACCCCTTTCCCGGCCCGCGGCCGCTTCGCGCCGTCACCCCGATTCCCCTGCTCTCACCGACCGAGGGACCGCTCCATGCCAGTGCCTGCTTCGCCCAGCCAGCACCAACCGGCGGGGGCGCCGCGCACCTCGCTCGCCGCACGGTCGGTCGTGCCGGTGACGACCGCCGCCGCCGGCGGCGCGACGGTCGCCCTGGCACCGTCCGACGCCGCCACGTGGGTCCTGGCCGTGGTGGTGGTCGCCTGGGTGTGCGTGACCGCCGCCGTCCTCGTCGCCCACCGGCTGGTCCACCGCGCCCGGAGCGCGGCCGCCGAGCGCGAGACGGAGAACAACCGCCTCAGGGCCGAAGCGGCCCGGCTGTCGGTCGAGATGTCCCACCTGGCCGGTCAGACGCTGCCCGACGTGGCCGAGCGCCTGCGGCAGGGCACGAGCGCGGCCGACGTACTGGCCAGCGTCCCGCCGTCGTCCGACCCGCACCTCCAGCGGCTGACCCGCACGTTCGCCGCGGTCGTCGAGGAGGACGTCCGACGGCTGGACGCCCTGGACGGCGAGTACCGCACGCTGCGCGACGACATGGACCGGGCGGCGGCCGAGTACGAGCGCTTCGTGAAGGAGACGCTGCCCGCCGCGGTCGCCCGGCTGCGCGAGGGCCGGTCCGCCGACACCGTGCTCGCCGAGTTCGAGCTGCCCCGGCTGCCCGAACTGCGCATCCCGGCCGAGTCCTTCATCCGCGAACTCGCCCACAGCGAACGGCGCGCCGCCGCGGCCCAGGCCGCCTCCGCCAAGGCCCTCAGCCGCGTCCAGGCCAAGGCCGTGCGGATGCTCGCCGACCTGCGGGACATGCAGGAGCGGCACGGCGAGGAGGTCTTCGGCGACCTGCTGAAGCTGGACCACAGCACCTCCCAGCTCGGCCTGATGACCGACCGGCTGGCGCTGCTCATGGGCGGCAGGTCCAGCCGCGCCTGGAACAAGCCGATCGTCATGGAGAGCATCCTGCGCGGCGCCGTCGGCCGCATCTCCGCCTACCAGCGGGTGCGCCTGCACTGCTCCACCCGCGCCGCGGTGTCCGGCTTCGCCGCCGAGGGCGTGATGCACCTGCTCGCCGAACTGATGGACAACGCCGCGAACTTCTCCCCGCCCATCGACGAGGTGCACGTCTACGTCGAGGACCGCAGCGCCGGCATCGTCGTCACCATCGAGGACAGCGGCCTGAAGATGGCCGACGCGGCGATGCGCCGCGCCGAGGAGGCCGTGACCGGCCGCGTCACCGACCTGGCCTCGCTGCAGGGCACCCGGCTCGGCCTCGCCGTGGTGGGCCGGCTCGCGGTGAAGTACGGCATCAGCGTCAACTACCGCCCCTCCTCCCGCGGCGGCACCGGCGTCGTCGTCCTGCTGCCCCTGCACCTGCTCGCCCAGCAGCGCGACCTGGTCCCGCACCAGACGGCCCCCCGGCCCGAGGCCATGCCGGCGGCGCTCGCGCCCGCGCCGGTGCCCGAGGTGCACGAGCGCCCCGCCGCGGCACTGCCGGCGGCCGGCGAGCGCCCCGCGGTGGCGGCACTGCCGGCCGCCACCGAGCCCCCCGCCGCCCGGCCCGAGCCGCCCGCACAGCGACGGCACCGGCGGCCCGACGGCACCACGCCGAACGGTCTGCCGGTGCGAGCCCCCGGCCGCACCATGGCCGAGGCGGAGCGCGAACGCGAGCAGCGCCACTCGGCGTCCGCGCAGGCCGCCGACGCACCGCCGGCCCGGCGCCCGGCACGCGACGCGGGCTCGCGGTTCGGCGCCTTCCACCGCGCACGGCAGTCCGCGGACGGTACCGCCGGACCGGCCGCCCGGCCCGGAACCGAGCCGCCCGCGGCTCCCTAGTCCCCACCCCTTCCCGTACGGCGTCCGGAGCGACGGCGCCCCCTTCCCGCTCGAGCTCGTGAGATAGGAGGAACGGGCCGGTGGCCGGTCAGCCGGGCACCACCGTCCCATCACCCATCATGCAGACC
Organism: Streptomyces sp. NPDC127100; assembly: GCF_042724095.1. Lineage (NCBI taxonomy): Bacteria > Bacillati > Actinomycetota > Actinomycetes > Kitasatosporales > Streptomycetaceae > Streptomyces > Streptomyces sp. NPDC127100. The sequence goes on from NZ_JBHXFL010000011.1 coordinate 160,859, forward strand.
ACCGACAACAGCCTCAGCTGGCTCCTGCAAGGTCTCCTGGAACAGACCCCCGGAGCCCGTCACGCCCTGGTCCTCTCCCGGGACGGCCTGAAGCTCTGCTGGAGCGAGCACCTGACGCTCGACCTGGCCGACCAGCTGTCGGCGATCTGCTCCGGCATCCAGGCCCTCGCCCAAGGGGCCTCCATGGAGTTCGGCGACGGCACCGGCGGGGTCCGGCAGTCGATGACCGAGTTCCACGGCGGCCTGCTGTTCATCGTGGAGGCCGGCGAGGGGGCGCACCTCGCCGTCATCGCCGGCGAGGACGCCGATCCCGGAGTGGTCGGCCACCAGATGACGGAGCTGGTCGAGCAGATCGGCGAGCACCTGCGGGCCGAGCCGCGGGACCAGGCCAGGGCGAACGGCACCGCGTGATGCGCAAGCCCGTCGACACGGGTGATCCCGACCGGCTCTACACCGTCACCCGTGGACGCAGCCGTGCCGACGAGTCCTTCGACCTGGTCACCCTCGTCGTCAGCGAGAGCGGGCCGGTGCCGGGGATGCAGTCGGAGCTGGCCCGGATCCTGGAGATGTGCCGGCACCCCACCGCCGTCGTCGAGATCGCCGCGGAACTCGCACTGCCGGTCACGGTGGTGCGGATCCTGCTCGGCGACCTGCTGGACACGGGCCGCATCACCGCCCGCCACCCGCGCACGGCGCAGTCCGTCGCCTCCCTGCCTGATTCCGCCCTACTCCAAGAGGTGCTCCATGGGCTCCGCAACCTCTGAGCTGCCCTCCCACCGCACACCGCTGAACGACACCGCGGAGACCGGTCTGAAGATCGTCGTCGTGGGCGGATTCGGCGTCGGAAAGACGACCCTCGTCCGCTCCGTGAGCGAGATCCGGCCGCTCAACACCGAGGAAGTGATGACCCAGGCCGGCGTGGGCGTCGACGAGACCGGTGCGGTGACGGGGAAGACCACCACGACGGTCGCGTTCGACTTCGGACGGATCACCCTCAACGACCGCATGGTGCTGTACCTGTTCGGAGCCCCCGGCCAGGAGCGCTTCTGGTTCCTGTGGGACCGGCTGTTCTCGGGAACGCTGGGCGCCGTGGTCCTCGTGGACACCCGGCGGATGGACGACTCCTGGTACGCGATCGACAGGCTGGAACACCACCGCACGCCCTTCGTGGTGGCCGTGAACCGGTTCGACGACGACGGCGTCCGCTACTCCCTGGACGAGATCCGCCAGGCGCTCGCCCTGCCCGCGCACGTGCCGATGGTCGACTGCGACGCGCGGGTCAGGCAGTCCGGCAAGGACGTCCTGCTCACCCTCGTCAACCACCTGCACGACATGGCCATCGCCCAGGAGGCGACACTGTGACCGACTCCGGCTACCCTCCCGCGCGACCGGCGCCCCCGGGCTGTCCCGCCCACGCCGGGGCGGTGCGCCTCGGGGGGCTCGAGTACCAGCAGACGCCGGCGCAGCTCTACCGCGCGCTGCGCCGGGAGCACGGTCCGGTCGCGCCGGTCCTGCTCGACGGCGACATCCCCGCCTGGCTCGTGCTGGGGTACTCGGAGGTCACGTACGTCACCAGCCACGACGAGCTGTTCGCGCGCGACTCGCGGCGCTGGAACCAGTGGGACTCCATCCCGCCGGACTGGCCGCTGCTGCCCTTCGTCGGGTACCAGCCGTCGGTGCTCTTCGCCGAGGGCGAGGAGCACCGGCGGCGGGCCGGGGTGATCACCGAGGCGCTGGAGGGGATCGACCAGTTCGAGCTGTCCCACGACTGCCTGCTGATCGCCGACGAGCTCATCGCCCGGTTCGCCGGCAGCGGCCGAGCGGAGCTGATGGCCGACTACGCGCACGCCCTGCCGATGCGCACCGTGGTGCACATGTGCGGGATGCCGACCACGGGCGAGGACACCCGCCGGCTCGTCGACGACCTGCGGATCTCCCTGGACGCCGTCGAGGGCGACGACCCGGTGGCGGCGTACGCGCGCGTGGGGGAGCGGCTGCGTCAGCTGGTGCGGGACAAGCGGGCCGTCCCCGGCCCGGACGTCACCTCGCGCATGCTGGCCCACCCGGCGGGCCTGACGGACGAGGAGATCGTCCAGGACCTGATCTCCGTGATCGCGGCGGCGCAGCAGCCGACCGCGAACTGGATCTGCAACACGCTGCGGCTGCTGCTGACGGACGAGCGGTTCGCCGTGAACGTGTCGGGCGGCCGGCTCAGCGTGGGCGAGGCGCTCAACGAGGTGCTGTGGCTGGACACGCCGACGCAGAACTTCATCGGGCGGTGGGCGGCGCGGGACGTCCAGCTGGGCGGCCGGCAGATCCGGGCCGGCGACTGCCTGGTGCTCGGGCTGGCCGCGGCCAACACCGACCCGCAGATCTGGCCCGAGGGGCACGTGGGCGCGGAGAACGCCGCGCACCTGTCGTTCAGCAACGGCGAGCACCGCTGCCCCTATCCGGCTCCCCTGCTCGCGGACGTGATGGCGCGGACGGCGGTCGAGACGCTGCTGGAGCGGCTGCCCGACCTGGTGCTGGCGGCGGACCCGGAGGAGCTGGCCTGGCGGCCGTCGATCTGGATGCGCGGACTGTCGGCGCTGCCGGTGCGGTTCACGCCGGTGGTGCAGTAGCGCGGCTTCCGGGCCCGTGATCAGGGCCCGGACACCGGCGCGGACCGGCGAGTGGGACGGGCGGTGCGGGTCAGTCCCGCACGGGCGTGAAGCGCACCGGGAGGCTCTGCGGTCCCCGGGTGAACACCCCCTGCTCGGCCGGTTCGAACCCGTCGGCGAGGCGCACGTCGGGCATGGCGTCGAGGAGCTGGCCGACGCCGATCTCCACCTCGGCCTTGGCCAGCAGCGCGCCGACGCAGAAGTGCCGGCCGAGCGCGAAGGCGAGGTGGTCGGCGGCGGCGGAGAAGGCGGTCGTGGTGGTGAGGTCGTCGCGGAGGACGTCGAAGCGGTCGGGGTCGCGGTAGCGGCTCTCGTCACGGTTGGCCGCGCCGATCAGGCAGGTGACGGTGGCGCCCGCGGGTATGGTGCCGCCGCTGAGCGTCACCTCCGTCGCCGACTGCCGCATGATCATGTGGACGGGCGGGGTGAACCGCAGGGTCTCGGCGAAGGCGCGCGGGATCAGCGAGCGGTCCGCACGGACGGCGGCGAGCTGGTCGGGGTGGAGCAGCAGGTTCGCGAAGATGCCGGCGATGGCCTTGTCGGTGGTCTCGCCGCCGGCGGCGAGCAGCAGGCTGCAGAACGCCTTGACGTCCTCGTCGCTCATCCGCACCCCGTCGACCTCGGCGGCGCACAGCGCGGACAGCAGGTCGTCGCCCGGGTTCTCGCGGCGGTCCCGGATGATCGGCAGCATGTACTCGGCGAACTCCACCCGGGTCCGCTCGCCGGCCGCCGTCACCTCCGGGTCGCCCGACAGGTTCCCGAGGAAGGCGATGACGGCCGTGTACCAGCGGTGGAAGCGGGAGTGGTCGGCCTTGTCCAGGCCCAGCATGTCGGCGATGACGTTGACCGGGAAGCGGGTGGCGTAGTCCGTGACCAGGTCGGCGGAGCCGGTGTGCCGGAAGGAGTCGATCAGTTCGCGGGAGTTGCGCTCGATGACGGGCAGGAACTTCCGCTCCAGGTCGCTGCCGCGGAAGGCGGGGGCGACGAGCGCCCGGCGCACGGCGTGCTCCCGCCCGCTGAGCTGGAGGATCGTCTTGCCGTGCACGGGCTCGATCTGCCAGGCGTAGTTGTCCGTGGTGAACTCGCCGGCCTTGTCCTTGAAGACGCGCTCGACGTCCTCGTAGCGCGAGACGATGTAGCTCTGCGTCGCCTCGTGCCAGATGAGGGGCGCGGTCTCCCGCATGACGCGGTAGGCGGGGTAGGGGTTCGCCGCGAACTCGGGCGAGAGGATGTCGGGCACCTGCTGGGCGGTGGGCATGGGGCTCCCAGGGTCGTGACTTGGTGTACGGCACAAGGTTATTGATCATTCATCAGTTCCGACAGGGCGTCAGGTGGGCCACTCGCCCGCCGGCGCGAGGCGGGGAGCCCGGGTGACGTCCGGTGCGTGGCGTTCCGTAGTCTCCTGGCTGTTTCGTGCGACACCCGGTGCAGGAGGAGGCGGACCGCATGGCCCACACGCGCTACGACCAACGGATCCGGGTGTTCGTCCAGGTCTGCGGCGGCGAGCACGACTGGCGGGAGGCCGAGGCCCGCTTCGAGGCGCACGGCTGGCCGGTGCGCGACGCCCACCCCGCGGGCCGGGGACCGCTGGGCGCGGCCCTGGAAGCCGACCCCGACTCCCGCGTGTACGAGATAGAGGTCCGCCTCTTCGGCGCGGCCAAGGGCAGCGACCGGGGCGCGGCCGACCGGGTGCGCAAGGTGCTGCGCGGCGCGCACCTCGAGGGGTACGTCCGCCGGGCCGAACCCCTCGAGCGCGACCGGGAGTTGTTCCCCCACTGGCGGATCGTGAGCACCGCCCACCGGCGCCCCGGCAGGCAGCCCGCCTGGCGACGGCACCTCACCCGCGCGGCCACGCGGCTCGGCAGGCACGACACCGGCGGATTCGTCGCGGGCGGGCCGCGCCAGGCGCTGCGGCTGGCCCGCGCCGACGCTCCCGCCGGTGCCCCCCGCCCCGCCGTGGCCGTCCGGCCGCTGGACGGGCGGCGCCGCGAACCCGCTCCGTACCGGCGGGAGGAGCAGCTGGAGCACTCGATCTACCGGCTGGTCCTGTGGACCCTGATGTCGGCGGGCGCGCTCACGCTGGCCTCGGCGGCGGTCCCCGGCGCCCCCCGGTGGATCCTGGGGACCCTGGCGCTCTTCGGTGCCTGCGGATCCCTCTGGTCCGGCTGGGACATGAGCCGGGCGGGCAAGCGGCAGGAGGGCGTCGTCCTCGCCCTGCTCTGCCTGCTGGTCTTCGCCGCCTTCGGGATGGGCCTGCTCAGCAGCGACGGCAAGGCCTGGACCCCGCGCGAGACCCTCACGACCGCGGTGGTGGTCGCCGTCCTCGCGGGGCTGTGGCTCCTGGCGCGGCAGTGGACGTGGGGCGAGTGGGTCGCCTGGGCGGTCCCGCTGACGGCCACCCTGACCGTCTCCGCCTTCGTGGCCGCGGGGTCCGTCCTGCACGCCCTGTACGCCGACGGCCTCTCGCTCAGCCCGTCGGACCTCGACGTGCCGCCGGTCTGGCAGTTCGCGGCCTCGGTGAAGCTGCTGGTGATGCTCAGCCTCGTCATGATCGTCCCCGCCTGGTGGGGCTTCGCCAAGCACCGTCACCACCGGTACGCCACCCCGGGGGACGGCACCAACATCATCCTGAACGTGTGCCTCTTCGTGGCGATGCTGGCCGGCGCGGGGCTGCAGGCCTGGGACTCCGCCGCGACGGCCGTGGACCGGACGGTCGCGGCGGCCCGGCGCGGTGCGGAGCCGCCGTCGTACTTCGGCGTCGAACCGAAGTGGACCTGCGTACGGCTCGTCGTGCCGGCCGACGAAGCCGCCGGAGAGGGACCGCGGTTGAACCCGTCCCGGCCCTACCTCTCCTTCGGCATCGCGGGGGAGACGGCGGTGCTGTGGGACCCCGCCACCCGCGAGCCCGTGAAGCTGCCGGCGAGTCAGGTGTGGCTGGGGCCGGCGAAGTCGGGCAAGGTCATGTGCCCGGTACGCCCGGCCCCGGGCCCTTCGAAAGTTTCGTGACGCCTCCTCACCCTTTCTGATCTACGTTCCGGCGTCGGCTGCTCGCGGATGGCTCAATCTTGGCAAGTGTGCGCCTGAACAGCCAGAACCATCCACCCTTGCACCTCTCCGGCGTCCGAAGCTTTCGAAACAATTACCGAAACCATTGACGCTTGACGGGGGCAGGCCAACACTGGCGCCGTCGTCGTACCCCCCAGGAGAGGAAGCATCGCGATGAACGTCCTCGCCGGACCGAGGCGCCGCGGACGCGGCTCGGTCTCCCTGTCAGTCCGCGGCGCGTGGGCCGTCGCCCTGGCCGCCCTGGCCGCGCTGCTGCTGCCGGCCACCGCCCACGCCGACACGGTCGTGACCACCAACCAGACCGGTACCGACAACGGCTACTACTACTCGTTCTGGACCGACAGCCAGGGCACCGTCTCCATGAACATGGGGGCCGGCGGCCAGTACAGCACCTCGTGGCGCAACACCGGCAACTTCGTGGCCGGCAAGGGCTGGAGCAACGGCGGGCGCAGGACCGTGCAGTACTCGGGCACCTTCAACCCGTCCGGCAACGCGTACCTGGCTCTCTACGGGTGGACCTCGAACCCGCTCGTCGAGTACTACATCGTCGACAACTGGGGCACCTTCCGGCCCACGGGCACCTTCATGGGCACCGTGAACAGCGACGGCGGCACCTACGACATCTACCGGACGACGCGGTACAACGCCCCGTCCGTCGAGGGCACCCGCACCTTCGACCAGTACTGGAGCGTGCGGCAGTCGAGGCGGACCGGTGGCACCATCACCACGGGCAACCACTTCGACGCGTGGTCGCGTGCCGGGATGCCGATGGGCAGCTTCAACTACTACATGATCATGGCGACCGAGGGCTACCAGAGCAGCGGCAGCTCCAGCATCAACGTCGGCGGTACGTCCGGCGGTGGCGGCGGAGGGGGCGGTGGCGGAGGCTGCACCGCGACGCTGTCGGCGGGGCAGAAGTGGGACGACCGGTACAACCTCAACGTCTCGGTGAGCGGCTCGAGCAACTGGACGGTGACGATGAACGTGCCGTCCCCGGCGAAGGTGTTGTCCACCTGGAACGTCGGCACGAGCTACCCCAGCGCGCAGACGCTGACCGCCAAGCCCAACGGCAGCGGGAACACCTGGGGCGCCACCATCCAGGCCAACGGGAACTGGACCTGGCCGACGGTCAGCTGCAGCGCGGGCTGACGCCATCCACCGACGAGCGAGGAGGACCCCTCCGCATGCGCACCAGACCCCGTCCGTCATGGCGTCCCCTGGTCACCGGGGCGGCCGCCGTCGCGCTGGCCGCCGCCGGCACCGTCGCCGCCGACGCCGCACCCGCCCAGGCCGCCGCCTGCACCGGCTACGTCGGCCTCACCTTCGACGACGGCCCCTCCGGCACCACGTCGTCCCTGCTGAACGCCCTCAAGCAGAACGGGCTGCGGGCCACCATGTTCAACCAGGGCCAGTACGCGGCCCAGAACCCGTCCCTCGTCCGGGCCCAGGCCGACGCCGGCATGTGGGTCGCCAACCACAGCTACACCCACCCGCACATGACCCAGCTCGGCCAGGCCCAGATGGAGTCGGAGATCTCCCGGACCCAGCAGGCGATCGCGGCCGCGGGCGGCGGTACGCCGAAGCTGTTCCGCCCGCCGTACGGCGAGACCAACTCCACGCTGCGGTCGGTCGAGGCCAAGTACGGCCTGACCGAGATCATCTGGGACGTCGACTCGCAGGACTGGAACAACGCCAGTACCGATGCCATCGTGCAGGCCGTGTCCCGGCTCGGCAACGGCCAGGTCGTCCTCATGCACGACTGGCCCGCCAACACGCTCGCGGCGATCCCCCGCATCGCGCAGACCCTGGCGGCCAAGGGCCTGTGCTCCGGCATGATCTCCCCGGCGACCGGCCGCGCGGTCGCCCCCGACGGCGGCGGCACCGGCGGCGGAGGGGGCGGTGGCGGCGGCTGCACCGCGACGCTGTCGGCGGGGCAGACCTGGGGTGACCGGTACAACCTCAACGTCTCGGTGAGCGGGGCGGGCAACTGGACCGTGACGATGAACGTGCCGTCCCCGGCGAAGGTGTTGTCCACCTGGAACGTCAGCGCGAGCTACCCCGACGCGCAGACACTGACCGCCAAGCCCAACGGCAGCGGGAGCACCTGGGGCGCCACCATCCAGGCCAACGGCAACTGGACCTGGCCGACGGTCAGCTGCAGCACCGGCTGAGCCGCACGAGAAGGCCCGCGGCGCGGGGGGGACCCCCCCCCCCCCCCCGGCGCCCGGGAGGCCACCCCGGGGGGGGGGGGGGGTACCGTGGGCGCCCCCCCCCCCCCCCCCCGTTAAC
>NZ_JBHXFL010000012.1:0-24835 GCF_042724095.1 Streptomyces sp. NPDC127100
CGGGTCAGTACCGGTGGGCACACCCCTTCACGCGTCCCTCAGGCGTGTCGTCGGGCCCAGTACGGGGTGACGACCGCGATGAGGAGAGCGGCGACGCCGATCTGCAGGACGTGGCGGATCCAGTCGATGCCGCCGGTGTCGCGTACGCCGAACGCGGTGGCGAGCGCGTTGCCGGCGACGGCCCCGACGATGCCGAGGACGGTCGTCAGCCACAGCGGGATGGGCTGGCGCCCCGGGAGCACCAGCTTGGCCAGCAGGCCGATGATGAGTCCCGCGATGATGGCCCAGAGGAACGACACGACTCTTCTCCTTGCGGTGCTGCGGAAGTTCAGGTTGTCCTTCGCGTGCCCCTGGGGGACGGTCATATGCCTGCTCGTCGACTCCGGGTGCTCGAGGAGGCGAACCGTCACCGCGTGTCGCGCAGTTGGCGGAGGTAGGTCGCGGTCAGGGCCACGGCACGGTCCGCGTCGCCCGACAACTCCACCAGGGCGCGTGCCGCCCGCGGTCCGGGGATGTCCGCCAGCGCCTGGGTCAGCCGCCCGCGCGCGGGCGCCGGCGTGGCGTCGTGGGCAAGACGGCCGACGAGCCCGGCCGCGATCACGTCCGCCGTCGTGGTGTCCCTCGCCAGCACACTCAGCGCGTCCGCCGCGTCGGTGTCGTTCCTTCCCTCCACGATCAGGTCGATGAGCGCCGGGACCGCGTCCGCCCCACCGCGCGTGCCGAGCGTCAGAGCGGCATGCCCGCGGACCACGGGGTCGGGGTGCGCGAGGGCCTCGCGCAGTCGTCCGGCGGCCTCGTCACCGGGCATCTCGGCGAGGGCCCGGACGGCACGTTCCCGTACCGCGGCCTCCGATGAGCCCAGGGCCCTGGCCAGCAGCGCCGGACCGCCCTCGCCCGAGCGTGCCAGCGCCCACCGAAGGGCTCCGGCGACATTCGGCTCCGTCTCGCGCAGTGCCGCCTCGACCAGGGCCTCCACCGGCACCCCGGCGGCCGAGGAGAGCGCCGCACGCTGTCGCGCGGCGGCGCTCTTCGACCCCAGCGCCTGGAGGAGCGCCACGACCTGGAGGACGTCCTCCCAGCCGGCGGGGTCCGCGGCGTGGATCCGGCACAGCCGCGTGAGCAACTCGGTTTCCGCCGCGACGCGTTCACGGGTCCGGCGGATGAGCTCGGTGACGAGCGCCGAGGGCATGGAGCCCGGGTCGTCCAGCGCGCGGCCGATCTCACGCAGCGACAGTCCCAGCGACCGCAGGCTCTCGATCTGGAAGATCCGCTGGATGTCCTCCCCGGAGTACTCCCGGTAACCGGAACCGGTCCGCCCCGAGGGACGGACCAGACCCAGCGACTCGTAGTGCCTGAGCATCCGGGCGCTGACCCCGGACCGTCGCGCCACCTCACCGATCAACACGTCCTATCCTCCCCCATGACCGGACCCGCCGAGCGCCACGATGCGCTTCGCCTCGTCGAGCAGGAACCCGAATCCGGCTTCCGGGTCGCGCAGCAGGCGCCGGGTGGCGAGCGCGTGCGCGCGCACGAGCGGGTCGGGGGCCGACTCCGCGGCGAGCAGGTCCGGCACGATCACCTCACCCAGCGCGACCAGCGCCCGGCTGAGGCTCCGCTGCGTCTCCCCTCCGCCTCGCCCGAGCTGCGTCACCAGCACGGTGGTCAGCGCCGGCTCCTCGCCGTCCGGTACCAGCACGACCGCGGCCCGCCAGGCGCTGCGCGCCACCTCGTCGTCGGCGTCGCGCAGAAGCGCCGGTGTGATCGCCGGCCACGCCTGCGCGTCTCCGATCTTGGACAGCGTGTGCAGGGCCTGGCTCCGGGCCTGCGCCCGTGCCGAGCCCAGTTCGCGGAGCAGCCGGGGAAGCGTCAAGGGCAGCGGGTGGCGGGTGAGCGCCCAGGTCAGCATGTCGCGGACGAAGAACTCGGGTTCGACCGCGCATCGCTCGACGAGCTCGTCGACGTGGCGCGGGTCGGGTGTCGTGCCCACCGCGAGAGCGGCCCGCAGCCGCACGGACGGGCGGCTGTCGGCCAATTCCTCGAGCGCTCGCGTCGTGTCCGTGCCCTGTCCCGTGACCGTCATCGAGACCACCTCCTCGGACAGCAGGGAAGACCCTGCCACCGTGTCAAGGTCAAACGGCGGCCGTGGCGTGGGCGCCGGCGGGTGGGGCAGTCCCTAGCGGTGCAGCTCCAGATCGATGTGCGGGGAGAGGGCGCGGAGGAAGTCGGGCGCGTCGAAGATCCGGCCGGCGGAGGCGACCCCGGTCGCCCTGGTGCGCCCGGTGAGGATGCGGTCGACCGCTTCCACGGCGAGCGGCGCGGTGACGGCGTAGATGTCCGTGCCCCGCGCGAGGGCCCGCCGCTCACGCCCGCCCGAGCGCACGACGGCGTCGACGAGGAAGGTCTGGGCGGACCGCCCGTTCGTGTCGGCCGGGGCGGGCGCCGGGGTGTCGGGGGCCGACAGGTCCCTGGCCGCCTCGACGGTCATGTAGGTGCGCACCTCGGGAATGGGCAGGTGGCTCGGCACCGTGACGACGTCGGCCATCGTGAACTCCCCGAGGACGGCCCGGGTGCCCATCGGGTCCGGGAAGGGCCAGTCCAGGGCCGGCAGCGCGTCCTCGTGGTACTGCAGACGCCCCTCGGTGTAGCGGACCCCCCGGCCGCCCCGCCGCTCCCGGGACACCGCGCCCGCGGCACGTGTCCCGGCGGTGGGGTGCCAACTGCTCAGCCCGTAGGCGATGTGCGCCTCGTCGGCCGACGTCCACTCGCCCATCGCGGCGGTGACGAGCAGGTCCCCGAGGCCGCCGTAGAAGGCCATGGCGGGCACGACGATCGTTCCCGCGGCGCGGGCGCGATCCCCGAACTCGGTGAACGTGTCGATGTTGGCCTCGATCTCGGCCGCCACGTCCACGTACGGAATGCCGGCGCGCAGTGCCGCCTCGACCACGGGTGCGGCCGTCGTGGCGAAGGGGCCCGCGCAGTTGAGCACGGCTGCCGCACCGGCCAGCGCGCCGTCGAGCGCGGCCGGGTCGTCGACCGGGGCGGGGCGGACGTCCCACTCGCCGCCGAGCTCCGCCGCGAGGGCCTTCAGCTTCCCGGCGTCGCGCCCCGAGAGCACCGCAACGAACCCGCGGTCCCGCAACCGAGCCACCACAAAACGGCCGGTGTGCCCGTACGCGCCGTACACCGTGACCATGCGCCCCGCAGTCATGAATGCTTCCTTCGCTCGAATGATCCGCTCGGTCTGCGTCGGGATCATCCTGTCGGGGGGACGCCCTCCACACGAGTGTCCGGAACGACATGATGCGTACAATTCCGGACGTGAACACAGTCGCACTGGCCGTCACCGACGGGATGCTGCACTTCGAACTGGCCCTGGCCCACGAGGTCTTCGGCTCCGCCCCGGCCGGCGTGCCGGGTCCCTGGTACGACGTCGTCGTCTGCGGGCCGGGCGCCGTGCGGGCCGGCCGGTTCGGGCTGGAACCCGACCACGGTCTCGACCGGCTCCGGCACGCCGACACCGTGATCGTCCCCGGCTGGGCCGACGTCGACGAGGACCCGCCCGCGGAACTGGTCGACGCGGTACGCGCGGCACACGAGGCGGGCGCACGCGTCGCCTCCCTCTGCACGGGCGCGTTCGTGCTGGCCGCCGCCGGCCTGCTGGACGGGCTTCGCGCGACCACGCACTGGGCACACACCGACGTCCTCGCCGCCCGCTACCCCCGCGTGACGGTGGATCCGGACGTCCTGTACGTGGACAACGGCAGCGTGCTCACCTCCGCCGGCAAGGCCGCCGCCATGGACCTGTGCCTGCACCTCGTCCGGCTCGACCACGGCTCGTCCGTCGCCAACACCGCCGCCCGCCGCCTCGTCGTGCCACCCCAACGGGACGGAGGACAGGCACAGTTCGTCACCACTCCGGTGCCCGCCCCGGACAACCACCCCCTCGCGGAACTGTTCCCGTGGGTCCTCGAACGGCTCGACCGGCCGCTGACCGTGGAGGACCTCGCACGCCGGGCGGGCATGAGCTCGCGCCATCTGGGCCGTCACTTCAGGGCCGCCACCGGCACCACCCCGTTGCAGTGGCTGCTGACCCAGCGGATCCGCCACGCGCAGGTACTGCTGGAGACCACCGACGACAGTGTCGACTCCGTCGCGGAGGCCACCGGCATGGGTACCGCCACGACACTGCGCCGCCACTTCAACCGCACGGTCGGCGTTCCCCCGGACACCTACCGCCGCACCTTCCGTTCCCGGGCCCTCTCCGCTCCCGAGGGCGGCTAGCGGCACCGGCCCGCGTGCACCGCCGGGCGCCTAGGGCCTGTCGTTTGGATCATGCCGGTGTCGCGGGGTGTGGCACGCACATCTGCCGCGTTGTCGTCGGTTGCCAGGGCTCCGCCCTGGCGCCCTCCTCCGCCTTGCAGCTGCACGCACCACACCCCGCTCGGGCCGGCCGGGGCACGCCGTCCGTCACAGCCGGCCTGATCCAAACGACAGACCCTAGCGGGCCTCCGACACGTTCCACGCCACGGCTCCGACGTCCGGCTCCGCGGCGGAGATCTCGTACGTCACCTCTCCCCGTGGCCGCTTGACGGCCACCAGCTCGCCGCCCGTGTTGCAGGGCAGCCGCCGTGTGGTGGTCCTCCCGTCCACGGTGAGGCCGACCGTGACGGCCTTGCCCCGGCCGGAGCAGGCGACGGCCAGGAAGTAGTCGGTGCCGCTGTCGAGGGCGGAGACGCGGCGGCTGATCCGGCCGGGAAGGTCACCGGCGCCTTCGTCGACGGGCCGGTCCGCCTTCCGGTCCAGGTTCAGGTCCGAGGGCAGGCGGCTCAGGGCCGTCCGCCGGTAGACGTTCCGTGGTGAGGTGCCCTCCAGCAGCCGCTGGACGTCGCGCAGGGTCCGGAGGCCGGGGGCCTCACCGGCGGCGAACTCGGCGACCGCGTCCTCGGGCAGACCCCGGACGGCCCTGCGGTAGGCGTCGGGGACGACGGCGCGGCCCTCGAACTCGCCCAGGCCGAACGTCTCGTCGTCGTAGGGAAGCGCCGCGTCGTCACCGATCAGCTCCGCCCCGTTCGCGGTGCCGACGAGCCCCACGACGTAGGTGTGGCCGGGCTCGAGCCGCGGAGCTCCCTCACGTGCGGCCTTCTCCTTGCCGCCCCAGAGGGTGGTGTACCAGCCGTGCGCCCGCAGAGTGACCTCCTCGGGCAGGCGCGGTGCCCCGGGCCTGGACCAGATGACCTGGGCGACGGTCGCGGTGACCGTGCGCGGGATGTAGTCGCCGTCCTTCGGGTCGGCCTCGGCCGTCGACTCCCGCGTGATCCGGACGACGGCGGCGTGGTCTCCGTGGGCGACCCACTCCTCTGCGGCGGCCGAACCGCGGAACGGGTCGTACGAGGCGCGGGGGAGCACGCGTCGGCCGTCGCCGGCTGCGATGGCCACCGCGCTGCCGGCGGCCACCAGCACGGCCACACCGACGACGATCCCGATCCTCATCCGCCTTCTCGACGCCACGGTGCTCCTGTCCGATGCCTGGGGTCCGGTTGGACTTCGATGTAGGACGACCCGGCCAGCCGTTCGGTTGCGCCGGCCGGCGCTTTGCCGGCCGGAGCCGTCATGCCTCGTCGTACGGTGCGATGACGAGGTCACCGCACCGGCTGCCGGGAGATCCCGCTCGACGACGCCGGTCGGCCGTCGGAGTGATTGCCGGGCGCTCGCTGTGCCGTGGCCGCCGTCGAGCGCGCCGGGCCCGCACGATGAGGAGCCTGCGCCACCTCGAAGGGCACGGTGGCACGACGCCAGGAGAAGCGGAACCGTGGACACCAGCCCAGTCACCGCCGACGCGCCCCCCGCCGACTACGACGACCTGCGCGCTCTCGTCTTCAACTGCACGCTGAAGCGGTCACCGGAGCGCAGCAACACCCAGGGGCTCATCGACCGCAGCGTGCGCATCATGGAACGACAGGGCGTACAGGTCGAGACCGTACGGGCGGTCGACCACGACATCGCGACCGGGGTCTGGCCGGACATGACCGAACACGGCTGGCGGAGCGATGCCTGGCCGATGCTGTACGAGAAGGTCATGGCCGCGGACGTCCTCGTCCTGGCCGGTCCGATCTGGCTGGGCGACAACAGCTCGGTGATGAAGCAGGTGATCGAGCGCCTGTACGCGTGCTCCAGCCTGCTCAACGACGCGGGACAGTACGCCTACTACGGCCGCGTCGGCGGCTGTCTGATCACCGGGAACGAGGACGGCGTCAAGCACTGCGCGATGAACGTCCTCTACAGCCTCCAGCACCTCGGCTACTCCATTCCGCCGCAGGCCGACGCGGGCTGGATCGGCGAGGCCGGCCCCGGCCCCTCCTACCTCGACGCCGGTTCCGGGGGTCCGGACAACGACTTCACCAACCGCAACGTCACCTTCATGACCTGGAACCTGCTCCACCTGGCCCGGCTCCTCAAAGACGCCGGAGGCATCCCCGCCTACGGCAACCAGCGCACCGCCTGGGACGCCGGCTGCCGTCACGACTACGAGAACCCCGAACACCGCTGACCGCCGGTACCACCGGCGACTGCGCCGTCTCACGGCAGGGGTTTGCGTGGTGAGGCCCGGCGAGCACGGGACGCGAGGCGATCGGCGAGCGCGGTGACGAGGTCGCGCAGCTCGTCGGGGCGCTCGATGACGAACGGCCGGTCCAGCGAGGCGAGTACGGGAGGCAACCAGTCGAGCCGCTCCGCCCGCAGCTCGACGCGCAGCCAGCGCTCGGCCGCCCGGTCCTGGCCTGCCGTGGGCTCGTGCTCCTCCAGGCTCGCGATGCCGGCGGGCAGGTGGGCGCGGACCTGCTCGACCGTCCCGTGGATCCGCAAGGTCACCTCGTGCCGGTACTCGGCCGTGGCGAACGCCGACAGCACGCGCTGGGCCGGACCGGGGCCCACGGGCGCTTCGAACGTGCCGGGCAGGGCCCGCGCGTCCGCGATGCGGTCGAGCCGGAAGGTGCGGTCCTCGCCGATCCCGGCGTCCTTGCCCGTGACGTACCACCGGCCCGTGTGCGCGACGATCCCGTACGCGTGCAGCGTGCGTTCGCTGCGCCGCCCGTCGCGGTCGGTGTAGCGGATCGAGACCGGCCGGCGGTGGCGCACCGCGTCGGCGATGGCGAGCAGGACGCCGGAGTCCGGGGCGTCGGACGCTCCGGGCTGTTCCGTGAAGGCGAGGGATTCCAGGAGTGTGTCGAGCCGGCGGGCGATGTTCCTGGGCAGCACTCGCCGGATCTTCGCCGATGCCGTCTCGTTCGCCGTGCGCTGCGCCGGTGTCAGCCCGGTGCGGCGGCCGGCGACCAGGCCGAGCAGCACGGCCAGCGCCTCGTCGTCGGTGAGCATGAGCGGAGGCAGGCGGTACCCGGGAGCGAGCCGGTATCCGCCGTAGCGGCCGCGCACCGATTCCACGGGCGCGTCCAGGTCGATCAGCTGGTCCACGTACCGTCGCACGGTGCGCCCTTCGACGCCGAGCCGGCCGGCGAGTTCCGCCACCGTCCTGGTGCCGCCCGACTGCAGCAGCTCCAGCAGTGTCAGCACGCGGGCGGTGGGTGGGGGCATGTGCACAACCTAGCCCGAATACAGGACCGGTTCTGTCCACTATCTCTCCTAGCCTGCGCAGTGCACGCCATCGGCACAGCCAAGGAGATCCCCATGGAGTTCGTCTCGATCCGCATCATCACCGGCGACGTAGCGCGCCTCGTCGACTTCTACGAGCGGGCCACGGGGACGCGAGCGGCGTGGGCCACCGAGGAATTCGCCGAACTCAGGACCGCGGGCGCCACCCTCGCGATCGCCGGCACCGGTACCGTCCCGGTGTTCGCCCCGGGCGCTGCCCGCCCGGCGGACAACCACAGCGTGATCATCGAGTTCCTCGTCGACGACGTGGACCGCGTTCACCGGAACCTGACCGGATTCGTCACCGACTTCGTCAACGGGCCCACCACGATGCCCTGGGGCAACCGGTCGCTGCTGTTCCGTGATCCCGACGGCAACCTCGTCAACTTCTTCACCCCCGTCACCCCGGCGGCCGTCGAGAAGTTCGCACGCTGACGCCACGCACAGCGGCTCACGCGGGAGCCCTGGCGGCCCAGGGCTCCCGAGAAACGCGGTCGCCGAGTACGGGAGCAGGTCGCCGTCTACGCGGCCGGGGCGAGCTCGGCGCGGCCGAACAGCAGGGCGTAGCCGTTGGGGAGCTGGTGGAGGATGCGGGTGGTCAGGTCGGGACCGGCGTAGGCGGCGACGGCGGAGAAGACGGAGCCGGTGTCCCAGCGGGTGGTGGCCAGGGAGGCGCCGGTGCGGGCGGCGAGGTCCTTGACGAAGGCCCAGCCGGTCAGCGGTCGGGTGTCGGGGATCTGCGCCGTCAGCACGCATGCCGCTTCCAGGGGCAGACGGCCGGCCAGGTCGACGCGTTCGTCGCCGGTCAGCTGGCGCCCCAGTCCGCCGAGAACCAGGCGGACGGCTTCGTCGGCCCTCTCGCGGGTGGGGTAGGCGCCGTCGTAGCGGACCTTCTCCAGCATCTGCTCGTACGCCGTCCCGTACGGCTGCCGGGGCGATGCGTGCCGGTCGGAGATCACTGGGGTGGTTGCCTTTCTTGCTTGGGCCGGTGTTCGGGCACCGGCGCGGGACGGGCGGGTGGGCACGGCGGCCGAAGAGCACGGCGCTGACGCCGCGACGGTAGGTCACCGGGGTGCGGAGAGCGGATCTGAGGGGGAGATCGGGTGCCCGCCCTCCGCACTCGTCCGGCCGGTGTCAGCCGGAGATCTCCTTGCGGCCGGATCCGACGCCGATGGAGATCTTGCGGGGCTTGGCGCGCTCGGCGATCGGGATGCGCAGCGTGAGGACGCCCGCGTCGTAGTCGGCCTGGATGCGCTCGGTGTCGAGGGTGTCGGCGAGCACGATCTGGCGGGAGAAGACACCCAGCGGCCGCTCGGACAGCTCCACCTGCACGTCGTCGGCCTTCGCCGCCGGCCGTCGCTCGGCCTTGACGGTCAGCATGTTCCGCTCGACGTCGATGTCGATCGCGTCCGCGGGGACGCCCGGAAGGTCGAAGGCCACCACGTACTCGTCGCCCTCGCGGTAGGCGTCCATCGGCATCGCCGACGGCCGGGACCAGGTGCTGGGGCCCATCAGCTGCTGCGCCAGCCGGTCCATTTCACGGAAGGGGTCAGTGCGCATCAACATCGTAAGAACACCTCCAGCAGGTTCGGGCAGTTGCTGCCAATGCGCTCACTGACACCGTTGTAACATGTCATCCAACGGATGACAAACCCAGCGTCGTCCAAGTGACGACATACCGAGGAGGTGCCCGTGACCGCAGCCGACCAACCGTCCGCGACCAGCACGAACGCCCACAGTCCGGCGTCGTTCCTCGCCGCCGCGGCGGCCCTCGACGCCATAGACGGCGCCCTGCGCGACGCCCAGCGAGAGTCTCCTGACGCGCCCGAGGAGCCCGGCCCCGGGCCGGAGCGTGCGCTGGCTTCCCTGTTGCTGCTGCGGCAGGTGCGCGAGCGGCTCGCCGGGTGGGAGACCGGCCTGATCGAAACGGCCCGGGACGCGGGAGCCAGCTGGGCGGACCTCGCCCACCCGCTCGGCGTCGCCAGCCGCCAGGCCGCCGAGCGCCGCTATCTGCGCGGCCGGCCCGGCCCGGCCGGGACCACCGGCGAGCAACGCGTGACGGCCACCCGTCAGGCCCGGGCCGCCGAACGCTCCACCGCCACCTGGGCCCGCACCAACGCCGCCGACCTGCGCCGCCTCGCCGGCCAGATCACTGCCCTCGCCGACCTTCCCCCGGCCGCCCGCCGCCCGCTGGGCGAGCTCCACGCGGCCCTCGCCCACGACGACCCCGCCGACCTCATCGCCCCCCTGGCCGCTGCCCGCCCCCATCTGGCCGCCGCCCACCCCGACCTGGCCGCCCGGCTCGACACCCTCACACCCCCCTGAACCACCCGTCGTCCCGGGGCCCGGCGCGTCGGACCGCACGCAGTGCCGGCCGGCCCCGCCGACAGGGCGGGCCGCTTGTCGGGCCCTCAGTTCTTGAGGGCCCCGGCGATCCGCTGGGCGGCCTGGTCGGGCGTGAGGTGCGTGGTGTCGACGACCTCGGCCTGTGTGCGCAGCCATCCACGGGCGGCCTCGGCGTAGGGCTCGAGGTGGGCAAGCCGGAAGGGGGAGTCGGGGCCGAGGACCGTGTCGCCCGCGATGCGCTTGCGCAGGGTGTCCTGGTCGGCATGGAGGACGAAGTGCCGCACCGGAATCCCGTACCGCGCGAGACCGGCGCCGATCTCGCGCCAGTACTGCTCGACCAGGACGGTCATGGGGATCACGAGAGTGCCGCCGGTGAAGTCGAGGACGTGACGGGCGGTCTCGACCACCAGGGGCCGCCATGGCGGCCAGTGCTGGAAGTTGTCCGTCTCCGGCAGGCCCGGCGTGATGTCCATGAGCGTCTCGCCGACCTTCTCGGCGTCGAACACCCGTGAATCCGGGATCAGTTGCTGCAAGAGCGCACTGGTCGTCGTCTTGCCTGCGCCATGGGTTCCGTTGAGCCATACGATCACGGGCCCACGGTAGCGGTGTGTGAGGCGCAGATGGCCGCAGCCGGGGGAGCGGAGCGGCGTCAGCCGCCCTCATCGCCCCCGGAACCCGACCGGGGCCTGGGCGCCTGCCGCCCCGACGACTCGTCGCACACGGGCGGGGAAGACGCGCGATGTGAGCGTATGCCCCCGGTTCCGTGAAAAGAACGCGGCGATTGGGTGTTTGTAAGGGCGGGATAAGAGCACACGACGGCCAGGAGGTTGATGACAATGGTTCCCCTGCTTCTGGTTCTTCTTCTGGCCCTGGTCCTCTTCGGTGCGGGTTTCGCGCTCAAGGCCCTGTGGTGGGTCGCGGTGATCGTGCTGGTGGTGTGGCTGCTCGGCTTCGTCGTCCGCCCGGCGGCCGGCGGCGGCCGCAAGGGCCGCTGGTACCGATGGTGATGCCCGCGGCGGACTGAGCGCGGCAGGTCGCGCCGCCGCCAACGGCGGCGTTCGAAGGGTGGGTTCCGGCCGACGAGGTCCGGGCCCACCCTTCTGCGTGCGCCCTCCGCCCTGTTTGGCCCCCCGGTCGGGGGTCCGCGATCAAAACGGACTCGGCTGACCGTATCCGGCGTAACGGGTGCAACGAGGGGTACTGGACGTCACGTCGGCCCCGCGGGCGCAGCAGTGGGAACCCTGCACCTCCTCGCCCGCGGGACCGACGCCCCGAGCGCCCCGAGGCGACGACCGTGGCGCGGCTGCTCCCGATCGTGTGAACGTGCCCCGAACCGCGCCTGGTCAGGCGGCGGACCCCCCACACTGCCGTTGTGCCGTCCAGGGTCGTGCAGTGCCGGGGGCACGGGGGACAGGCGCCGCGTCACCGGGGTGCCCGGACCTCTCCACGGGGTGGCGAAGGGGGACAGGTGGCGCAGCGGCGCACTCCGCTCGGCGACAGGGCGCGTTACTGGTTCGACTCCACGCTGAGCCGTGGCGCATCCGCTCTCGTCGGCTGGCTGGTGTTCCTGTGCCTGACGTTCGTCGTCCCGGCCAGCGCCGTCATGGTGTGGACGGATCCGAACGCGCCGAAGCCCCTCGGGGCCCGGCTCGTCGCGGTCTGGCGCCTCACCGGTGAGACACTGCGGCTCGGCGGAGCGACCGGCACCCCGGTGCGGGTTCTGCTGTCGGTCCTGCTGGCACTGGTCGCCCTGCTCTACGTCTCCACTCTCGTCGGCCTGATCACCACGGCGTTCACCGAGCGACTGACCGACCTGCGACGAGGTCGTTCCACCGTCCTGGAAGAAGGCCACGCCGTGGTCCTGGGCTGGTCCGAGCAGGTCTTCACCGTGGTGGGCGAACTCGTGGCCGCGAACGCCAACCAGCGGCGCGGGGCGGTGGTCGTGCTGGCCGACCGGGACAAGACCGCCATGGAGGAGGAACTCCTCTCACGTCTGGGGCCGTTCGGCACCACCCGGCTGATCTGCCGCAGCGGCCCGACCACCGATCCGGCGGTCCTCGCGCTGACCAATCCCGCCGCGGCCGGTTCGATCGTGGTCCTGCCCCACGACGAGCCGGACGCGGACGCGGAGGTGGTCAGGACCCTGCTCGCCCTCGGAGCGGCCTTCCCGCGGGGCGGTACGGCCGGCCCCGTCGTGGTCGCCGCCGTGCGCCACGACCGGTTCCGGCAAGCCGCCTCCCTGGCCGCGGGACCGAACGGCATCGTGCTGGAGGCCGACACCGTCACCGCCGGACTGATCGTCCAGGCCGCCCGCCGTCCCGGGCTCTCCCTCATCCACCGCGAACTCCTCGACTTCGCCGGCGACGAGTTCTACCTGACCACCGAACCCGCGTGGGTGGGGCGCCCGTTCGGCGACACGCTCCTGGCGTACACGACGTCGAGCGTGGTCGGTCTGATGCGGGACGGCGTGCCGCTCCTCGGCCCGCCGGCGCACACGCCGATCGGTGCCCGGGACCGGCTCATCGTCATCAGCCGTGACGACGACACCGCTTCGCCGAAGGACTGCTCGGAGGCGGTCGAGAAACAGGCGATGGCGTCCGGACGGACGGCGGTCACGGGCCCGGAGCGCGTGCTCCTGCTGGGCTGGAACCGGCGGGCACCGCTCATGGTCGACCACTTCCGGCGCCGCGTCCGCTCCGGCTCCGTCGTCGACGTCGTCGCGGACGGTGCCGAGGCTCCCGTCCGGCAGGCGCTCGACACCGGTGACGGTTGGGACGCCCGGCTCGCCGTGCGACTGCACCGGGGAGACGTGATGTGTCTCGAAACCCTGCGACGTCTGGACATCGCCTCGTACGACAGCGTGATCGTGCTCGGCCGTGACCCCACTCCGGGACAGCCCCCGGAAGAACCCGACAACCGGACACTCGCCACCCTCCTGCTGCTGCGCCACGTGGAGGAGGAGACGGGCCGTGAACTGCCGGTCGTCACCGAGCTGATCGACGACCGCAACCGGGCACTGGCCCCCATCAACCCCGGTGCCGACGTCATCATCAGCGGAAAGCTCATCGGCCTGCTGATGGCGCAGATCTCACAGAACCGGCACCTCGCGGCGGTCTTCGAGGAGCTGTTCGCCGGGGAAGGCCCCGCGATCCACCTGAGGCCCGCCACGGACTACGTCCTGCCCCACCACGAGACGTCCTTCGCCACCCTCGTGGCCGCCGCACGTGAACGCGGCGAATGCGCCATCGGCTACCGCGACCACCGGGACGTGTCCCGCGGCCCCGCGTACGGTCTGCGGATCAATCCACCCAAGACCGAGCGGCGCCGATGGGCCACCGGCGACGAGGTCGTCGTCATCGGCCGGGACTGACCGCGGCAGGTCAGGCTCCGCCGGCCGGCGCCGCCTCGTCCGGTGCAGGCCGGGTGACTTCGCAGGATTGCGGGGAATAAGTGACGGCACTTGACAGGAGGTTGCCGTGGACGGTGGGGACGTGGAACTGGGACAGCTGCTGGCCGCTGCGGAAGCGGCGCCACCCGGAAGGTCCGTCGACGTGGTCGCACGGGACCTGCAGAAGCGCTTCGGGGCCGAGCGCGTGTCCTTCCTCTTCGTCGACCTCATCGGGCAACGGCTGGTGAGGCTGCCCGCCGTCGTGGACGGCGACCTAGCGGCCCAGACCGCGCCGACGGACCTGGAAGGCAGCGTCTACGACACCGTCCTGAGGAGCCAGCGCCCGCACGTGGAACCGGACGGCCGGGGCGGACAGCGCGTCATCACCCCGGTCAGCAACCGCGGCGACTGCATCGGCGTGCTGGAGGTGACCCTGCAGCACGCCGACGACAGCGTCATCAGACAGGTGGGCGAGGCCGCGCACGCGCTGGCCTACATCATCGTCACGGACCGCCGCTTCACCGACGTGTACCACGTCGGCCAGCGCACCACCGCGACCAGCATGGCCGCCGAGATCCAGCACCGGTTGCTGCCCTCCGCCCCCTGCTGCGAGGCCGACCAGTTCACCCTGGCGGCGGGGCTGGTCCCGGCCGACGACATCGGCGGCGACACGTACGACTACAGCCTCGACAGCGACAGCCTGCACCTGTCCATCACGGACGCCATGGGCCACGACACCGACTCGGCCCTGCTGGCCACCCTGCTGGTCGCCGCACTGCGCCGGTCCCGCCGCAGTGGCTGCGACGCCCTCCAGCAGGCCGAGCAGGCCCACGAGGCCCTGCTGGCCTACGGACGCGGTCTGGCCACCGGGCAGCTGCTGTGCATCGGCCTGGAAACCGGCGTCGCGGAACTCGTCAACGCCGGGCATCCCTGGCCCCTGCGGGTCCGCGGCGACACCGTGGAGGAAGTCAAACTCGCCGTGAACCTTCCGTTCGGCGTGCTCTCCCCGATTCCCTTCCGGTTGCAGGAGCTGCACCTGCGTCCGGGAGACCGGCTGGTCCTGCTCACCGACGGCATGCAGGACCGCGGTGCTGCCGCCGTCGCCCTGCCCGCGCTCGTCCGTGACACCCGCGCCCTGCACCCCAGGGAGACCGTCCGTGTCCTCACGGCCGCCGTACGTGACGCCTGTCACGGCGAGCTTCAGGACGACGCTACTGTCATGGTCCTGGACTGGCACGGAGGCCCGTCCCGCTGATCCGTCGGCGACCGGACTCGCACCTGTGAGCGTGATCATGGAGAACGGAAGCCGGGGCAGAACAGCGACATGGGCGAAGCTGCTCGCCGTGGTCGTCCTCCTCGTCCTCGTGCCCCTGGTGATTTATCTCATGGTTTCCTTCCAGGGTTCGGGCGCAGTCCCGTGGTGAGTGCGGTCTCCGTTCAGAGGGTGCCGCGGCCTGGCGCCGGGCGATGAGCGGCGTTTGAGAGGGTGGTGTCATGGACATCGAGCGCAGGAACCACGTCACGGTCACCGGCAATCCGCTGGGGCGCACGGTAGTGCTGGCCCACGGGTTCGGTTGCGATCAGAACATGTGGCGCCTGACGGTGCCCGCGCTGGCGGAGAACTACCGCGTGGTGCTGTTCGACTACGTGGGTGCCGGCCGCTCGGACCTGGCCGCGTTCACGGAGGACCGGTACGCCTCTCTGGAGGGCTACGCCCGGGACGCGGTGGAGGTCTGCGAGGCCCTCGACCTGCGCGACGCGGTCTTCGTGGGGCACTCGGTGAGCGCGATGGTCGGAGTACTGGCCGCCGCGATGGCTCCGGAGCGGATCGGAGCGCTGGTGATGGTGGCCCCGTCCCCGCGGTACATCGACGACGACAGCTACCGAGGCGGCTTCAGCGCCGAGGACATCGACGAGCTGCTGACGTCCCTGGAGTCGAATTATCTGGGCTGGTCGGCGGCGATGGCACCGGTGATCATGGGCAACCCGGAGCGGCCCGAGCTCGGCGAGGAGCTGAAGAACAGCTTCTGCGCCACCGACCCGGACATGGCGCGGGTCTTCGCGCGGACCACGTTCCTGTCGGACACGCGGGACGAGCTGAAGGGCGTGGCCGTGCCGACGCTGGTGCTCGAGTGCACCCAGGACGCCATCGCCCCGCGGGAGGTCGGCGCCTACGTCCACCAGGCGATCCCCGGCTCGCAGCTGGTCACGCTCGAGGCCGTCGGGCACTGCCCGCACCTGTCCGCGCCGGAGGCCACCAACGAGGCGATCACCGACTTCCTGGCGCGACTGTGATGATGTGCCGCACGGGGCAGCAACCCGACCCGCACGAACCGGACAACGAGAAGGCGTCGGACGCGGTATTCGCCGCACTCCTCGAGGACAGCGCCGAGGAACTCTACGAGAGCGCGCCGTGCGGTTACCTGTCCACGCTGATGGACGGCACCATCGCCAAGATCAACACCACGCTGCTGAACTGGCTCGGCATGGAGCGGGACGCGGTGGTCGGCCGTATCCGGTTCACCGATCTGCTGACCGTGGGCGGCAAGCTCTACCACGAGACACACTTCGCGCCCCTGCTGCGGATGCAGGGCGAGATCAACGGCATCGCCCTGGAGATCAAACAGGCGGATGGCGGCCGGATACCGGTGCTGATCTCCTCCGTGGTCAAGCGCGGCAGCACCGGCGAGCCCCTGCTGATCCGCACCACCGTCTTCGACGCCCGGGACCGCCGTGCCTACGAGGACGAGCTCCTGCGCGCCCGGAAGGCGGCGGAGGAGGCGCGCAGGCAGGCGGAGGCCGACCGGGCACGGTTGCAGGACGCCCTGGCCGTGCTCCAGCAGTCGCTGCTCCCCGCCACCCTGACCGCCGTGCCGGGCATGGAGGCGGCCGTGCACTACCGCGCCGCGTCCCCCGACCGGCTCGGCGGCGACTTCTACGACCTCTTCCCCATCGACGGCGGCCGCTTCGCCTTCTTCCTGGGCGATGTGTGCGGCAAGGGCCCGGAGGCGGCCGCGGTCACCTCGCTGACCCGCTACACCCTGCGCGCCGCGGCCCTGCACGACCCTGAACCCGTCTCCGCCCTGACGACCCTCAACAGGGTGCTCCACGAGCGCTACACGAGCGGTGACCCGCGCTACTGCACCGTCATCTACGGCATCCTCGAGCCCGACCCCGCCACGGGGCAGGTCACCGTCCGCATCGCCTCGGGCGGGCACCCGCCGGCCCTCCTGCTGCGTGCGGACGGCAAGGCCGACTACCTGCCCACCCCCGGTGGTCTCCTCGTCGGCGTGCTGCCCAACGCCACCTTCGTCACCGCCGCGACCGTCCTCGCCCGCGGTGACACCCTTCTGCTGTACACCGACGGCCTCACCGAGGCCCGCACCGGTGAGGACCGCGCCGACCTGTTCGGCGACGAGGCCCTGCTCGGCTTCGCCGCCGGCCACGCCGGCGAGTCCCCGCAGGCCGTGGTCCAGGCCGTGACCGGCCTCCTGGACGGCTTCGGAGACGGCCTCGACGACGACACCGCCCTGCTCGCGCTCGGCGTCCCCGCCTCCGCCTCCGTCCCTTGGACGGAGGCCTCCGCATGAGCCCGTTGAACATCACGATGCGAGACGCCCGCACCGGGCCCGTTCTGGGAATCGTCGGAGACCTCGACTTCGACACCGCCGGCCAGCTGCGCGGACTGCTCGCCGGGCTCGACCTCCGGCCGGGCCAGCGCATCGTCCTGGATCTGGGCGGCATGACGTTCTGCGACTCCAGCGGCATCACCGCCCTGATCGTCGTCCGCAACCACGCCCAGGCCGCCCAGGCCGACGTGGCGCTCGCCTCCGTCCCCGACCACACCCTGCGCGTACTGCGCATCGTCGGCCTCGACCAGGTCTTCGCCCTGCTGCCGGACAGCGCGTCCGCCTAGCACCAGGCCCCTCGCCGGCGGCGCCGGCCCCGGCGTCGAGCAGTACGGCGGGCGCCGGCCTGCCCTGCTCGCGTCCGCCGCGGGGCCGTGCCGCCCTACCCTGTCCACCAGCGGTCTCACCAGGTGAAACGTCCGTTTGACATTAGATAGGCTTATGAAAGATAAAGAAGTTGCTTTGGCCATGTATTGACTCTCCGTCGTAGACCGGCCGTCCTCCTAGCCGAATGAGCATGCCGTGCACCAGCCCGCCCCCGCAGTGCCCCCAGTCGATCCCGAGGAACGCTGGAAGGACTGGTGCGCCGGGCGCCGCGCGGCCCTCACCGCCCCCACGGGCAACCTCGCCCTCGTCGAGACCCGCTGGCTGCCGGCGGGGGAGCGCCCCGACGCGGACGCGGCCCGGGCGGGCAGCCCGGACACGGTCACCGTCACCACCCTCAGCCGCACCGACATGGTCACCGGCGAGCCCGAGCACGGCCTGCGCTTCTGGGACGCCGCGGCACCGGCCCTGACCGCCTTCGACCGTGTGGACGTCTTCGCCTACGACCCCGCCTGGGTCCTCGAAGCCGTCTACACCCCGGTCCCCGGCGCCCGCCGCGTCGCCTTCGAGCACATCCGGGACAACGGCGGCACCCGCGAACTCGTCGTCCCCGGCGACATCGCCCTCACCGTGGACGGCCGTGACTACACCCTGAGCGCCTTCGACGACGACGGCACCCTGCTCCTCGTCTTCGGCGACCCCACCAACGGCGACAGCACCTACGGCGCCGGACGCTTCCTCTTCGTGGAGCGCACCGACGACGAACAGCGCGTGATCCTCGACTTCAACCGGGCCTTCGTACCGCCCTGCGGGTTCTCGGACCAGTACAACTGTCCGATGCCGCCGCGGCAGAACCGCTTCCACCTGCCCGTAGCGGCCGGCGAGAAGCTCCCCGTCTTCCGCGACGGCTTCACCGGCCGGCACTGACCGGCCTCCTTCCGCCCGCACCACCGCACGAAAGCGCCCTTACGCCATGAGCCCCAAGAAGACGTCCCTGTACGCCGTCACCGCCGCCGCGACCCTGTCCCTGGCCCTCACCGCCTGCGGCGGATCCAACGGGTCCGCCTCCGCCGGCGGCACCTGGGACAGGGACGCCACGGTCAACATCGGTTCGCTCTACGAACCGCAGAACCTCGACAACACCGCCGGCGGCGGCCAGGGCGTCACCGAGGCCCTCAACGGCAACGTCTACGAAGGGCTGTTCCGGCTCACCGACGACGGCGACGTGGAGAAGCTCCTCGCCTCCGACTACAAGGTCGGCGACGACGGCCTGACGTACACCTTCACCCTCCGCGACGGCGTGAAGTTCCACAGCGGCAAGGACCTCACCAGCGCCGACGTCAAGTACAGCCTGGAGAAGGTCCTCGCCGACGACTCGCAGTCCGCCCGCAAGAGCAACCTCGAAGTCGTCAAGGACATCGCCACGCCCGACGCGAAGACCGTGAAGGTCACGCTGTCGCAGAAGTCGATCTCCTTCGTCTACAACCTGTCCTACGTCTGGATCATCAACTCCGAGGCGAAGAACCTCAAGACCACCGAGGACGGCACCGGCCCCTACACGCTCGCCAAGTGGACCCGCGGTTCGGCCCTCGGCCTCAAGCGGTCCGCGGGCTACTGGGGCGACGCCGCCGCCAACAAGGAAGTGGTCTTCCACTACTACAAGGACGCCACGGCCCTGAACAACGCGCTGCTGACCAACGCCGTCGACGTGGTCACCAGCGAGCAGTCGCCCGACGCCCTGGAGCAGTTCAAGAACAACCAGAACTACAAGGTCAACGACGGCGACTCCACCACCAAGCTGCTGCTCGCGTTCAACGACAGGGCCAAGCCCTTCGACAACGTCAAGGTCCGGCAGGCCGTCTCCGCCGCCATCGACGACAAGAAGCTCCTCCAGTCCGTCTGGGGCGACTACGGCCAGCCCATCGGGTCGATGGTCCCGCCCACCGACCCGTGGTACGAGGACCTCACCGACGTCAACGCCCACGACGTGGACAAGGCCAGGAAGCTGCTCGCCGAGGCCGGTTACGAGGACGGCTTCACCTTCACCCTCGACACGCCCAACTACGACCCGCACCCGACGGCCGCGACGTTCATCAAGTCCGAACTCGCCAAGGTCGGCATCACCGTCGAGATCAACACGATCACGCCCGACGAGTGGTACACGAAGGTCTACAAGAACCACGACTTCACGGCGACGCTCCAGGAGCACGTCAACGACCGCGACCTCGTCTGGTACGGCAACCCCGACTTCTACTGGGGCTACGACAACAAGCAGGTCACCGCGTGGGTCGAGCAGGCCGAGAAGGCCTCCACCACCGCTGAGCAGACCGAGCTGCTGAAGAAGGTCAACCGCAGGACCGCCGAGGACGCGGCCAGCGACTGGCTGTACCTGTACCCGCAGATGGTGGTGGCCAACAGCAAGCTCTCCGGCTACCCGCTCAACGGCCTGAACTCCCAGTTCTACGCCTACGACATCCAGAAGAAGGGCTGATGGGCCGCTACCTGCTGCGCCGGCTCGCCTTCCTGGTCGTGTCGCTGGTCCTGGCGAGCGTGGTGCTGTTCGTGCTGCTGCGCATGCTGCCCGGGGACCCGGCCAACGCCCTGACGTCGGTCGGCGCCAGCCCCGAGCAGATCGCCGCGGCCCGTCGCTCCATCGGCTCCGACCGCCCGCTGCCCGAGCAGTTCACCCACTGGATCGGGCAGCTGGCGAGCGGCGACCTCGGCACCTCCTTCGTCAGCTCGCTGCCCGTCGGCCCCGAGGTCACCGCCCGCCTGAACGTCACCCTGCCGCTCACCCTGGCCGCGTTCGTCCTCGCGGTCCTCGTCGCCGTCCCCGCCGGGTTCGTCGCCGCGTACAAGCGCCGCACCTGGTACGGCGCCCTGCTCAGCGGCGTCTCCCAGCTCGGCATCGCCGTCCCCGTGTTCTGGCTCGGCATGATCCTCATCGCCGTGTTCGCGCTGAACGCGGGCTGGCTGCCCTCCGGCGGCTTCCCGCAGGACGGCTGGGCGGCACCCGCCGACGCGATCCGCTCCCTGGTCCTGCCGGTCGTCACCATCGCCCTGGTGATGAGCGCCTCCCTCATCCGGTACGTCCGCTCCGCCACCCTGGACGTACTCGGCAGCGACTACCTGCGCACCGCCCGCGCCCTCGGCGAGAGCTTCGGCACCGCCATGCGCAGGCACGGCCTGCGCAACGCCTCGGTCCCGGTCATCTCCATCCTCGGCATCGAACTCGCCTCCACCCTGCTGGGCGCCGTCGTCGTGGAGTCCGTGTACGCGCTGCCCGGCCTGGGATCGCTGCTCGCCACCGGCGTCACCCAGCACGACTACCCGGTGATCCAGGGCGTGCTGTTCGTGTCCACCCTCGCGGTGCTGCTCATCGGCTTCCTCGCCGACCTCGTCCAGAGGATCGTCGACCCGCGGTTGCGCGGCCGGCTCTCCGGAGGCGCCCGATGACCACCACGGACCTCCTGGCCCGCCCGGCCGAACCGGCCACGGGCCGGCGCCCCCGCCGGCGTTCCGTCACCCTCGTCGTGGGCTGCGTCCTGACCGGCCTGGTCGCGCTGCTCGCCCTCGTGTCGTTCCTGTGGCTGCCCTACAGCCCCGACGACACCTCCGGCGGACGCCTCGCCGGACCGGGGGAGGGGCACCTGCTGGGCACCGACAAGCTGGGCCGGGACCTGTTCACCCAGCTCATGACCGGCGCCCGCATCGCCTTCGGCGCGGGGCTCGGCTCCGTCACCGTCGCCGCGCTCATCGGCGTCACCCTCGGCGTGCTCGCGGCCTTCGCCCAGGGCTGGCTCGACGACACGCTCTCCGCGTTCCTCGACATCCTCATCGCCTTCCCGACGCTGCTGCTGGCGATGCTCGTCGTCGCCGCCCGCTCGGCCACCCTCGGCTCGGCGGTCCTCGCCATCGGCCTGGCGCAGAGCGCGGTCGTGGCCCGTCTCGTCCGCATCCTGGTCAAGCGGGTCCTCACCCAGGACTACATCACCGCCGCCCGGACCTCCGGCACCTCCTGGCCCCGCACCGTCGCCGGCCACGTCCTGCCGAACATCTGGCCCACCCTGGTGGTCAACCTGGCCCTCCAGTTCGGTCTCGCCGTCCTCGCCGAGGCCGGCCTCTCCTACCTGGGACTGGGCGCCCCGCCGCCCAACGCCTCCTGGGGGCGCCTGCTCCAGGAGGCCCAGGCCACCTTCACCACCGCCCCGGCCGGCGCCCTCGCCCCCGGCATCCTCCTCGTGCTCCTCGTGATCGGCGTCAACCTGATCGCCGACGGGCTGCGCGACGTCCTCGACCCGGCCGGCCGCGGGAGGCGGACATGACCCTCCTCGACGTCCAGGGACTGACCGTCCGCACCGCCGACGGACGGCCCCTCGTCACCGACCTGTCCTTCACCGTCGCGGGCGGCGAACGCCTCGGCCTGATCGGAGAATCGGGCTCCGGCAAGTCCCTGACCACCCTCGCGGTGCTGGGCCTGCTCCCCGAGGGCATGACCGCCACCGGCAGCGTCGTCCTCGCCGGCACGCAGATCCTCGGCGCCCGCGAGAAGGAACTGACCGCCGTCCGCGGCCGGGACGCCGCCGTCGTCTTCCAGGAGCCGCTGACCGCCCTCGACCCCCTGATGCGGGTCGGCCGGCAGATCGCCGGCCCCCTGGGCAGGCGCACCGGCCTGAAGGGCGGCAGGCTGCGCGCCGCCACCCTCGACGCCCTCGCGCAGGTGCGGCTCCCCGAGCCCGAGCGCATCGCCCGTGCCTTCCCGCACGAGATCTCCGGCGGCCAGCGTCAGCGCGTCGCCCTCGCCGCCGCCCTCGCGTGCGAGCCGGCGCTGCTCATCGCCGACGAACCGACCACCGCCCTCGACGTGTCGGTCCAGGCGGAGATGCTCGGCCTGATCGACGCCCTCGTGCGGGAACGGGAGATGGCCGTGCTGTTCGTCAGCCACGACCTCGCCGTCGTCGCCAAGGTCACCGACCGGGTCCTGGTCATGAAGGACGGCCGGGCCGTCGAGGAGGGCGCGGTGCGCGACATCGTGGGCGCCCCCGGCCAGGAGTACACCCGGAACCTGGTCGCCAGCGCCCGCGCGCTGGAGTCCGCCCTGAACCTGAGGAGCGCGCCGTGACCCCCGTGCTGGAGCTCGCCGACGTGTCCGCACGCTACCGCGGGGCCCGCACCGACGTGGTCTCCGACGTGTCCCTCGCCGTGCGCCCCGGGGAGAGCCTCGCCCTCGTCGGCGAGTCCGGCGCGGGCAAGACCACGCTGCTGCGCCTGCTCCTCGGCCTCGCCCGCCCCACCGCCGGCACGGTCCGCTTCGACGGCGCGCCCCTCGCCCTGCGCGACAGGGAGCAGATGCGGCGCTTCCGGCGCAGCGTCCAGTGCGTCTTCCAGGACCCCTACTCCTCCCTCGACCCGCGCCGCCGGGTCGGCTCGATCGTCGCCGAACCGCTGCGATCGCTCGGCCTGGACACCCGGGCGGGCGCCGCGCCGAAGGTGGCCGCGGCCCTGGAGGCGGTGGGTCTGCCGGCCGACGCCGCCGAACGCTATCCGCACGAGTTCTCCGGCGGTCAGCGCCAGCGCATCGCCATCGCCCGCGCCACCGTGTGCCGGCCCCGTGTCCTGCTCGCCGACGAGCCCGTCAGCGCCCTCGACGTCACCACCCGTGTGAAGGTCGTCGACCTGCTGGACGAACTGAAGCGGGAGCGCGGCCTGACGCTGGTGATGGTCTCCCACGACCTGTCGGTCGTGGCGACCCTGTGCGAACGCACCGCCGTTCTGGAACGCGGCCGGGTCGTCGAACAGGGCGACACCGCCCGCGTTCTCGGCGAACCCGACCACCCCTACACCCGCCGCCTGATCGACAGCGTGCCCCGCCTGCCCGCCTGAGAAGATCACAGGACTGAGATCGCCCCGGCTGGGTAGTCACGCGCAGGCAGGGAAGGGCCGCGATGCCTGGGGAGGTCTGAGCGGCCCTTCCCTTTCCGCTGCCGCGGTCGGTGCGGAGCGGCTGTGCCGGTCGACCGCGGGCCCGTGATCCGGGTCCGGTCCGCTCCCTACCGTGCCTCCCCGGCACCGGCCAGGCGGGGTGACAGGCTGCCGGGCCGCGCGTGGTCGGTCTCGTCCTGGACGAGCAGGGAGAGCAGCGCGGCGACCGACAGTCCCGCCTCCGCCGGGTGCCGCAGCACCTTGTCCGGCTCGATGCGGTAGGTGTTCGTACGGCCGTCGCGCGTGTGCGAGAGGTATCCGTCCTGCTCGAGGTCGGAGATGATCCGCTGGACGGCGCGCTCGGTGAGCCGGCAGTGGGCGGCGATGTCGCGGATCCGGACGTTCGGATTGTCGGCGATGGCCGCCAGTACACGCGCGTGGTTGGTGACGAACGTCCATCCGGTGTGAGATCCAGGCACTTCAACCATGCACAGCATTTTAGGGACCGTGTTTGCCGGACGCCTAATGCATGACATACTTTTCGCGCAACAGGTGACAGGATTTGGCGGGGGAGACGCAGGAGGGTCCCAAGGTGTCTGTGGACGAAGCGGTCGGAGGGCACTCGAACGACGGCGAGGAAAACCGGCTGCAGGTCCTGGACGAGGCCATGGTGGCGCAGTACGAATGGTGCGGCGCCTGGGTCGTCGGCGCACGAGGGGCGTACGACATGCACTCGATCACGCCCCTGGCGGACGCGCTGGACGCCGCGGCCAAGAAGCATCCGAGGGTGGTTCTGGACGCCTCCGGCATCACCTTCGCGGACTCGACCCTGCTGAATCTGCTGATACTCGCCCATCAGTCGACCGACTTCCGCGTGGCCGCGCCGACCCAGCAGTTGCGCCGGCTCCTCCAGCTGACCGGTATGGACACCGTCCTGAGCGTGCGGGCGACGCTCGAGGAGGCCGCGGCCTGCTGAGGCGCGGCAGGGCCCGGCAGGCGACCGAAGACGCCAGGTCCGGCAAGCTGCCCGGTGACTGCTCGAACGATTGCGGCATCCACTCCGTCCTCCTCATGTGGCCGGACACACCGGTCGGCTGAGCATTTCGCCGAGGAGGGGTTCGATGAACCGGACCGGGTGGTCCATGACGCTGGCGGCCGTAATGGTGTCGGCAGTCGCGTGCACGGAGGGCAGCCGCGTCGACGGTGACGCGTCGGCATCCTGCGCCTTCCGGATCCTGTACCAGGACCGGGCCTACCGGGACGTCGCGAACGTGGAGTTCACGGTCGGGCGGAGGCTCGGAGCCGCGACCGAGCCGGCCTGCGACGACACCGGTGGGGACCAGGCCGACGAGCCGGGGACGACGGTGACCGCGTACGAGGTCGACGGCGTTCCACCTCGCGTCGCCATCGCGGTCGGCGACACACCCGGTGAGGCCCGGTTCGTCGCCGTCTACTCCGGCACGGAGCTTCCGCCCGAGGTGGAGAAGCTGTCCGACGGCTCGTGAGCGGGGTGGGGGGGCCCCCCCCCCCCGCGCCGGCCCCCCCCCCCCGGGGCGGGGCCCCCCGGCCAGGGTGACACGGG
>NZ_JBHXFL010000012.1:24845-168512 GCF_042724095.1 Streptomyces sp. NPDC127100
GTGGCCCACACCCCGGGTGCGGCCGGGTTCGTCGCCGTCAACCCCGCCCGGCCGCTCCCGCCGCTGGTGTACACGCGGCCGGCCGGCTCGTGCGGGGGGGGGCGGGCCGGGCCCCGGAGGCCGGGCCCGCCACCCCGGCGTACTCGCCGCCCGGCACGGTGACACGGGGCCCGCATCCGCCGGGCCCCGTGTCACCTCCGCCAGAACAGGTGGTGCGTCACGCCGCTCGGACTGGGCACGACCTCCAGATGGAACCGGTCGAGCAGCTCGTCGGGAGACTCCCAGAGCCGGAGGCCGGGCCCGAGCTCCACCGGCGAGACCGCCACGTGCAGGGTGTCGACGAGGTCCGCGTCGAGGAACTGCCGGACGGTGGTGACCCCGCCGCCGAGTCGGACGTCCTTGCCCCGCGCCGCCTCCCGGGCCTGTGCGAGGACGGTGGCCGGGTCGCCGTCGACGAAGTGGAAGGTGGTGTCGGAGAGCGTGAACGAGGGACGCCCGTGATGGGTCATGACGAACACCGGAGTACGGAAGGGCGGCTCCTCTCCCCACCAGCCGCGCCACTCGTGGTCCGGCCACGGCCCGCGCTGGGGACCGAACTTGTTGCGGCCCATGATCTCGGCGCCGATGTTGCGCGCGAAGTCCCGCGTGAAGTAGTCGTCGAGGCCCCGGCTGCCCCCGGGATCCGTGCGCATGGGCCAGGACGCGGTGGCTCCGGCCCAGGCGAACAGCCGCTCGGCATGGTCGAGACCGAACGGCCGCTCGAGGCTCTGGTGCTCACCGGCCCCGACTCCGTCGCTCGAGACGTTGAAGTTCATGACTCTCAGCAGTTGATCCATGTGTTCCCTCGTCGAGTGGTCGCGTCGTCGTGCGGCGAGGCGCCGCACACCATGACGTCGAACGGGACGAGGCCCGATCGACAGCGGCCCGCGACGTCTTCCGAGGCGCGTCGCATTCCGCTCGGCCGAACGTCGTCGGTGATCAGATTGTCGCTTCGCCAGCCGGCGACGGCACGGCGTGCGGACGCAGGACCATGAGCGAGCCCTCCAGGGCGGCCACCATGGCGAAGGGGAAGCGGTCGAGCTCGAGACAGAGCGCGACGTCGTCCGGGTGGGCTCCCTGGCGCACGCCCTGGGCCAGCTCGGCGGCGGCCCGTGACCGGCCGGCACGGCGGAGGAACTCCGCCGCGTCCGTCCCGGCCCCGGTGGTCCGCCGGGCTATGTACTGGGCGCAGGCCAGGTCCTCCTCGGCCCGCCCGTCCTCGCCGGTGACCACGAAGGTGACACGGTCGCTCCCGCGTGTGCGCAGGAGCCGGGCCGTCGCCTCCGCCACCACGAAGCCGGCGCACAGCACCAGCGACGCCTCCTTGACCGCGAGGGCGCCGACCGTACCCGCCGTGGTCTTCTGCACGACGGTCCG
Source organism: Streptomyces sp. NPDC127100 (assembly GCF_042724095.1). Classification (NCBI taxonomy): domain Bacteria; kingdom Bacillati; phylum Actinomycetota; class Actinomycetes; order Kitasatosporales; family Streptomycetaceae; genus Streptomyces; species Streptomyces sp. NPDC127100. The sequence goes on from NZ_JBHXFL010000012.1 coordinate 26,262, forward strand.
CCCACCGAGGTCGGCGGAACGCAGCAGTCCCGGCGAATTGACCGCGTCGAACCCGGGAGCGGACGGACCGTCCTTGAGCGCCACCCAATCCGGGTGACGGGCCTTGAGCGCCAGGGCCTCGTCGAGCGACTCGGCGAGAACGATCTTCTCCGCCCCTCGGGCGAAGGCCCAGGCCGCCACCGTGTAAGCGCGCATGACGTCGACCACGACCGCCACCGACGGAACTTCGACCAGCTCGGCGATGCCGAGGAAACGAGGGTCCATCCGGTCATGATCGCGCATGCCCGCCCCGGAGCGCCCCTGATAATGCGCGTCGACATCGAGTCGGCGACAGGCGCCCGTCAGGAGAGGGCGTCGCCCCACAGGACGCCGCTGTGGGCCTCGACCAGGGCGCCGATGCGGGTGAGCACCTCACCGACCGGCCGGGAGTCGAGCCGGCGCCCGTCGCGCAGGCGCAGAGCGACGCGACCGTCCGCGGCCTCCGCGGCGCCGATGACGGCCTGGTAGGGCACCAGACGGGCCTGTCGGATCCGAGCACCCAGGCTGCCGCGCTCCGGTGCCGAGATCTCGGCACGCAGGCCGAGACGGGTGCAGCGCCGGACCAGGGCCGCGGCATCCGGCAGTTCGGTGTCGGAGACGGGCAGAACGACCAGTTGAGTGGGGGCCAGCCAGGCGGGGAAGGCGCCGCCGTGCTGTTCGACCAGGTGCGCGACGGCACGTTCGACACTGCCGATGACGCTCCGGTGGACCATGACCGGGCGGTGCCTGGCGCCGTCCGCGCCGGTGTAGTGCAGGCCGAACCGCTCGGGCTGGTGGAAGTCGACCTGGACGGTGGACAGGGTGGACTCCCGGCCGGCGCCGTCGGCGACCTGGACGTCGATCTTGGGGCCGTAGAACGCCGCCTCTCCCTCGGCTGCTTCGTAGGGCAGACCGGAGCGGTCGAGGACGTCGGTCAGCAGCGCGGTGGACCGCTGCCACTTCTCCGGCGCGGCGACGTACTTGCCGCCGGGACCCGGCAGCGAGAGGCGGTAACGGGCCGGGGTGATGCCGAGCGTCTCGTACGCCCGGCGGATCATCTCCAGCGCCGCCCGCGCCTCCTCGGCGACCTGGTCCAGGGTGCAGAAGATGTGGGCGTCGTTGAGCTGGATGGCCCGCACCCGGGTCAGCCCGCCGAGCACGCCCGACGGCTCCGAGCGGTACATGCCTCCCAGCTCGGCCATGCGCAGCGGCAGCTCCCGGTAACTGCGCGAGCGGGAGCGGTAGATCACCGCGTGGTGCGGGCACAGGCTCGGCCGCAGGAGGACCTGCTCACCGCCGAGTTCCATCGGCGGGAACATGTCGTCGCTGTAGTGCGCCCAGTGTCCCGAGATCTCGTACAGCTCACGCTTGCCGATGACCGGTGAGTACACGTGGCGGTATCCCGCCTGCCGCTCGGCGGAGCGGATGTACTCCTCCAGGGTGTGCCGTACGGTCGCTCCGTCGGGCAGCCAGTACGGCAGGCCGGCGCCGATCAGCGGGTCGGTGTCGAACAGGCCCAGTTCACGGCCGAGCTTGCGGTGGTCGTGCATGGCGGTCTCCTCGCGGATGTCGGGCGAGTGACCGCAGGACGAAGCCCCGGGGCACTCGCCCCGGGGCTTCGGACCAGACATCTGTCAGCGCGCCGGGACACTCTCCGGCGTCGTCGTCACAGCAGCGCGCTTCATGCCGGAGACCGTAACAGGGCGCGGCGACGTCCACACGCTCATTTCCGCGACGCGGTCGGCTCCGGTCGTCAGTCGAGGGTGTCGGGGTCCGGGCCCGTGCGCATCCCGCGGTCCAGCGAAGCGAGTGCCTCGATGTCCTGCGGGCCGAGCTCGAAGTCGAAGACGTCGAGGTTCTCCCGGATGCGGGCCTCGGTGACCGACTTGGGGATCACGACGTTGCCGGTCTGCAGATGCCAGCGCAGGACCACCTGAGCCGGGCTCTTGCCGTGCTCGGCGGCGATCCTGGTGATCGCGTCGTCCTTGAGGACCGCGCCCTGGGCGAGCGGGCTCCACGCCTCGGTGACGATGCCGTGGCGGGCGTGGAAGTCGCGCAGCTCGCGCTGCTGGAGACCCGGGTGCAGCTCGATCTGGTTCACGGCCGGGACGATCGACGAGGCGCCGAGCAGGCGCTCCAGGTGCGCGGGCTGGAAGTTGGAGACGCCGATGGCACGGGTGCGCCCGTCGGCGTACAGCTTTTCGAGCGCACGCCACGTGTCGAGGTAGAGGTCCCGGCCCGGAGCCGGCCAGTGGACGAGGTACAGGTCGACGTGGTCGAGGCCGAGCTTGTCCAGGGACGCGTCGAACGCGGCGAGTGTCGCGTCGTAGCCCTGGTCCGCGTTCCACAGCTTGGTGGTGACGAACAGTTCGTCGCGGGCGACGCCGGAGTTGGCGAGAGCCCGTCCCACACCGCGTTCGTTGCCGTAGATCGCGGCGGTGTCGATGCTGCGGTAGCCGGCCTCGAGGGCGGTGGAGACGGCGGTGGTGGTCTCCTCGTCGGGGACCTGGAAGACGCCGAAGCCGAGCCGCGGCATGGAGACGCCGTTGTTGAGGGTGACGGTGGGGACGGAACGCACGATGTTCTTCCTTGCCTTTGTCTGTCTTGCCGGTCTTGCTGGTTGCCGGCGGGGAGGATCGATCTGTGGGGGTGCAGCGGTGCCTGGTCAGTGGTGTGCCGGCACGGGCCGCTCGTCCGGGGCCTGGGGTCCGGCTGCCGGTGCGGTGGCGGCGGGGGAGTGGCGCTCGGGGGCACGACGCTCCAGGAAGGCCGACACCAGGGCGAGGAGCAGGGCGGAGGCGGCGAGGACCGCGCCCACCCAGTTGGGCGACGTGTAGCCGAGGCCGGCGGCGATGACGAGGCCGCCGAGCCAGGCCGAGAGCGCGTTGCCCAGATTGAAGGCGCCGATGTTGACGGCGGACGCGAGGGTCGGTGCTCCGTGGGCGTGATCCAGTACGCGCTTCTGGAGCGGCGGGACCGTGGCGAAGCCCAGGGCTCCGATGAGGAACACGGCCACGGCCGCGGTGATCTTGTTGTGCGCGCCCAGGGTGAACAGGGCCAGGACCACGGCCAGGCCGCCCAGCGCAGTGAAGAGCATCGGCATGAGGCTGCGGTCGGCGAACTTTCCGCCGATGAGGTTGCCCGTGACCATACCGAGGCCGAACAGCACCAGGAGCCACGTCACGGACGACTCCGCGTAGCCGGTGACGTCGGTCATCATCGGTGCGATGTAGGTGATGGCCGCGAAGACGCCGCCGAAGCCGAGCACCGTCATCGCCATGGCGAGCAGCACCTGCACGTTCTTGAAGGCCGCCACCTCGTGCCGCAGCCGCACGCCCTCGGGCTTCGGCATGTCGGGCACGAGGCGGGCTATGCCGGCCAGGCCGACGACCCCGAGCGCGGCGACCGCGAAGAAGGTGACGCGCCAGCCGGCGCTCTGCCCGAGGAACGTGCCGAGCGGCACACCGACGACATTGGCGACGGTCAGGCCGGTGAACATCATGGAGATGGCGCCGGCCTTCCTGTCCGGGGCGACCAGCTCGGCCGCGACGACGGAGCCGATGCCGAAGAACGCGCCGTGCGCCAGCGAGGCGACCACGCGGCCGATCAGCATGACGGCGAAGACCGGGGCGACGGCCGAGACGATGTTGCCCACGACGAACAGGCCCATGAGCAGCATGAGCATGTTCTTGCGGGAGATCCTCGTGCCGAGCACGGTCATCAGCGGCGCGCCGAACATGACGCCCAGGGCGTAACCGGTGACGAGGAACCCGGCGGTCGGCACCGAGACGCCGTAGGTGGCGGCGACGTCGGGCAGCAGGCCCATGATGACGAATTCGGTGGTGCCGATGCCGAAGGCCCCGATGGCTAGGGCCAGGAGCGCAAGAGGCATGGTGAAGCCTTCCCGGAGGGGTGTTGCGATAGCGCCTTACGAGCAAGCACAATAATTGCATGCGCTGGATAATTGCAAGCGCGGTATAGTGGCGTCCACCTCACCATGACCGGCGCCGCGTCAGAGCGCCACCACTCGCCTGGTCACGCGCCTGGAGCACCGCGGTCTCTCTCGCGGTACCTGTGTCCGAGCGACCGGCGCGGCATCGACACGAACGTCTCCGAAGCGGGACTCGTCCTGCTGGAACAGGCCCGCCCGACCAGCGACGAGGCGCTGCGGGAAGCGCTCACCCGCGCCGCGATCGAACCCGGCCTGGCCCCGCTCGTACGGGCCATCAGCCGGATGTCACTCCTGGTCGAGGTCTGAGCCCCGGCCCTTCACGCCCCGTCGGCAGTCGACCGTCGCGGGGCACCAGGCCGCGCGCCGCCCCGGCGGCAGGCGCGCGGCAGGGTCAGCGGGCTTCCTCGGCCTCGGTGGGCGGGCGGAAGCAGGCGATGACCGTCTTGCCGTCCTGGCACGGGCGGGCTTCCCACTCGTCGGCCAGCGCCTCGACGAGGAGCATGCCCCGTCCGCCGAGGCGCTGGCTGCTCGGCGGACGCGTCCTCGGCAGCTCGCTGGAGCCGTCCCGCACCGCGACGTGCAGACAGCGACCGTCCCAGGTCATCACCAACTGCGCATGGGAGTGCGCGTGGACGTGGGCGTTCGTGACCAGTTCGGACACGGTGATCAGGACGGCGTCCACGGTCTGCGGAGCGCTGTCGGTCCAGTCGAGCGTCTTCAGGTGTCCGAGGGCCCAGTCACGGGCTGCCTTCGGAGTGCTCTGCAGGGGCAGCGAACGCGCCCAGCCCACTGCCCGTAGTGACGATTGGTCCACTGCACTTCCCCCAAGCTGGATGACTCTTCTTCGCGGATACCCCTGGAATGCCGGGTGAAGCAGCCGCTCTCCGGGGAACCGAGGGGTGGTGGACCGCACTCCGGGCGGACGGAACGAACTCCGGGACGAGCGAGCCGGGCCGTCGCTGTTACCGTGTGCCCGATCGCAGTCGTGTCGCAGCGGAGTTCGGAGTTTCGGCAGTGCTTTTCGACGTCACCCGCGGCGGACTCGCCCAGATCTTCGGCGAGGACCGGATCGCGACCCTGCCCGCCACCGCCTTCTCGCCCTCCGCCGGGGCCACCGAGGGCGCCCGCCTTCTGCAGAGCGTCGGCGTCCCCACCGGGACGTTCTGGCTGCGGGAGCCCGACGAGGACACCGGCCGGCTGCACCTCGTCCAGGACGTCGTCGACACCGAGTACTTCGAGGACGCGGCGGAAGGCGCGGGGGAATGGCCGGTCATCGGCTGGCTGCTCAACGCACACCTCGCCCTCGACCCCGGTTCGGGCACGGTGCACGCCTTCGACCCGGACGAGGACACCGTGCGGGTGCTCCACACGGACGTCTCCTCCCTGGTCCAGGTCGCCCTCAGGTTCCAGCGCCTGCTCGAGGAGTTCACCTTCGAGCACGACGGCGACGAGGAGGCCGGCTTCGAGCGCCTGGACCGTGAGGTCGAACGCATCCGTCAGGAGACGAGCGGCGTAGACCCGCTCCCCTTCCAGGACGAGGAGACCGTCTGGTCGGTGGTCGGCGACGAGATCGCGGCGGGTCAGCGGTTCCGGGGCGACAGCCCGGGAGCCCGCTCGCTCAGCGGGTGACCGCCGGTCCTCGTCGCCCCGGAAACGCCCCCGGCGCCGCCCGGTTCAGCGGGCTCCGGTCATGATCCGACGGGCGGGAGCGCGGCGAGTTCGCTCAGGACTCGGGCCGCCGGCGCCGGGTCGACCAGCCAGTGCAGATGGCTGCTGGTGAGTGTGCGGACGTCGTAGGGGTTCTCCGGCGTCAGCGCGTCGCCCTCGCGGATCATCCGGTCCTGCATGGCGAGCGGCACGCTGGTGTCCTCGGTCAGCCGGATGTACGTCCTGGGGATGCGTCCCCAGGTCTCGGCCCGTGCCCGGTCGTCGGGTGTGCCGACGTCGAGGTTCTCGTCGGGCTGGAAGGTGTTGAGGAAGACCATGAACTCGTCCTCCGTCCCGTCGGCGAGGAAGGCCGCCTTGAAGGCCGCGAGGACACCGGGGTCGGCGGTGCGGAAGTTGGAGCGCAGCAGCCCGAGTTCGGCAGGGTTCCCGACCATCGCCGAGGCCACCCCCGCGACGTCGACGGTGGCCATCTCGGGCTCGGCGTAGTAGGCGCTGATGTCGAGGTCGACGGGGCACCAGGCGGAGACGTAGACGATGCGGTCGATCAGGTCGGGGCGCTGGTTGGCCGCGACGGTGGCCGTCATGCCGCCGCGGCTGTGGGAGACGAGAACGACGGGGCCGTTCCGCTTGGCCCGCTCCAATACGGCGATCAGGTGCGCGGCGTTGTCGGCGAGCGTGACGCCCTTGATGGCCCCCGGCGCGGTGGCGAGCCCTTCGAGGTCCTGCGGTGCCTGGTAGGCGCGCGGGTACGTCGCCGCGAATCCGTGCCCCGGAAGGTCGACGGCGACGGAGCGGTGCCCGAGGAGGCCGAGTTCGGCCTGGAGCGGTGCGAAGGAGAAGGAGTTCGCGAAGGCCCCGTGCACCAGGACGAACGTCGGTTGCATCTGTGTGCTCACTTTCCGGCGACGACAAGAGAGTGGGGTGAAGTGCCCGGTGAGGAGGGCGGCTTGTGACGGCTCCCCCTCGACCGGGGCTTCACCGTACTCAGTCGGAGATCATCCGCACTACCCCGGACGAGTGCACCGTGAGGTGCTGTGCACCGCGCGGGAAGCGGCTCAGACGACCACGACCCGACGCCCGCGCGTGTGACCGGCCTGGCTGTCGATGTGCGCCGCCGCGGCCGCGGCGAGCGGGTACGACTTCTCGACCGGGATGTGGAGCCTCCCTCGCGAGATGAGGTCGACGGCCTCGGCGAGCGCATCCGGCACGCTGCCGGCCACGCCGGAGAACCGGACTCCGAGTTCCGGCGCACCGAGATCGGCGATCGAGACCACCTTCCGCGGATCCCCCGTCAACTCGACGAGATCGCGGATCACCCCCGAGCCGGCCAGATCGAGGGCCGCGTCGACATGGCCGAGCCGCCGCACCCGCTCGACCCAGCCTTCACCGTACGTCGTGGCGAGGGCGCCCAGGTCGGTCAGATAGTCCTGGTTGTGGGCCCCGGCCGTGCCGATCACCTTGATGCCGCGGTCGCGAGCGATCTGCAGCACCGCCGACCCGACTCCGCCGGACGCGCCGCTGACCAGCAGCGTCTGGCCGGGCTGGACGTCCACCTCGCGGATGACGCGCAGCGCCGTCTCCACCACGGAGGGATACCCGGCGGCCTCCTCGAACGTCAGCCCCTCGGGCATACGGGCCCAGGCCGACAGTACGGCGAACTCGGCGTAGGTGCTGGAGCCTTCGCCGAACACGCGGGCGCCGATCTCGACACCTTCCACGCCTTCGCCGATCTCGTCCACCACGCCGGCGGCGTCCAGCCCGACTCCGGCAGGCAGCTCGATCGGATGGGCTTTCAGGACCTGGCCTTCACGGACTCTCCAGTCGACGGGGTTCACGCCCGCCGCCCGGACGGCGACGCGTATCTGGCCGGGGCCTGCGTGGGGCTCCTCGGCATCAATGAGTTGCAGAACGTCCGGACCGCCGAACTCGGCGAAGCTCACTTTCTTCATGCGGCGGACAGTAACACTAACAGTTAGCTTTTTGCAGCGGTTGCGGCTTCGTACCTGGTAGGGTCAGCGCATGACCGAGCCGTCCGGACGCCGTGAACGCAAGAAGGCCGCGACCCGCCAGAAGATCGCGGACACGGCCCTGCGGCTCTTTCTGGAACGCGGGTACGACGCGGTGGGTATCCGCGACGTGGCCGCGGAGGCCGACGTGGCCGTCACCACGCTCTTCTCCCACTTCGCCTCGAAGGAGGCGCTGGTGTTCGAGCAGGACGAGGACTTCGAGCAACGCCTCATGCGGGCGGTCACCGACCGGGCACCGCACGAGCCCCTCGTCCCGGCGCTGCGCCACGAGGTACAGGCCCTGGTGCGGCACTGCACGGCGGACAGCGCGGCCCCGATCTGGCGCATGATCGACGGCTCACCCGCCCTGCGGAAGTACGAGGACTCGATGAGGCTGCGCCACGCGGAGAAGCTGGCCACGGCCATCGCCGCCGACCCCGAACTGTCCCCGACCGAAACGGCGAGCCGGGCGATGGCGAGGTTCGTGATCGACGCCTACTCGCTGGCCCGCGAGGCCGCCGATCCGCAGGCCGCGGTGGACGAGATCTTCCGCATGATCGAGGCGGCCTGGGAGGTCGCCTGCCCCTCTCGAGGTACGTGACGGACCGCGTCTTCGAACACGACGTTCACGCGCCCCGCGTGCCGGCGAGAGCTACGCCACCAGCGCGTCCCGCAGCGTCGACTGCTGCCCGAGTTGGGCCGCGCGGATACTGATCATCCGACGGCACATCACCAGTCGACGTGCGTCCTGATCCAGCGGTCCAGTTCTGCCGTGTCGTCCGCGGGCGGCAACTCGGGGGCCAGGGCGAGGGGAGAGGCAGCGAGTTGCAGATGGGTGAGGTAGCCGTACGGGCCGTTGTCCGCGTGTGGGCCCACGATCACGGCCTGCGTGGCGGTGCGCCAGATCCGGTTGGGCATCGGCGGGCCCGTCACCACGGCCGCGTCGCTGGTGATCGTCAGCTCCGGGGCGGCCCCGAGATGGGCGGCGACGACCTCCGCGGCCCGGTCGAGCACTTCGACGCACGCCTCCACCGTGGACGGGCGCTGTACGGTCCAGCCCGGGGCTTGGCCCCAGTCGTCCACGACTTTGCCCAGCCAGGGCATGTTGACGAGGTCCTCGTCGTCCGGGTCGACGGGATAGAGCTCCCCGAACGCCAGGAAGCTTCGCGCTGTCGGATCCCCGAACGGGGTGTCGCCCTCGGTGCACAATGGATGCCCGAAGCCCGTGCGGTAGGAGTCGGTGAGGCATTCGTGTTCCCAACTCCAGCCCCGAGCACGCAGAACGGCGTCGAGAGCGTCGAAGTCGTCCTCAACCGCCGGTTGTTGCGGCAGGGCGAGGAACTCCGCCACCGCGGCCGGGGTCAGGGAGCAGTGGGCCAGTGCGTGCACGGGGGAGGGCATGGGATCAGGTTAAGACGTACCCTCGGGGCCTTGTCGACGATCACGGGCCGGGACGGCGACCGCGCCCGGGCGGACCGCATCGTGCCCCGCCCCTAGCTGTAGGGCCCCCACCGGCGTCCCAGGGTGTCGTACACGTACCGGGGCAGGCCCTCGATGGCGCTGGTGCGGAACGGGCGGCCGTCGTCGTCGATGCGCACGGTGCCCTTGCGTCCCCGGGAGGACCAGTCCAGCTCCAGGTACCAGCGGCAGTCGCACGAGCTGGTCCCGGCCGTGACCAGCAGCACCTCGGGGTCCTTCGCCGAGACGCGATAGGGCATGCGCACGGCCGGGATCGGCGTGCCGGAGTCGTTCCCGGCGACCGCGCGGGCAATGGGGCGGTCCTTGTCCAGGTCCACGGCGAAGTACCGGGGAGTGATCGATCCGCCGCAACCCTGGTCCATGGCGTAGGCGTTGCCCTCGGCAGGCGCCGTACGGCCGACCACGCGCACGCGCAGCGCCTCCAGCACGACGGCCGTGTCACTGCGCCCCTGCACCGAGAGCTGCACGAGCGTCTCGCCGCCGTGCACCGCGCTCTGCGTCGCCGCCCAGGGCGCCGCGTCCTGCGGGGCAGGGGGAGGGGGGACCTGGTTCGGCGGTTTGGCGATGACGTAGTCGTGACCGCAACCCAGCTTCCATGCCTGTGAGTTGACGGACCAGGTGAGCGGCAGCCCGGCGGGCTGTTCCCCGCGGGGCGGGGCGGATGCCGCGCCGGGCGGGCGAGAGGTGCCCGGCTTCTCCTTCGGGGTGGCGGAGCCCGAAGGCCGCTCGGGGGCGGGGGTGCCGCTCGGGCCGGGTGAGGCAGCGCCTCGTTGCTCAGGCGCCCTGGCCTCCGCCGTACCGGACGCCGTCGGGCCGGCGACCCGTTCAGGACCGTCGGCGGACGCCCGCCGCCCGTCCGGCAGCGCGGACAGGGCCCCGAGCGTCGCGAGCACGGCACAGACGGAGGCCAGCCCGACCACGAGACGTCCACGGCGGTACCAGGGGCGGCGCGGGCGCGGGGGCACGCCGGGGGGTCCGGGTACAGGGCCCGTTTCGACGACCGGGCCGCCGTCGGCCTTCGGCTCCGTGTTCGGTTCGGTGACGCCCTCCACCGCCGGGTCCGGTCCGTCCGCCGCGTCGTTGAGGGCCTCCGCCGCCGTGGCATCGGGCGATTGCTCCGCCGCACCCGCCGTACGGGGCCGGTGGCGGACTGCCACTGCCAGGAGCCAACGGCGGTGGAGCTCCAGGCGTTGCTCCGAGGTCGCCCCGCACAGGGCCGCGAAGCGTTCCACGGGGGCGAAGTCGAGCGGCACCGCGTCGCCCGCGCAGTAGCGGTGCAGCGTCGAGGTGTTCATGTCCAGACGGCGGGCCAGCGAGCCATAGCTCCGGTCCGTGCGCTCCTTCAACGTCCGCAGCAGTGCCGCGAACTCGGCCACCTCGTCGATGCCGTCGCCGTCGCCCTGTGCCGTCACAGGCCCCCCTCCTCGTTCGACCTCCACCCGGGCCCGGGACGGCATCCCAGGCACCCCATGTACCTGCACGTCAGGCGGGCTGGGACGGTTCCACCGTGTCCGATCGGCCGTCGGCCGTTGCGCCCGGCCGCCGCGGCCGCCGATGCTTTTGGTGCCGCACCGACCAGGCCCGGGCCGGCCGCCTCGCAGCGGCATCCACGTCCACGCACTCTCCACGGGGGGACACCCATGTCCATGCGCATCCGAACGAGCGCTCTCACCGCACTCACCGTCGCCGCCCTCGCGGCGGGCACGGTCCTCACGGCACCGGCCGCCGGCGCCGCGCCGAAGGCCGCCGCACCCACGTTCCTCTCGGCGTCCCAGCTGCCGCCGCACCCGACGTCGTCCTGGACGGCCGGACCGGTCACCGACGGGTTCCCGGAGGCACTCGGCCTCTGCGTGAGCACGGAGGGCGTGCCCGCCTACGACTACCGGTACCGGGACTTCTGGACCGACCTGGACACCAGCGCCGTGCAGCTGACCGTCGTGACGGGCACGGCCGCCCAGGCCACAGCCCTGGCGAAGCACTACGACGACCTGATCCGCACCTGCGCCGACCGCATCGAGGAGTCCTCGCCCGACGTCGAGGCCGAGGGCCGGGACTACGGCAAGCTGCCGGTCGAGGAGGGTGCCCGCGTCCGCGGCCTGCACACCGAGACGACCTGGGGCGCCACCGACGTCGCCCTGCTGTCGGTCGGACGGGACGGCAGGACCGTCACCGTCGTGAAGTGGGGACAGATGGGCGACTTCGGGAACGCGCCCGTGGCCGCCTTCAAGAAGACCACGAGCACGGCCGTCGACAAGCTCTACTGACCGGGCGGCCAACAGAAAAGAGCCGGGGCCGTCCTCCCGCCACGGGGGTCGGAAGGACGGCCCCTACCGGTCATGCCCCGGGACGGGGGACGGCCTGGACGAAAAGATCACGGCCGTCGACCAGCACCGACCACTGCCTGGACAACAGCGAGCCGAGGACAATGCGCGCCCCGGAGTCCGGCCACCGACCGCCCCGCTCCGACTACCGGCCGCCGCGGGGTACCGTGCTCGACGCCTCGACCGTGTCCACCACCAGCCAGTACTCCGAGAGGTGGTGGACCTCGTCACCCGCGTAGCCGAGCACGTAGTGGACGTCCCCCACCCGGTCCGGCAGGACGTCCTCCACGACGAACGTCCCGTCCTCGGTGACCGGCACCGGCGGCAGTTCGGTGAACTCCGGGCCGTTCAGCCGCTGCACCGTGATCCGCGGCGCCTCGGTGGGTGCCGGACCGTCCAGGTCCAGTCGCCCGGTCACCCTGAACGGCTCCCCGGCGACGGCCGGACCGTGTGTCACGTCCACGATGCGCGAGGGGGCCAGGGCCTCCCGGGTCTGGATCGTGTGCAGCCAGAACCTGCTGCCCTCCTGGTCGGAGGTCACGACGAAGAGCTGTTGTCCGTCCCCGGAGAACTCCATGCCCCGCGGGACGACACGCTGGCCCGCGGCCTCGTCCTCGAAGCTGATGCGCAGCGGCTGCCGCTCGACCGAGGGGTCGGCGAACGCCAGGGTCAGGTCGGCGGCATCGCCCGACGCCGCGCCGCCCTGGGCGAACCACTTGCCGTCAGGACTGAAGGCGACGGCCGTGGGCGCCACACCCTCCGGCAGCGGCGCGTAGTGGTTCTCGAGGAAACGGGCGTCCTTGCCGCTGAGCAGCACGGTCCCCCGTTCCCCGTCGGCCACCGCGAGGACGGAGCCGTCCGCGGAGAAGTCGGCGTCCCGGAAGTCCATGCCCTGACCCGTGCCGTCGTCGCCGAACCGGCGCTCGCCCAGGAACTCCAGCAGGTTCCCGTCCGCCCCGTCCGTCACCCGGTAGATCCCCAGGTCGGGGTCGTCGGTCGGGGACCAGCGCTCCGGAGCGGTCACGAGCAGACCTCCGGGCCCTCCCTCGAGGTGGAGCCGGGTGCCCGAGTACATGACCACCCCGGCCGTGCCGCCCTCGGCCGACGCGGCGACATCGACGCTGCCCAGCCCGTCGGCGCAGCCGTCGGGCGACGCGGCCGGCCGGCTGGTGAAGAACAGCCGCCCGCCGGTGTGCACCAGCTCCCGCCCGCAGTCGTCGGCCGGTGCCGGAATCGGATCGAGCGGGTTCAGGTACCCGCTGGAGTGGGAGTAGCTCGCGATGTGGTCCGACTGCCCGACATAGACCTTCGAGCCGTCCGGCTCCACCGCGACGCCGGACAGGGGAGCGGCCATGTGGGCGCTCGCGACAGCGGGCCCGGCACCCCCGTAGAGCAGGCCGACCAGCTCACCGTCCCGCGACCCGTCCGGATAGACCCGGTCTCCCGCGATCCACACGCGCCGGCCGACGTCGTCCACCGTCATCTGGGTGAACGACGCGGCCGACAGCTCCACGCCCGGACCCGACGGCACCACGGCCGCCGCGGCGGTGTCCGGAGCGGCGGCCCCTGAGGCCGCGGACGCCGTACCGGTGACCGTCGCCAGCGCCGATCCGGCCAGCGCGCCGGCCAGCAGCACCGTCGTCAGCCTGCTGCCTCTTCCTAACGTGTTTCTCAACGCTGATCCCACCCCTGATGTCGAGGCACCACCCCGGTCGGGCGGCACTCGTCGCAGACACACAAACGCCCTCGACGAGCCAAGGCAAGCCTTTGCTGGCGCTGCCGTGTCACAACGACCCGGCTCGCGATGGGGAGGGCGTCCCCTCGGAAATCTCCGTCGTGCACCGGGACGCGGAGATAGCCTCGGCGCTGTCATCGTCCAACGGGAGGGGCACAGGCATGCAAGCACAGGGCTGGGTCGAACAAGCGGGAGAGCTGTTCGAGGCGGCGATGTTCGGCGGGGACACCTCCGCGCTGGACCGGTCCGACGACGTGCTGGACGCGGTCGAGGCGCCGCTTTCCATGGCGCGGGGCAAGGTACTGCACGTCCGCTTCCTGAACGACCGCGAGGAGAACAGCGAGGAACTGGTGCTGTTCGAGCGCGCGGCCGAGTTGTACGAGCGCCTGGGGGATGCGTCGGGTGAGGCGGACGCGTTGTTCTGGGTCGGCTGCTGGCACCAGGTGGTCAAGGGCGACGGCGTCACCGGCAGGCCGTACTTCGAGCGGTCGTACGCGCTGGCGAGATCCGTCGACGACCGGATGACGATGTCGTACGCGATTCGTCACCTGGGCTTCGCGGACAGGGACGCGGGCGACTTCGATCAGGCCCGCGAGCGGCTGACCGAATCGGTGACGCTGCGCCGGGAAATCGGTTTCAGGCCGGGGGAAGCGGCCGGTCTGGTGGCGCTGGCCTACCTCGCGGCCGAAACCGGCGACCCGTCGGCGGCGTTCCACCACCTCGACGAGGCCCGGTCGGTCGCCGAAAGCTGTGACGCCAAGGCCGTGTTGGGGTGGATCGACCAAGCCCGCACCTTCATCCGTTCCTAGCACCCGCGTGTCCGCCTGGGGGCCGCCCGGCGCGACACGTTCCGTGGCGGCTGCTAGGTTCAGCCGTCATGCATCCACAGGTGTTCGACATGCGGTTCCGCGAACGAGGCCGACGCGCCCGGACCCTGGGCCTCGGTCTGCTGGCCGTCGCGACCGTGCTGTGGGTGTGGTGCGGCGTGCTGCTCGCCACCTCCTACGAGGTGGAACCCGAGTACGCGCGCCGTCCCGTCGAGTGCGAGTCCCGACTCTTCACCGACGAGGGGACCGCCAACGACGGACGGGCGAAGGATCCCTGCGGCGACGAACGGGACTGGCCCGAGGTGCTGGCCGTGCTCGGTCTTTCGGTCCCCCTGTCCGTCGCGGGCGCGGTGCTTCTCACCTACGGTCTCCTGGGGGTGCGGGTGAGCGAGCACGCGGCCGAACTGGCCCGTCTGCAGGAACTCGCCGCACGCGAGAAGGGGGAAGCGGGCGTGTAGTCCGTCCCCGGCGTGACTGCGACGGCCCCCGTATCCACTCCCGTCGGCTGCCGCCCGGGGACGGGGCAGCGGCCGGCCGCCACTTGCCCTCGCCCTACCGCATGTCAGGCGTGGCTGACGATGACCAGCAGCGCGGTGCACTCGGCGAGGAGCGGTGCCACCGGGACCGGGGGAGTGGATGCGGTTGCGTTCATGCCCCCGGCCAACCCGGACAGCCGGGCCTTCGGCAGCGTGCATTTACTCGGATCGCACCGCCCGCGCCGCCTGGCATCCCTATTGGCCGCAACGCCACGGGGCGCCTCGTCGGCGGACTCGACTCCAGGTTCGCCGAAATTCAGGCCACGAGGACTTCCACGCCGAGTGTCTTGAGTTGCTCCATGACCGTGTCGTGGGGATCGGCGTCGGTGATCAGCCCGGTGATCTTCTCCCACGGCAGCACGCGATACGGAGAGGCCGTGCCGATCTTCTCGCGGGAGGCGAGGATGTAGGTGTCCGCGGCCCGCGCGGACAGGGCACGCTTCATGGCTGCCTCCTCGGCGTCCCCCGTGGTCAGTCCGGCCGTGGGGTGGACGCCGGTGACGCCGAGCAGGCACAGGTCGGCGGAGACGTTCTGCGCGGCCTCGACCGCGGCGGCGCCGCAGGTGACCGCAGAGTGCTTGAAGACGCGCCCCCCGAGGAGGAAGAGCTCCGCCCGCGGGTGGTCGATCAGGGCCGACGCGATCGTCGGGCTGTGGGTGATCACCGTGCAGGCGAGGTCCCTCGGGAGCGCCCGGGCCACGGCAAGGGCGGTGGTGCCGCCGTCGAGGATCACCGAACCGCCCGGCCGCACCAGCGGGGCGGCCACTGAGGCGACTTTCCGCTTGCCGTCGGGGGCCACCGCCTGCCGGGCGTCGTAGTCCACCACCGCGGGAGACGCGGGCAGCGCGCCGCCGTACACCCGTTGGCACAACCCTTCGGCGGCGAGGTCGCGAAGATCGCGCCGCACGCTGTCCTCGGAGATGCCCAGGTCGGCGGCGACGTCCTTGGCCACGATCTTTCCCGTGCGCGCGAGCAGACCGAGCAGGTGCTCGCGCCGTTCAGCAGCCAGCATTCACGTTCCTTCCTGTTCTTGCACGATTCTGCATGTATCTTAGCCGTCATGACCGACAAGCCACTGCTCATCCTCATCGCAGGCCCCTACCGCTCCGGCACCGACGGCGATCCGCAGGCCATGGCCGCCAATCTCGCCCGTCTGGAAGCAGCGGCCTGGCCCGTCTTCGCGGCCGGCCACCTCCCCGTGATCGGCGAGTGGATCGCCCTGCCCGTCCTCCGCTCCGCCGGCGCGGGCCCCACCGACCCCCTCGCCGACCGGGTGCTCTACCCGACCGCCGACCGGCTGCTCGCCCATTGCGACGCCGTGCTGCGCCTGCCGGGCGACTCCGCCGGTGCCGACCAGGACGTAGCCACCGCCCGCCGCCGAGGCCTGCCCGTCTACCACGACGCCGCCAAGATTCCGCACCGCACCCCTCAGGAGACCAGGTGACGAGCCGCCCGGGTGTCGACGCCCCCGATCACCGCGGACGCACCGGTCTCCACCTCGCCGGACGAGACCTCGACCGCAACCCCGACGTCCGGATACGCGACGTCGAACTCACCTCCCAGGGCTGGCACGTCCTGCGTCGCACCACCTTCGACTACCGGCGCCGCGACGGACGGTGGCAGACCCAGCAGCGCGAGACCTACGACCGCGGCAACGGCGCCGTCGTCCTGCCCTACGACACCGAACGCAGCCGCGTCCTGCTCACCCGCCAGTTCCGCTATCCGGCCTACGTGAACGGCCACCCGGACGGCATGCTCATCGAGGCGGCGGCCGGACTGCTCGACGAGGACGACGCGCACGCCGCGATCCGGCGCGAGAGCGCCGAGGAACTCGGCGTCGGACTCGGTCCGCTCACCCACGTGCTCGATGCCTACATGAGCCCGGGCTCCGTCACCGAGCGCCTCCACTTCTTCGCCGCCCCCTACACCCCGGCCGACCGGACCGGCACGGGCGGAGGACTCGCGGAGGAGGGCGAGGACATCGAAGTCCTCGAACTCCCCTTCGCCGAGGCCCTCACCATGGTCCGCGACGGGCGCATCACCGACGGCAAGACCATCCTGCTCCTGCAATGGGCAGCCCTGTGCGGGCCCTTCGCCCGACAGCGGCACGTCTGAAGATCCGCCTCCGCCAGACGCCCGGGAAGGCGAGGCGTTCCATTTCCGGGACGGCTCGGATGCCTCCCGAAGCGGTGAACGTCCGCTGTCCGTCCTCGTCGACGAAGCCACGCGGGGCCGACGTACAAGTCCTGCCCGGGGCACTGTGTCGCCGTGGGCAGGTTCACGGCCGGACCAGACGTCTGAGAGCGAGTCGTGCCAGCGGGGCGTAGCCGGCCAGGACGGGCATCGGGCCGCACAAGGTGAGGCCGGCGGAGCTGCCCTGCGGGTCGGGCCGTACGGCGTGGTGGAGGCGCAGCCGGACCGGCCCCAGGCGGACTCTCCACGACCACGTCCGATGGTGGTGGTCGACGCTCTCGATGACGAAGGGAATCCGCAGACCCGCGAACGATTCGACCGTCCCTCGGAGTGCTGGGGTTATGTACGGGCCGTCGGTATGGACGGCCCTGATCTGCGGTGACCAGGACGCCCACCGGTCCACGCGCACGTAGCGCTCCCAGACGGTGCCGGGCGCTGCCGGACCGGTGGCGTTGAGCGTCAGTTGCGCCATGAGCCGCTCAGGAGGAGCCCGCACCGAAGGGTGATGTGCAGGGTGCTCATTCGACCTCGCCACGCAGATACTCGGTCAGCGCCTTGCCCGGCCGGAAGGAAGCCGTGCCCTCCTCCTGCGCCATGCTGCCGAAGCTGCCCAGGCCGACCCTCCCCTTCGACCTCAGCGCTTCGGCGATCGTTCCAGGATGCTCGACGGTGCCGAAAAGGGCGTCGAAGACGCGTGTGACGTCCTCACTGCCCGGTTGACCCCCACCCGAGGCCTTTGCCACACGGCGTGCCGTCAAATCGAGGAGCTCCGTTTTGTCCATCGGCGCATCCGCCCATCGTGTCGGTGTAGTCCTGCCGCAGTCTCTCCACCATCACCGCGTTCCGGCTCAGCCGCATCCGTAGGGCCCCACGTCCATGCCCGGCGGCCCGCAACTGAAGCCCGGTGCGCACGGTCACGCCGGGCGCGGCCGCGCCCGCCGCCCTGGTCCGTCGCTCGGCCACCCGAACGGATGGAGAACAGTCGGTCAGGCTGATGTGAAGGTGAATACCTGGTCGGAGGCGCCGGTGCAGGCGGTCTGCACTGCCTCGGCACCGTCGGTGACCGGGGGGAGGAACCCGATGCACAGGCCGCTGTGGAGCGGCCGGAGCCGGAAGCCGTCGCCGGACGCCTCCAGGCGGAACTTCTGGTTGTCGCCGTCCGCGCAGTCCCACGGGGCGAGCAGGGCGCCGGAGGAAGTCAGGGAGTCGTCCACGGCGAGACATCCCAGGCCCTTGCCGGGGCCGGGGTGGTACCACCGGATGCGGTAGATCGCGTCTTCCAGCTTCTCGAGCTCGACGCGGGGCAGGGGGGAGTCGGCGCAGGGGTGCTGGACGGCGATCTCGCGGTCGGTGCGCCCGTTGCGTTCGCGGCCTTCGGTGAGACACCGGGAGGACGCGGAGGCGGGATGGATGCGCGCCGCTCCGGAGGCCGGCATCCGGGCAGCTGCCGTGCGCGCGTGAGTGGGGCGCGTACTCGGCGTCGCTTCCTCCCGCTCGGCCGGCGGGTCGACAGGCGGGGGGACCAGCTCGGTGGTGGGCGAGGGACCGGCATCCTTCGTCTCCCCTCCCGCGCCGGGCGCGGTACCCGAGGGCTGGACGCCGGCTGGCGCACTGGGCGTGGTGCCCGAGGAGGGAACGCCGGTGGGCGCACGGTCCGCGCGGTTGCCGTCGGAACGGTTGTCGTGCGGCCAGAACGTCAGCGCCAGTACCCCGGCGACGACACAGGCGGCGATCGCGGCCTGAGGGCTGTGCCGTCGCCAGGCCGACCGACGGTCCGGGGCGGCGTCACCGTCACCGTCACCGGCCCGGAGCGGTGCAGCGGCTGGGCCGGTGTCCGAGTCGTGCTGGTCCTCGTGGGCATGGGCCGCGAGGTCCCGCGGTGTCTCCTGGGGGGTGTCCTCGTCGTCCTGGGCAGCGGCGGTCGCGGGCGCGCCCTCGGGAACGGGCGGTGGTGCCGTGGGGTCGGTCATCGACAGGCGCCGGCGGGCCTCGAGCCAGGCGGCCACCGTTTCGTCGTCGCCGCCGCAGGCTCGCACGTAGGCGGCCAGGAGTTCTTCACGGGGCAGGTCGTCACGGCCGAGGGCGGCCGAGATCGTCGCGCGGGGCAGGACGTCGCCGGCATCGGTGGCGTTGCGTTCCAGCTGCCGGTAGCTCACGTCCGCCCAGCGGCGTAACTGCCGCATCACTGCCACGAATTCAGCCGGGCTGCTTGCCGCAGCCGGATCCGGCCCCCGCTCCATCAGCTCTCCCCTGTCTCTCGGATACCAGGGGAGCCTAAAGCCCGTTGATCTGTTCATGAGTACCGTTTCCCAGCTTCGTTCGGATGTGTTCGACTGCTCGGTGGCGAAACCCGTCCACGACCAGGTCGGCTGCGCTGCACGCGGCTCGGTCAGGCCCGGATGTGTCGGTAGGCGACGACGTCGCCGGGGGCGGGCAGCGGCGCGACGGTGACCGTGGTGCCGGGCCGGGGGCGTGGATGACCCTGCCCTTGCCGATGTACAGACCCACGTGGCCGCCGCCGTAGGACAGGACCAGGTCACCGGGCACCAGGCGGCCGCGGGTGGTGGCGCTGCCGGCGCGTATCTGGTCCCAGGTGGTGCGCGGGAGCTTCACCCCGGCTGTGGCCCAGGCCCGCATCACCAGCCCGGAGCAGTCGAAGCCGCGAGGACCGGCGCCGCCCCAGACATAGGGCTTGCCCAACTGCTTCCTGGCGAACGCGATGACGGTGCTCGGCGCCGACTTCGCCCGGGCGGCGGGCTCATGCGTGGACTTCGGGCCGGCCTGCGCGTCCGGTACGGACGTGGTCCGCGGGTGCTGTGCGGCCTTCGGCCGGCGCACCGAGTCGGCGGTGTCCGGGCCGGCGGGAACCTTCAGCGTCTTCCCGGCGTAGATCAGCGTCGAGGAACCCAGGTGGTTGAGGCGCTGAAGCACCTTCACGCTGGTGCCGTGCGTCTGGGCCAGTCCCCACAGTGTGGCACCAGGCCGCAGGGTGACCTTCTGGAACTTCATCGGCTCTGGGGCAGGACCCGGCTCGGCCGGTGCAACCGTCACGGGCTCGGCATCGGCCGGCGGCTTCGGCTGGAGCGTGACCGACGGCCCGTCAGCCGACGGCGACGACGGGCCGTGCACGGCCAGCAGCGCGCCCGCGAGCAGGGACAGCACGAGCGCCACGACCAGTCCTGCCGCGCCCCACACGAAGGTACGGATCCTGCTGGTGCTCGCGTTCCGAACGCGCGGCCTGCGGGGCAGCCGCGGCACCGGCCGGGCGCTCCGTTGCGGGGTGGGCTCTCTGCGGGTCCGCACCGGGGGCGGGAGCTGGGTCTGCCGTGTCATCACAACCTCCTTCGACGAGGCCGCGATCACGCGGCCTGGAAGGAGGCTGTTGTGTCGTGTCGGTGTCTCGCCAGATCTTCTGGCGTCCGGGACAGTCCCGGCCTCCCAGCGCCCTGCGGCACCTCGGTGAAGAGACGGCGTCCTACCCGTGGACACCGCCGGTGACCTGCATGGACGACTCGGGACTGTCCAGGCCGCCGCTGCCCGTTGCCCCGCCCTGGACCACGGGGCAATGCTTCTTCCACCGCCCCGCACAACCCGGGACTGCGCCTCGTTCAGACGCCGTTCGGCGACGGGCGTCGAACCCTCCCCGGCCGACCGGATCGCTCTGACACGGACCGGGCGGAGCGCCTTCTCCCTCGTTCCGTCGCCCGTCCTGAGGCGCGGGGCCGAACCATCCATCACTGCCACAAGGAGCATCAGCATGCGCAGCACTCGAGCCAGGGCGCCCCGTCGTCGCCCGCTGGTGATCGCCGCACTTCTCACGGGCGCACTCGCCGCAGCCACCGGAGCGACCGCCGTCAACGGCGGCTTCCCTCTGGGCAGCGACGCCCCGTCCAACTCCGACACCATCGAGGCGGCCGCCGCCAAGCGGGTCCCGACGGACTGCAACACCCGCTGGGAGCAGTACAAGCCCCGCAAGACCTTCCTGTGGGACAGGACGACCGGCCTGTTCCGGGTCAACGACAACGTCAGCGTGCAGTTCCGATCCCTCGGCGGGGAGTACTACTGGCGCCTCGACGCCCACTGCAAGCGCCTGAAGGCGTGGAAGGCCAACGGCACCATGTACCGGACCTGGGCCAAGGCGCCCGAGGCGAAGGTGCCGCGCGTCAGCTCCTGGTACACGTCGAAGGAGTACTGCGGTAAGCCGCCCAGCAACAAGGTCAACGTCATCATCGGCTGCTACCGCGGCGAGTTCCGCTACTCGACCGGACAGAACCACTAGGCCGCCCGTGTCCTGAGGCCGGCCCCGATCTCGTCCCGCACCGTACGGCTTCGGTGCGGGACGAGAAGGATCCCTGCCGCGCGGCCACCGCTCATCCTTCCGCGGTACCCCACAGGTTTACCCCGGCTCAACCACCGGTGTGACGACCGGGAGGTCACGCAGCCGCCAGCATGGGGGCTCACGACGGAGCCTCCATGCGGGGCGGGAAGAACGGGGAACCGAATGCGCGTCGGACGCATGTCCATGATCTGCGGTGTCTTCGCGGCGACGGCGGCCATGACCGTGGGGCTCGCCCCTCAGGCCTCGGCCGCGGGCCACTGGGAGAGCCCGTGGAAGAGTTACGCCGGCTACCGGTACACCTCCTCGGACTGGAGGGGTGCGCGGAGTTACGTGGAGATCTCCTGGAACTCCAGCGGCAACGCGTCGGTCTACGGCTACGCGCGTGACACCGCCGGCGACGGCTACGGCGCGCTGGCGCAGGTGATGTACGAGTACTGGAACGGGTCGCAGTGGGTGCCCACCCAGAGGACCCTGGCGAAGACGAGCGGCGGCAAGGGCAGCGAATCGTGGAACTACGGCAAGCACGCAACGGTCAAGGTCCGCAACGTCTGGTTGCGCTCATGCCTGTGGAACTCCACGGGCACGATCTGCGAGGGCGGCGCCCACTGACGCGGCCGCCCGCCCAGGATCTGCCAGCGTGCACCTGGCCGGGCTCGACCAGCCATCTGCGCCACGTGGAGCGAGAGCTGACGCGCGCTGCGGCAGGCGAGGTGGACTACCTGGCTGTATGCACACCTGTGGACCTGTCGGTGGCGATCGGCGGCATAGAGAGTCGGCAACGGCTCAGTCCGCGGCAGTCGTCGGGTCCCACAGCCCGGCGGCAGCACCGCGTGCGACGTGGTCGGCGTAGACGCCGACCTTCCGGGCGATGACGGAGCGGCACTCCTCCAGGGCGCGGATCTGCTCCTCGACCCGGCGTTGGTGGGCGTCGAGGAGCCTCAGTCGCTCCGGCTCGTTGCCCGGGCCCTGCCGAACCAGTCCGGCGAAGCGCTTCAGTTCGGCGAGGGGCATCCCGGACTCCCTCAGCCGGACGCAGATTCCCAACCAGTCGACGTCGGTGGGGCTGTAGCGCCGGCGGCCGCCCGCGGTGCGGTGGACCGGGCCGACCAGCAGGCCCTCGCGCTCGTAGAAGCGCAGGGCGTGGACGCTCAGGCCGGTGCGCTCGGCGACCTCGCCGATGCCGAGCGATTCAGTGAGCTTTTCGATGGTCGCCATGCGGGTCACTCTAGGGCTTGATCTAGACCTTCCTCTAGCTCGTAGCGTCCCTGGCATGAGCATTCGAACCGCTGTCGCGCAGCACCCGATCAACTCCCCGTTCTCCGCCGCCTCCACCGCCGAGGAGGTCATGGCCGGGGTCGACCTCCTCGGCAGGACCGTCGTCGTCACCGGCGGCTACTCCGGCCTCGGCCTGGAGACCACGCTGGCCCTGGCGGCCGCCGGAGCCCGGGTCATCGTTCCCGCGCGCCGCCCCGAAGCAGCCCGGGAGGCGCTCGCAGGGCTCCGCGGCGCCGCCTGCGAGATAGTCCCCATGGACCTGACCGACCTCGGCAGCGTCCGTGCCGCCGCCGCACGCATCCGGGAGTCGGTGGACCGGCTCGACTTCTTCATGGCTGTCGCCGGGGTGATGGCCACCCCCGAGCGGCGCGTCGGGCCCGGTTGGGAGTACCAGCTGGCCGCCAATCACTTCGGGCACTTCGCCTTGGTGAGCGAGTTGTACCCGCTCCTACGCGATGCGCAGGGTGCCCGTGTCGTCGTCTACAGTTCCAGTGGCCACGGCATCACCGACTTCCGCTGGCGCGACCCGCACTTCCGTGGCGGTTACGACCGCTGGCAGGCGTACGGGCAGGCCAAGACCGCCAACGTCCTGTTCGCCGTCCACCTGGACGCCCTCGGCCGTGGCGACGGCATCCGGGCGTTCGCCCTCCACCCGGGAAGCATCATCACCGGCCTTCAACGGGATCTGACGCGCGGCGAGCAGGTAGCGCTGGGCTGGGTGGACCCGCAGGGCACCGTGATCGGCGAGGGCTTCAAGAGCCCGTCGCAGGGCGCCGCCACCGGCCTGTGGGCGGCGACATCCCCACTTCTGGCCGGACGCGGCGGGCTCTACCTGGAGGACTGCGAGGTGGCGCGGGTCACCGGCGGGGACGGGCCGATGGACGACGGCTGGGTCCGCAGTTACGCCGTCGACCGGGCCTCCGCCGCACGCCTGTGGGAGCTGTCCGTCGCCGCGACCGGGGCCGGGCCGATCGGCTGAGACGTCATTCCGTCGACGGTGAGCCGTGCGCCGGCACCCGACCGGCTCACCGGGAACGACGTCCATCCGGAGGCGACGGCCGTCGGCCGGTCACCGATTACTTGGCTAGCCACATAAACGGTGCTACTTTTATGTGGCTGGCCACGGAAGTTGGTCGGCGCGGCATCCCACTCGAGGAGACCAGTCATGAAGGCCATCGTTTTCGACACGTTCGGCGGCACCGAGGTCCTGCACGAGGCGGAGCTCGACATCCCTCAGCCCGGGCCCGGCCAGGTCCGGGTCCGCGTCCGGGCGGTCGGAGTGAACCCGGTGGACGGCAAGATCCGCTCCGGTGTCATGGAGGCCATCTTCCCCACCACGCTGCCCGCCGTGCCCGGCGGGGAGATCGCCGGTGTGGTCGACGCCGTCGGCGAGGACGTCGACCACCTGAAGGTGGGGGACGAGGTCCTGGGCTGGTCCGACACCGGCTCCTACGCCCAGTACGCCCTGGCACCCGCGAACGTCCTCGCGCCCAAGCCGGCCGGCCTGGACTGGACACACGCCGCCGCGCTGCCGGTGGCGAGCGACGGCGCCGAGCGGGTCCTGGACCTGCTCGACGTCAAGCGCGGCGAGACCCTGCTGATCCACGGCGCGTCGGGCGCGCTCGGCACCATCGCCGTCCAGCTCGCCGTCGCCCGCGGCGCCCGCGTCATCGGTACCGCCGGACCGGCCAACCAGGAGTACGTCACCTCACTTGGCGCGACCGCGCTGGTCTACGGGGACAACCTGGTCGAGCGGGTCCGCGAGCTCGCCCCCGGAGGGGTGGACGCCGTCTTCGACGCCGCGGGCAAGGGCGCACTGGAGGACTCCATCACCCTGCGCGGCGGCACCGACCGGATCGTCACCACCGCCGACTTCCGCGCCCGTGAACTCGGTATCGTCTTCGCCGAGGGCCCCCAGCGCCGCTCCGCCGCCCGGCTGGCCGAACTGGCCCAGCAGGCCGCCGACGGCACGCTGACGACCACGATCAGCGCCACCTACCCCCTCGCCGAAGCGGCCAACGCGCAGCAGGCCAGCGACGCCGGCCACAACCGCGGCAAGATCGTCCTGACTGTCGACTGACCCATCACCCCCACTCCTGAGATCAGGGAGCAGCAATGCCCGACACCACCTCATCGGAGCCGCCGAACACGGCGCTCGACGGGCGGTTGAGCTACGCCATCTTCCAGCTCGCCCGCGCCCACCGCGGCCACGCCGCCGCCATGCTGCGCGCCCTGAACCTGCATCCGGGACAGGAGCTGCTGTTGATGCAGCTCTTCGACCGCGACGGCCAGACACAGGCGGAGCTGCTGGAGCGTGTGGGCCTCGACCACTCCACCGTCTCCAAGTCGCTTCGCCGCATGCAGGAGGCCGGCCTGCTCACCCGGGAGCCCGCTGCCCACGACCGGCGGGTCATGGTGGTCAGCCTCACCGACACGGGGCGCGCCCTGCAGGAGCCCATCGCCGACATGTGGCGCACCCTGGAGCGGATTTCCGTCCGTGATCTGACCCCCGACCAGATCGAGACGTTCACCGAGTGTGCGCGCATCATCGAGAAGTCGGTCAGGGACCACAGTCGGCAGGCGCCTGACGCTTGATCAGGCACGGGCAGGCGGCCACGCGCCAGACGAACCGCCTGCCTGCCCCGCGCCCTTGCACTTGCCCACCGCAGGTCAGCTTCGCCAGGCGGGCACGGTCGGCAGGGGGCCGGGCGGATCGACCGTCAGTACGGTTCCGTCCGTGCGGCCGGTCAGCCAGCCCAGCAGTTCTGCCGCAGGTCCCGAAACTCGTGGCCCCCCGCCGTCACCGACCTGGCGCAGAACCTGGTCGTCGTCGGCGAGCAAGGCCATGGCAGGGGCGTCGGGTCGGTCGTTGAGCGTCTCCGCCGTACCGGCCAGTTCCCGCTCCACGAGGCAGGGCGGCCAGTCCGTCGGCCTGTGGCCCGTCGCCAGATCGGTGTGGTGCACCTCCACCTCGCGCAGCATGCTGCGGATGGTGCCGCGCACCGGGCGCAGACCTCCGCCGAGCCAGCGCACCGGTACGTCCCACGTGTGCTCCGGCTGGCTGTCGGCGGCCCTCAGGAATCGGTGGAGCGCGGCCTCCAGATCACCGGCCAGCTCGGCGGCCGGGCGCCCGGCTCCCTCCTCGATCTCCCGTTCCCGCTGGGCCTCGTCCCTGTACTGCGGCAGATCCGCGCCCGTGCGGGCCGCAGTGAGCAGCCGGGTGCGGGAATCGGCGCTGCGCGCGATGTGGGTGAGTACGTGCGCACGGCTCCAGCCAGGTAGCCGTGAAGGGGCTTGCACGTCGGCATCGTCCAGGGCGGCCGCGGAAGCGAGCAACCGCTCCATGGACGTACGCAGCAAGGGCAGTAATACGGTCGGCGACCGAGTCTCGTCGTAGGTCATCGGTCTCTCCTACCCCGTGACCGCGGCACCTGACGTCAAGCCGTAGCTGCGCAGGTGGTCGTCACGTACGCGACGACATCAGTCTTGGGCAGCTGCAGCTCGCCGTGGCTTGGTGGGCCGGCCCGACATGGGGCGAAGCCCGGCCGCACCCCTTCACCAGCGTGAGCGATGAGTTCGGGCGACGGATCGGGTCTGTCCTGGCATGACCCGCATCATCGCCGACATCTCGGTCTCGCTCGACGGCTTCGTCACCGGCCCCGGCCTCGGCTCGGACAACGGTCTGGGCACCGGTGGCGAGGCCCTGCACACCTGGACGTTCGTCACCACCGGTCTGGCCGACGCCGTCACCGTCGCCCGTGAGCGAGCCGAGGCGGCGTCGTCGGGCAGCGGCAGGGACCTCGACGTCGTCCTCATGGGCGGCGGCGCCACGGTCGGCTCGGCACTCGACGCCGGGCTGATCGACACGCTGAGCCTGCACCTCGCGCCCGTCGTGCTGGGTGCCGGGACACCACTGTTCACCGGCAAAGCACCGCACACGCTGGTGCAGCGGAGCGTGATCACGACGACGACCGCGACGCACCTGACCTACGACGTCCTTCCGGGTGGTGTGATCCGATGACCACTGTCGACGTCAACGGCATCGCTCTGGGCGTCGAGTCGTTCGGTGACGACGACGCGCCACTCGTCCTGCTCGCGGGCGGCCCGACGATGCTGTCCTCGCCCGACGCACTGTGCGAGCGCCTCGCCGCCGGCGGGCGCCGTGTGGTGCGCTACGACCTGCGCGACAGCGGGGAGTCGACGACTACGGATCCGGAGGCGCCCGCCTACACCCTGCGCGACCTCGCCGCCGACGCGGCGGCCCTTGCGTACGCGCTCGGAGGGCGGCCCGCGCACCTCGCGGGGGTCGGCGTCGGCGGGATGGTCGCCCAGGTGGCCGTGCTCGACCATCCGGGCGCGTTCTCGGCGCTCACCCTGGTCGGCACCCGCGCGGTTGCCCCTGGACCGCCCGACGACGACCTCCCCGACCATGACCAGGCGACGATGAGCCGGCTGTTCACGCGTCCGATGCCCGATTGGACCGACCGCGAGGCTGTCTCGGAGTTCGCCGCCGCCGGCGCGGAGATCCTCGGCGACGACCCCGTCGCCGCGCGCGCGATCGCCGCGCGCATCTGGGACCGCACGCCCGGCACCGCATCCCCCGTCCAGATGGCCAACCAGTTGGGCATGGTGTTCTCCAGGCTCGACTGCGGACCCCGCTGGCGCGAGCGCCTGCCCGGGATCGAGGCCCCCACGCTCGTCGTCCACGGCCGCCGCGACCGGTTCTTCCCCGTCGGCAACGGCGAGGCGCTCGCACGCGAGATCCCCGGGGCACGACTGCTCGTCCTCGAGGAGGCCGCCACCGCGATCCCGGATGCGGCGGTCGACGAGGTCGCCGAGGCGATGCTCACGCTCGGGTAGGGGAGGGGACGTCGAGTCATCACGGGCGGGCTCGAGAAGTCCGCCCGCCGGTCGCTACCCGACCGCCACTTGTGATCGACGGCTCGGCCGGTTCACGCCTGGAACTCGGTGAGATCGATGGCGTGGACGCGCAGTGGGTAGCCGTACACCGGGTGTGCCGTCTCCCGCTCGGGCACCATGCCGAGCTTGCGGATGACGTTCTCGGAGGCGTCGTCCCCTACCCGGTTGATGCTGATGACGCGGTCCAGTCCGCGGTCCTGCAGTGCGAACTCCAGCGTGGCGTGCGCGGCTTCCGACGCGTACCCCTGGCCCCAGAACTGTGAGCCGAGTCGCCAGCTGATGGCCACTGCGGGCATCACCTCAGGCAGGAACTCGGGCACGGACAGTCCCGTGAAGCCGATTAGTTCGCCCGAGGCCAGCAGCTCGACGGCGAAGAGTCCGAAGCCCTCCTCGTCCCACTCCTCCTCCCATCGCTCGATGTCCTCGGCCGTGAGGTCCAGGTCGCGCACCGTGCCGTCGTCGATCCAGCGCATGACCCGTGGGTCCGCGTTGATGTCCGCCATCGGCGCGAGGTCGTCGTCGTGCCAGCTACGGAGGAGGAGACGGGGTGTGCGGATCTCGGTCATGTGCCCATCCTGCCGAAGGCACGCGTCTCATCGGAAATCCGACGCTCGCCCGCGCCGCCATATCGGAAGCCACGCCCTGCGGGAGCCGCGCGCCGGCGTGGCGAGACGATGCCCGCCGCCCTGACGCTCATCGCGCGGGTTGCCGGCCCTCCGGCGCGGGCAGCGGGCAGGACTGCAATCCGCGCATCCTGCGGACCTCTTCACGCGGGGCATTCGCCGGTTTCCCTCGTCGCCTACCGCGGTTTGCGACCGGTTTCCGTGAGGCGCAAGGTGGAATAAGGGGCAAGCGTGACGGTAGGTGGCTCATCGCCATGGAAACGTCCACGGCATTCAGGCGAGCGCCCTGCCGTACCAACCAGTACGCCCTGACCTCCAGCGTTCGAGGGGAGGCATCATGGTTGCTCTCTCCAACGTACGGTTCGGCAAGCGCAACGATGACGTCAAGGCCACTCAAGTGGCGTTGATCGCAGCCGGGGTGGATATCCCCGCGGGTGCCACCGGGTTCTTCGGCGAGGAGACGAGATCGGCCTACGCGGCGTGGCAGCGCACGCTGGGATTCACCGGCTCGGCTGCCGATGGATTCCCCGGCTGTTCCTCACTGGCCAAGCTCGGCGCCAGATCCGGGTTCACTGTGGACTGCCGGCATCCCGGGGCCATCGCCAGGAGTTCTGTGGGCTTCGCGAAGAACTCGGGAGTGGCCGTCGACGAAGACACGGCTCGCGCGTTCGCCGAGCAGGCATGCGACAGGACCGGTGCGCCGAGGGGCTGGGTCACGGGAGTCGGCAACGGAGCGAACCTGCTCACTCTCATGTTTCGCGAGTCGTCCTTCCGGCCGAACGCCGTGAACGAGCACGACACGAACGCGACAGGCCCGGTGCAGTCGGACGGCGCCAAGCTCAACTGCTCACGCGGTTACGCCCAGGTGATTCCCGATACGTTCGCTGAGAACCACCAGGCGGGCACGTCCGACCGAATCTACGATCCGGTGGCCAACGTCGCGGCATCCATCAACTACATCTGGCGCCGGTACGGCGACATCGCGCGTGTACAACAGGCGAATCCGCACCTTGATCCGGCCCCTTACTGAGAGGAGACAGGATTATGGCGACGCAAGCGTTCCCCGGAACGGCATTCTTTCACAAGGGTCAGAAGAGTCCCGTGATCACCGCCATGGGCAGGCGCCTGGTGGCGGAAGGATGCGGGAAGTACCGGGCAGGCCCTGGTCCCGAGTGGACCGATGTCGATCAGCAGTCGTTCGCCGCATGGCAGCGCAAGCTCAAGTTCGAAGGCGCCGACGCCGACGGCATTCCCGGCAAGACCTCTTGGGACGAGCTGCACGTTCCCGCCACCACGACCGTGCCCTCCGGCAGAGGCGTCGCGTCTCCCGTCCCCGGACACGGGGTCACCACGCCCTATCGCATGAAGGGACCTCGTTCGCGTTGGAGCCTGGGGTACCACACCGGCGCGGACTACGCCGCTCCGCAGGGCGAGCCGTGCCTCGCCGTACTCAGCGGCACCGTCCGCATCGGACACGACAAGAGTTTCGGCGACTTCCTCGTGCTGCGTGCCGGCGGATTCGACTTCTACTACTGCCACCTCTCGGACCGGACCGTGACCAGGGGTTCGGTCAAGGCCGGCCAGAAGGTCGGAGAAGTCGGCTCCACCGGGAACGCCAACGGCCCTCACCTCCACCTGGAGAAGCGCCCGGCCGGTGGTGGCTTCGGATCCGACGTGCCCCCCAACTGGTAGCCGGGCCGTACCGGTGTCAGTTGATGATCTCGGCGCGGTCACTCAGAAGAATCGCGGCCAGCCGATCTCGCCATAGGCGAAGGGCTTCGGGTGTCTGTCGCGTCCAGTCGGTGACCTCGCCGACGATCCGGAGCGGTTCCCTGCTGCGATAGGAGCGGGTGGGATTGCCGGGGAACTTCTTGTCGGTGACGTTCGGATCGTTCTCGAACTCCCCGGTCGGTTCGACGACATACACCCGTGGGGCCCCGTCGCCGGCGGCGAGTTCGGCGGCGAGTCCCGCGCCGTCGCGCAACGCGGTGAAGTAGATGTGGTTCATCACGATCTCGGGCCGGTAGTTGGAACGGAAACCGGCGGTGAGGTGATCTCCGACCCGCAGCTCAGCCTTTGTGCCGTGAAAGAAAGGACCCTCGTCCAACGCCTCGTCCATCGCCTCAGGTTAACGCGCCAAGCGTGAGCCCTCCAGGACGGCTCGGACAGTATCGCTGCGGTCCGGTGCCCGCGCGGCAGGTCGGGCCGCAGCCGCGTGAGGATCTCAGGCGCGGTCATGTGCGGGGGCGGGTCAGTACGTATCTGTTTCCGGTGTCCGGGTCGCCGTAGAAGAAGAACAGCCGTAGTCCCTTGTCCGTTCCGCGGTCCACGTAGAGGTCCCAGCTGTAGTGCGTGGGGGAGGCCGGCGAGCTGTCGTCGTTGCCGCTCAGGGCATCCGCGCGGTAGTCCAGACCGGTCCGCCGGGTCAGGTCGAGGTCGATCTCCTGGCCGTCGCCGGTGTCGGTGAGGTGCCAGGTTCCGGTGCCCGACAGTCGCCAGCCCTCGTCGAAGTCGAAGTCGGCGCCGTCCAGCCGCCGGAAGACGGCCGTGCCGTCGCGGCGCAGGGTCACCTGCGTGCCCGCGACGCACGTCCAAGTACCCGCGATCTCCCTGGCCGTCGCGTCGTGCACGCCGGTGCCCGCGTAGGACCCGTACGGGTTGCACCCGCTCGTCACGGTCAGCGCGAGCGCGACGCCCCCCAGACCGACACTCCATCTGCCCGGTCCTGCCTTCCCCATTTTCCGTCCCTCCCCAGACACACGGCCTTATTTGAACACGTTCATTTTTGGGTTGTCGAGCTGCGGTACATGGACAGGCTGAGCAGCGCCGTCGGGGCCTCGCTCCAGCGTCCCGGCGGTCGGGTCGGAGCCCGTCCAGACGGCTGCTCCTGTGAAGTGATCTGACTCACACGCTGTCACAGGGATCGATCAGGCGGTGTCTTGAGGCCGAACCGCTCGAAACGAGGGAGGCATCATGGCTGAGAACATCGACGTGGTTGTGATCGGCGGCGGATACGCCGGCGTCATGGCGGCCAATCGCCTGACGCAGCGCGGCGACCTGAGCGTGACGCTGATCAATCCGCGCCCCACCTTCGTCCACCGGGTCCGCCTGCACCAACTCGTGGGCGGGACCGGCTCCGCCGTCGTCGACTACCGGGAGGTCCTGGCGGAGCGCGTCCGGCTCGTGGTCGACAGCGTGACGCGGATCGACGCGGCCGGGCGCGATGTGGAGCTGGCGAACGGTGGGGTGATCGGCTACGACTACCTGGTCTACGCGGTGGGCAGTGGCAGCGCCGACCCGCGCGTGCCCGGGGCGGCCGAGTTCGCCTACCCGATCGCCGGCCTGGAGGAGGCGCAGCGCCTGCTGCCGGTCCTCGACGCCGAGCCCGCATCGGCCGCTGTGACGGTGGTCGGAGCCGGTCCGACGGGCATCGAGACCGCTGCCGAGCTGGCGGATCAGGGCCGCAGCGTGACCCTGGTCTGCGGTGGCGTGCTCGGACCGTACTTGCACCGGCGGGGACGGCGTTCGGTGGCCGGGCGGCTGGCGGCTCTCGGAGTCACGGTCGTAGAGGGCCCCGACGCGAAGGTGACGGCGGTGACGAGTGATGCGGTGCGGCTCGCCGACGGCCGGGAGCTGCCGAGCACGGTGACCATCTGGACCGCCGGCTTCGGCGTACCCGACCTGGCTGCGCGCAGTGGGCTGAGCGTCGACGCCCTGGGCCGGCTGCTCACGGACGAGACGCTGACGAGCGTGGACGACGAGCGCATCGTCGCGGCCGGGGACTCGGCGGCGCCGTCGGGCCTGCCGCTGCGGATGAGCTGCCAGGCGGCGATGCCGCTGGGTGCGCGGGCCGCCGACACGGTCCTCAGCCGGCTGGCGGGGGAGCAGCCCGCGCCCCTCAACCAGTCGTTCGGAGCGCAGTGCATCAGCCTGGGCCGGAACACCGGCATCTTCCAGTTCGGCAACAGGTCCGACGTCGCGGTGTGGCTCCACATCGACGGTCGCCTCGGCGCGAAGATGAAGGAGGCCGTGTGCAAGGGCATCGTGAAGCACCTGGCCGACGAGGCGCACAAGCCCGGTGGGTACGGATTGCACCGCATGAAGGGAGGGGCCGGGCGCCAACAGGCGCTGGAGGCCTTGAACGCCGAGGCGCCGGCCGTCGCCGAACGGAATTCCTAGGTCCGCGCCGGCCGGGGGGAGATGCTCAGGACATGAGTAATGATCACGCCGTTGACCGGGCGACCGAGACATTCGTCGCCCACCGCAATCTGCTCTTCACCGTCGCGTACGAGATGCTCGGCTCGGCGGCCGACGCCGAGGACGTCCTGCAGGAAACCTGGCTGCGGTGGGTCGAGGTTGACCTGGAGCAGGTGCGCGACCAGCGCGCGTACCTGGTCCGGATCACGACCCGGCAGGCGCTCAACCGGCTGCGCACGATGTCGCGGCGCAGGGAGTCGTACGTGGGCCCGTGGCTGCCGGAGCCGCTGCTGACCGCGCCGGACGTGGCCCAGGACGTCGAGCTCGCCGAGAGCGTGTCGATGGCGGTGATGCTCGTCCTGGAGACGTTGTCACCGACCGAACGGGCCGTTTTCGTGCTGCGCGAGGTCTTCGATGTCGGCTACGACGAGATCGCGGCGGCGGTCGACAAGACCCCGGCGGCCGTCCGCCAGATCGCGCACCGGGCCCGCCGGCACGTGGACGCCCGGCGTCCTCGCCAGGTGATTTCCCAGAACGAGACGCGGGCGGCCCTGGAGTCGTTCCTGCGGGCGCTGGAGGGCGGGGACCTGCAGGGCCTGCTCGACGTGCTCGCACCTGAGGTCGTCTACATGGGCGACGGAGGCGGCGTGAAGCACGCTGCGCTGCGGCCGATCGTCGGCGCCGACAAGGTGGCCAGGATCCTGGTCGGCGGCCTCGGCAAGACTCCGATCCCGCTCGTTTTCGGCCCCGCCGTGGTCAACGGCAGCCCGGCGCTGGTCGTCCACCTGGACGGTGAGCTGGACGGCATCGTGGCGGTCCGCGTGGAGGCCGGCCGCATCACCGGCCTCTACTTCGTCCGCAACCCCGCGAAACTGTCCCACATCGCATCCGGGACCCCGCTCACCCTGCGATGAAGAATACGGAAGGGAACGTTCGAGCGTTTCGAACAATGCGGGGTGTGAACCACCACGTGCCCGGAGGCCGGTCATGACATGACTGGGGCGGAGCGCATCGCCCGAGAGCGCTGCGCCCCGCTTTGTCATGCGCTGACCGGCTCATCCGGATCCCTGGTGATCACTGAGCCGACCTGGCCCGTGCGGATCCGCGCCGCTCGGCCCGTCTACCGAGCCGGCTCGGCCGCGTCGGCCGCCCCGGCCTGCCCGCCGCCGAACACCTCCTTGACGAGCCTTTGCGTCGCCTCCTGGAACGCCGCTGCCATGGACATTGCCGTGTCGTCGACGTAGTTCAGCCCGGCGGTCAGGGTCCTGCTGCCGTCGGGCGTGCTGTACATCAGCGCCGCGTGGCCCGCCATGCCGCCGTTGTGGGTGATGACGGTGCCGCCGTCCTCGCCCGTGTCCTGCACGAACACCCCCAGGCCGTAGCCGGCCTTGGGATGCGGCTTGCACATCTCGGCCAGCAGCGGGGCCGGCAGGAGCTTGCCGCCCATCAGCGCGGAGATGAACGTGTGCAGGTCCTGGGGCGTGGAGATCATGTCTCCGCCGGTGGAGATCCACGAGGGGTTCTGGCGGGTGACGTCGACCGTCTCCTGCCGGCCGGCGTCCTCGTAGCGGTAGTAGGCGTGGGCGTGCGGTTCGGGGATCTCCGGGCTGGTGTCCGGCACCACGGTGTCCGACAGTCCGAGCGGTCCCAGGATCAGCCGTTGCATCTCCTCGGCGAGCGAGCGGCCGGTGACCTTCTCGACCAGCAGTCTGGCCAGTACGTAGTTGGTGTTGGAATAGCTCCAGTCCGTCCCCGGCTCGAAGCGCGCCGGCTTGGACAACGCCAGCCGTACCAGCTCTTCCGGCCGGTAGGTCCTGAACCGGTTGTCCACCCACTCCCGGCCCGCGGTCGTGGCGGAGATCCCCGGCGCGAACGTCCCGTCGTCGTAGTACTCGCCGGTGAAGTTGAACACGCCGCTGGTGTGCTGCAGCAGCATCCGCACGGTGATCCTCGGGTCCAGCCCGAACCCGGGCAGGTGGTCGGCCACCGGGGTGTCCAGCCCGACCGTGCCCTCGGCCACCAGTTGCAGCACCACGGTCGCGGTGAAGGTCTTGGTGTTGCTGCCTATCCGGACGTGCCCGTTCACCGGTGGCTTCGCGGTCTCGCCCAGTTCGCGCACCCCGGCGCTGCCGCTCCACTCGCCCTGCTCGTCGTGCACGTGCATCGTCACTCCGGTGAAGCCGGACTGGACCATCTCCTCGATGGCCTTCCGCAGCTCAGGGCGGTCCCGGTCGGCAAGAGTGCTGGACATGGTGGTGTGCTCCTTCGGAAGTGTTATGGGATTCGGTCGAGCGGGCGGGATCGCCGCAGGGTGCCCTCTTACAGGCTGCGGGCGCTGATGTCGCCGTAGGCGGTGGTCGCGTGGATGGTCAGGGCGGCGTCGGCGCCGTCGGTGTTCCGGAGCGCGTTGTGGATCCGGCCGTAGGAGGTGCCGGCGTCCAGGGAGGCGGAGACTCCGCGCGCGGCGCCGACCGAGATCTCGCCGGACTCGGTGCGCAGGGTGACCGTGCCGCCCACGGCCTCATTGACGCGGAGGTCGCCCTTCTGGGTGCTGATCTGCGCGGAGCCGCCGAGGCGGCCGACCGAGACGTCGCCGGACTGGAGGGTGAGGCGGGCGCTCGCGGTCTCGTCGAGCTTGACCGAGCCCTGGGCGCCCTCGAAGGAGACGTCACCGAGCCGTCCGACACCCCGGAACTCACCGAGGGCCGTCTTCGCCTCGATGTGGGAGCCGGCGGGCAGTTGGACGGTCACCTCGATGGATCCGGAAGGGCCGAGGATCTCGTTCTTCGCCTCCGGGCCCTTGATCCGCAGGACGTCGTCGCCGTAGGTGACCTGGGTCTGCTCCGCCGCCTTCACGTCACGGCTCTTGGAGGCGTTCGCGGGGAGGACCTCGACCACGGTGTCGGTCCGGTCGGCGGCGATGAACCGGACGCGGCCGGCGGGGACGTCGAGGACGGTGGTCACCGGGGCGGGGGTGTCGAACTTCTGCATCGTTCTCTCCTTCGACTCGTTGTTTCCGATGGAGGAAAAGCTACGTTGCCTTTCTTGAAGTGGCAATCAGCTCGTTGTTCAAGTCTGCTGTACTCGCAGGTAGATGAGGCAATTTCGTTGCAACGACTTTGAGATCTAACGCAACAACCCTCACTCGTCCGTTGCAATGAATGGAGAGTGAACGCTATCTTGGAGACACCACGGACCACGGAGGAGACCGCGATGCCGGGAGGCAGACTCACCCAGCAGGAACGCCAGCAGATCGCGCTGGGGCTGGCCGACGGGCTCGCCTACGCGGAGATCGCCAGGCGCCTCGAGCGCCCGACCTCGACGGTCACGCGCGAGGTGATGCGCAACGGCGGTCCCACCGCCTACCGCGCCGACCTCGCCCACCGCGCCACCGAACACCGAACCCACCGCCGCAGAAAGGCCGCACCCCGGAACCCCAGCACACCCCCGCAGACCCACGGACGCGACGCCGAAGCCGTACGTGAGTACGCGGAGATGTTCACCACCGTCTTCATGCAGTCGGGCCTGCCCAGGATGACGGCCCGGGTGCTGGCCGGCCTCTACACCACCGACGCCGGCAGCCTCACCGCGTCCGAACTCGCCGACGGTCTCCAGATCAGTCCGGCATCCGTCTCCAAGGCGGTCACGTTCCTCGAGAGCCAGGGCCTCATCCGCCGGGAACGCGACGAACGCCGCCGCGAGCGCTACGTCGTCGACGACGACGTCATGTATCAGTCCATGATGGCCAGCGCCCGCGCCACCGCCCACCTCGGCGAGGTCGCCCGGCAGGGCGTCGGCGTCCTCGGCCCCGACACCCCGGCCGCCGCCCGCCTGGAGAACATCGCCCGCTTCGTCGACTTCGTCTCCGAAAGCATCGCCCGCGCCGCGGACCAGGCCCGCGAGATCCTCCACACGAAACCTGGAACGACCTCCCAGTAACTGGCTCCCAAAGAGCGGGAATCACGTGGCTGTCGGCTCAGACGACGTGCACCGGGTGGCGGACCACTGCGTCGAAGAGGTAGCCCTGCGTGTTGGCGGCGGTGGCGTCCGGCTGGGTCCGTCCGGTGCTGTCGGTGGCCCGGGCCAGCAGGGTGTAGGGGCCGGGGGCCGACGGCCGCCACCGGGTGGACCAGCGGACCCAGCCGTCCCGGCGCGGCCTGTCGTGCAGCCGCGCCTCGCCCCAGGTGGTACCGCCGTCGGTACTGACCTCGACCCGGACGACGCCCCCGGCCCCGGACCAGGAACGCCCGGTGAGCCGGTGCGTGGTGCCCGCGGGCAGGTGCGCCTCCCGGTCCAGCTCGAAGGCGCTCTTGACGGTCTGCCGGGTCAGCGGGGCGCTGCCGCCGGCCGGGTGGGCGTCCCCGAAGAGCCGGTAGAAGTCGGTGTTCCAGGGCGAGTAGAGGGGCTGCGCCGCCACCTCGATGTCGCCGATCCACTTGATGGAGGCGATGCCGATCCAGGACGGCACCAGGAGCCGCACGGGGTGCCCGTGGTCGGGCGGCAGCGGCTCGCCGTTCATCTCGTGGACCAGCAGGACGTCGTCGAGGGCCTTGGACAGCGGCAGCGGACGGCGGACCCGGCCGAGGTCGGTGCCGTCGGCGGTGGCGTAGGGGGCGTCGAGACCGCGCGGCATGACGTCCACGGCGCGCCGGTCCAGGCCGGCCCGCCTGAGGACGTCGGCGAGGCGGACACCGCGCCAGCGGGCGGCGCCGATCGCGCCGAGCGTCCAGGCGGTGCCGCTGACGGACTGGCCCTGCTGGGTGGTGAACAGACTGCGTCCGTTGCCCGCGCACTCCACGAACGCGCTGTGCGAGACGGCCGGGAACGTCTTCAGGTCGTCGAGGGAGAACTCGACGGGGCGGCCGTGGCGGAGGCCGTCGCCCCAGACGGTGAGCGACCAGTCGGCGGCATCGAGGACGGGCGTCGTGGTGTGGTTCCGGACGAAGAACCGCTCGTTGGGGGTGTGGTAGCCGGTCCCGGCGAGGGCGGTGAACCGGGTCTCGGCGTTGGTACCGCGGACGGTGAACCACGCCTCGGGCAGAGGCTTGACGATCCCGGCCGCGGTGACGGCTCGGTCGGCGGCCCGCGCGAGGGGGCCCGGCGCCGCGGTGGCGGCACCGGCCAGTCCGGCGGCCGCGAGGAGCCGGAGCATGTCGCGGCGGGCGACGCCGTCGGCACGGGCCTCGCCGGCCAGCCACTGGCGGAGTCTGCGGCGGTCGTGAGCGGTTTCGGAGATACGCATGGCGGCCTGCCTTTCGCCCGGAGCACGGCCCTCACCGAGGATGGACGGTGCGTCGGGGACGCGGAGATCGAGGTGGACGGCCCCGGGCGGGAAAGGTGCCCGGGAGCGGCGCTCGGCACCGGCGCGGTGCGCCCTCCCGGCGGGTGGACGGAAACCGCGCGGCGCGGATCACTCGGTGGGGATCAACAACAGCCGTGGAGGACGAGCACACGGGACCGCGGGGCGGTGGTGCGGCGTCGGCTGAGGACCATGGCGCCATGCTACGGAAGCTGCCGCGCGCGCGGGCCGGAACCGGCGTACTCGCCGGGCGGAGCGCCGGTTCCGGTGATCCCGCGCGGTTCCGTTGATGCTCACCCTGTGCCCGTCTCCGTCGGGTGCCGCCGTCAGGCCGGTCCGGGATGTCCCTGGTGGATGAACGCCGCCCACAGGGCGGGCCGGTCCAGCTCCGGGTTCTCCATCTCCCGGATCAGATCGGGGCTGAGCCGGGGCGGTGCCTTGCGGTTCGGGTCGAGCATCCACCGCTGGGTCATGTGCAGCGCGTCGGCCGGGGAGAGTCCGTCGACCGCGAGCAGGTGGTGGAACACGCCCATCATCAGTGCCGAGGCCCCGTCCCGGGTGGTCCAGCGCGAGCCGACGACATCGCGTGCGCCACTCGCCACGAACGCCGTGGTGAGCGTGAGCGCCTCGTCGTGGTCGTGCTTGGTCAGGTCCGTCTCACAGGCGCTGAGCACCACCAACGGCCCCTCCTCGGACGGCCTTTCGTCCGGCGCGGCGTCAAGGAGCCGGGTCACGGTCAGCATGCCGGGGTCGGGCAGCGTCCGCGCTCCATGGTCGGGCGGGAGGCGCTCGGTGCCCTCCGGGAACGCCAGGTGCAGGGCAGACTGGGTGGGGTCGACACCCGCGGAACCGTGCGAGGCGATGTGCAGCAGGGACAGCGGTTGCTCGAGCAGTCCGAGGAGGTCCTCGGGGGTGCCGGCCGCCACCGGCTCGGCGGGCGGCTCGTAGAACTCGCCCATCAGCCGGGCGCCGGGGTAGTACGCGGTGTGCAGCGCGGTCGCCTCCCGCTCGGCGTGAGTCAGATCGAAGCGCGGGTCGGCCACGAGGACGGGGTCGGCATCGGGGGCCCGACGGCCGCGGCGGATCGTGCGCAGGAACTGGCCGCCGGAGGCCGCGTAGGTGATCACCATGATCTGGCAGGCGTGCTCCGCCCGCGCGGTCTGCGGCATCCGGGCGGCGTGCCAGGGCACGACACCGAGGCGGCCACAGGGCACCAGCACGATGCGGGGCGGTCCCGGACGGCCACGGCGCCGCTCTTCATTGGTCGCAAGCCGCTGCGCCATGGCGCTGATCAGTTGGCCGACTGCGGCGTCATACGCCCAGTCGAGCAGGTCCGACAGGGCCTGCTCCCAGGCCGCCACGGTGTCCGGGTCGTCCTCGGAGCGCGTGTTCGCGGCTTGGAGGTAGGCGTCCAGCGGCGCGGACGCGGTGTCGGAGAGCAGGGGAAGCTGGAGGACGCCGGTCCCGGTGTCGGGGCCGACGACGACCGCCATGCCGGGCTTCCCTCCGTGGCCGGGCAGCAGATAGAAGAGCGCGTCGGCTTCCGCGTCGGCGAGTCCGGCCCGGAGCTCCGCCACGGTCGGAGTGCTGAACAGGGCACCCTGCTGCCGGTAACCGAGGGCTTCGAGGGCCTGGCGGCGCAGCGTGCTGGGCAGTTCTCGGGGCAGCTCGTCGGCGGGCCCGCGACCTTGGGCCGCACCCCAGCGCCGCCAGGCCTGGGCGATGTCATGATGGCCTCGGGCTTCCAGCAGCTCGGGTACGGCGGCGGAGACCGAGGCGGCGTGCAGCACCAGAGCCCGGCCCAACTCCAGGGCCGCGACGGTCTCCTCCACCAGGCCGTTCTGCGCCGACCACAGTGCGGCCCGCACGCCCCGGTCCGCGCCGGAACGGGCCTTGGCGAGGCCGTGCTCGGCACCACGTTGCAGCACCACGTCCGCGGCGAGTGAGTTGAGCCCCTCCATCGCCGCACCGGTGGCCGCGGCCTGGTCCTCCAGGTTCCGCCGCGCCCAGCGGGTCTGGTACACCTCCGCGAGCCGCCACAGGGCGTCGGCCGCGAAGTAGTGCCGCTCGCCCCGGGTGAGCGCGTCGCGGACCTGTTCCAGCTCGGCGATGGCGGCATCCAGGTCGGCGGGGTCGCCGTGCAGCTCGTAGCGGGTGACAAGGGACTGGGAGGCGAACCAGCGCTCCGAGGTGGTGGCCTCGGACGGCGTGGACAAGTCTCCCCGCAGGAGCGCGGGGTCACGGGTGAGACGCGCCCGCAGTGCCCGGTTGCGCGACATGGCCGTGTTCAGCTGGGTGCGCAGCACCGGAGGCGCGTCGGCGGCGGCCTCCTCGAGCCGATCCATGTAGGCGAAGGAGCGGCGCAGGGAGGCGGTGTCCCCGATGAGCGCGGCCCGCCCCAGATGGGCCTGGGCCAGGGCGGCCATCAGCAGGGCGTGGAACAGGTCATCGGGGCGGGTGGTGCCCTCCAACCGCGTCAGTTCGGCGACGACTGCGTCCAGTTCGGCCGCGTCCCGGGCCTCCTTGGCCTTAACCAGACGCAGCAGCAGGGCGGGTATCCGGGCAAGGACGGTCCCCTCGCCACCGAACGTCCCAAGGACGGTCGCGGCCATGGACTCCAACTCCGGAGCCACCCGCTCGAGCGCTTCCCTCCCCGCCTCACCATCGGCCAGGTTTCCGCCCAGCCCGGCGCCGACGTTGAGCAGGCCCGCGGCCGCGATCCGGAAGGATGCGGCCACGGAGTCGTCCAGGGACGTGTTGCCACTGGAGTCGAGCAGGCCGCCGAGTGTCCGGTTCAGCAGATCGGGATCCCCGGATCCGGCGACGCCCAGCCCGGACAGGAGCGCCGACACAGTCTCCTCGGCGTCCGCTGCGGCTGCCACGGCGTCCATCGCGGAGTCGGAAAGGCCGTCGTACTGCGACTGCTCCGCCCCAGCCGGTGGCGTCGGCGTGGGTGGCCGAGGGGTGCCGGTGTCAGCGAGACGGTCATGCGGCGCCCTCCCCGGCCGCGCCCCCTTCTCGGCGGCCGGGGGCCCGCTGCCGTCGTTGAACAGCCGGCGCACCTCCGCCGCGTGCGGGAAGCCGTCGGGCAACGCGTCGAACAGCCGGGCAATGCCGCCCGGCTGATCCACACCGTTGAGTATGTCCAGCATCTTCGCCAACTGGTCCATGGCGCTCGCCGCCTCCGGCGGCAGGTCCAGAGCCCGGATGTCGGGCAGCAGCTCGCTCAACTCGGCGAACAGCGCGTCCTTCTCCTCGCTGCTCAGCCTGTTGTACCAGGCAAGGGCGTCCGCGGGAGCCGGGGCCCTGCCGATCCCGCCTCCCAGCCGCAGCAGGGGAAAGCCCAGCATCGCCAGCCAGTACGCGGCGTACCTCCGGCTCTCCGTGTCCGTGGGCGCGCCGGGCTGTCGCGCCAGACGCAGCAGCCGCTGGGCCTCGCGGCGGTCCTCCGCGTCCCCGTCGGCCGAGAGATGACGCAGAGCGAGCATCACGCCCCGCTGCACGACGATCTGGCTCCGCAGACGTTCGTCGTGGGCCAACGCGCCTTCCAGTTGGGCGAGTTCCGTCACGACACTGTCCAACTCGGCCCGGTCCGGGGCCGGGCGCTCTTCCGAGGGGAGCAGCCGCACGGCACGCCCCATCGCCTCGATCACCCACATGTGCAGAGCCCGCAGGCCGCCGTTCTCCGTTCCGTCCATCGTCCCCCTCCATGTCCTGGCCCGCTCCCACGTCGTCCGACAGTCGGGACGGGCGCGCCGGCTCCCGGTCGTCCGGGGAATTGGGACAATGCCCGGAATCCGCCACGGACACCCCCGGAGTCCGTCTCATCTCACGCCGCGGAGAGCGAAGTCGGACCCGTAGTGCAGCGATCGCGCGCCTCGATGAGCCGACCGCCCGCGCGCTCCGTCACTGAGCGGGGGGAGACAGTGCCGCGCGGACATGTTCAGCGCCAGGTGCGTGCCACGCCGTACGGCCTCCTCCTCGTCAACCGTGCACCGCCGTTCGGCGCGGTGCAGCTCGCGCAGCCGGCTGCGATCGGCGGCCCGCCGGGTCGGCAGGGCGGAGAGCGGGGTGCCCACCACACGGGTCACCGCGACCGCCCACGCGGTCGCACCACCAGCGTCCACGGCATCCCCTTCCCCGCCCCTGCCGACAGGCCCCCCTGCCGTCCAGCAGAGCACACCGCGCCCTCGCACTCGGCCCGGAGCCCGGGGAACGACCGGGAGCCGCCCGGGTAACAACCGGTCTCCCGCAGGCCGTGTCGTTGGTCGGCCGGCCCATTCCAGGAGCTTCGGGCCGACCGAGGACGACCGCGTCGGCGACGTGCTCTTCCATCCGGCCACGGGCCGGGCGCTCGGCGCCGATGGCGGCCCCCGACGACCGCCCCCTGACGGTCGTCCGGCAGCCCCTCTTGCTTTAGCAAGCGTCTGCAATTATTGTCCTCACCTGTAAGGCGCAACTGCAACTACATGGGTTCTGTGCCGCCCCGGCGGGCGTCCTCTCCCCGTGCCCCGGCCCCGTTCAGGGGATCGCCGCACCGGAAGGCAGCTGCACCCCCAGCCTCGTCTCACCCCGAGGCATTCGATCGAAAAGGCAATCACGCATGTCCCTGAAGGAAATCCTTCCCGGCCGTCTCGGCTTCGGCACCGCCCCGCTGGGCAACATGTTCCGCGCGATCCCCGACGAGGACGCCCGCGCAACCGTCGAGGCCGCCTGGGACCAGGGCATCCGCTACTACGACACCGCCCCCTTCTACGGCGCCGGCCTCGCCGAGGAGCGTCTCGGCCAGGTCCTCTCGGCCAAACCCCGTGACTCCTACGTCCTGTCGACCAAGGTCGGCCGGGTCATCCTCGACGAGCACGAGACGGACGTCCCCGACTTCGGCGAGAAGGGTGGCCTGTTCGAACACGGCAACCCCAACAAGGTCCTCCACGAATGGACCGCCGACGCCACCGAGCGTTCCATCGAGGGCAGCCTCAAGCGCCTCGGTGTGGACCGCCTCGACGTCGTCTGGGTCCACGACATCGCCCAGGACTTCCACGGCGACGCCTGGGTCCAGAAGTTCGAGGAGGCCCGCACCGGTGCCTTCCGCGTACTGACCCGCCTGCGCGACGAGGGCGTCATCAAGGCCTGGGGTCTGGGCGTGAACAAGACCGAACCCATCGAGATGACCCTCGCCCTCGACGAGCCCAGGCCCGACGGCTTCCTCCTCGCCGGCCGCTACACCCTCCTCGACCACGCCCACGCCCTCCAGCGGCTGCTGCCCCTGGCCCTGGAGCAGAACGTCGACATGATCGTCGGCGGCCCCTACAGCTCCGGCATCCTCGCCGGCGGCACCAACTTCGAGTACCAGCAGGCCCCGCCGGAGATCATCGAGAAGGTCAAGCGCCTCACGGCCCTCACCGACCAGCACGGCATCAGCATCAAGGCCGCCGCACTCCAGTTCTCCCTGGCCCACCCGGCAGCCGCCGCCGTCATCCCCGGCGCCTCACGCCCCAGCCGCATCGCCGAGGACAGCGCCGCACTGAACGAGAACATCCCGGCCGCCTTCTGGACCGACCTGCGCACCGCAGGTCTGGTCAGCCCGGCCGCCCCCCTGCCCCACGGCGCCTGACCGGCACCGTCCGTCACCGTCTGACACCGCCACCGGCCCGCTCCAGGGGACCGGTCCCCGCACGGCCCGGGCACGCAACCCCGCGTACCCGGGCCGCGGTGTGCCCGGGGCGCAAAGCCGCTCATGAGCCGGGGGCGCCCTCGTCCCGGACACGCGCCCCGCGTACCTCCACTGTCTGCCCCCGGGCATGCCCCCCCGGACCCTTCCCCACGGGCCGACAGGAGTGGACGATTCTCCGTCTCTGCCCTGGCGGACATGAAGGAGAAGTGGCGTGCGCGCGCAGACACGGCCCGGCGCGGTCGAGGAGACCGGGGCCGGGCGGCAGCGGTCCGCGGCGGCGACCGTCCGGCCGCCCCTGCGGGACCTGAGCCCCGCGGGCGTCCAGGACCTCCAGCGGACCGTCGGCAACGAAGCGGTGGCCCGGACGGTCCAGCGGCACAGGGACCCCGTGGCGACGGTGCAGCGGACCACGACGGCCGACCCGGAGATCCAGCACATCGTCGACGCGGTGGAGGAGATGCTGGGGACCGCCCGGTCCTTGATCGCCGCGGCCCAGGGGTTCGGGTTCCGGCTGCGGGGCAGGGCGAGCCAGCAGAAGCACTGCGACGACCTCGGCATGTCTCTGGACACCGCCGAGCACATGGTCTACGGCCAGTT
The DNA here is from genome assembly GCF_042724095.1 of Streptomyces sp. NPDC127100. Taxonomy (NCBI): domain Bacteria; kingdom Bacillati; phylum Actinomycetota; class Actinomycetes; order Kitasatosporales; family Streptomycetaceae; genus Streptomyces; species Streptomyces sp. NPDC127100. The sequence continues at coordinate 69,921 of NZ_JBHXFL010000012.1, forward strand.
CCGCGCCGACGGCCCGGCCGGCCGGACGACCAACCCGCGTACCACCGCGCTGAAGGCCCTGCTCGACGAGATCCAGCAGCGGCACATCGAGTACGTGGGCATCCTGCGCCGGTTCAACCTGCGTCCCGTCGGCGCCGACATCGGTCCTCAGGACGCCGAGGGCCTGGCGCAACTGTCGCACATCTGGTCGCGGGTGGTCGGCGGACAGGGCATCCGGTCCTCGTCGACCCCACGGCCGTTCGGCGAGGACCGTACGCCCGCGCCGCTGCCGGGCTTCGAGGACCAGATGCTGTCCCACCACGCCCGGCTGCTCTCCCGGCAGCACGGCCGGGACCTGGTCGACGGTCTCACCACCGGGCGCGCGGGCGCCGGCGCGGCCATGGTGGGCGTGGTGCCCTTCCACCCCGAGCAGATCGAGTTCATGGGCGGCAACAGCGTGGTCGGCGCCGAGGCAGCCGTCGACACGCCCGAAGGGCTCGCCTCCGGCCCCAACGCCCCCGGCAGGGGCAGCACCAGCGTCGTCGCCGTGCCGCACGGCCTGCGGGACAGCGAGGGCGCGCACGAGGGTGAGGCCGTCTCGCCCGCCTTCCTGGTCTACGGGCACGAACTGATCCACGCGCAGCACAACATGCACGGCATCAACATCCGCAACATCGGCGACGAGGAGGCTGCGACCGTCACCGGCAACGAAACCTCCACCGCCCTGCACGAACAGCGGCAGGTGCCGGTCACCACGGAGGAGATGCTGCGCGACGAACACGGGCTGCCACGCCGCGGCGGCTACACGTAACCCGGTGTGGGATCGTCGCGGCCGGTGTCGTTCGGGCACAGCCGTACGCAGCACTCGCCGGGCTGGGGAGCCAGGACGGCCTGGACTCCGCTGACCTCGACGCCGGTGAGACAGCCGCTGAGGAAGGCCTGGTTCATGCCGCACACCAGGTCGGGGGCCTTCGCGGCCAGAGGGTGGAACGGGCAGTTGCGCAGCCGCAGCCGGGAGGGGGCTTCCCTGACGGGTTCGTAGCCGCATTTCTCCAGCAGCCCCTCGCACGTGGTCGGTCCGCCCGCCGAGCGCTTGCGCTGGAGCGCACTCCAGGCCGTAGCGTCGTGGCGACGGAGACGGCGCACCGGCCACGCGGCACCGGCTCGGGATGCCGGTCGGCGCCATCTGTCGCTAGATGGACGAGCGGCGATCACGCCGCTGGGACGACGAACGAACATGCAGGGAAGGACTGGGACACGTCATGCAGAAGCGCAGTCTGAGGGACCTCGAGGTGTCGGCCATCGGCCTGGGATGCATGGGCATGTCCGCGTTCTACGGCTCCGCCGACGAGGACGAGGGCATCGCCACCATCCGGCGCGCTCTCGACCTCGGCATCACCTTCCTCGACACGGCCCAGATGTACGGCCCCCTCACCAACGAGTCACTGGTCGGCGAGGCGATCCGGGGCCACCGCGACGAGTACGTGATCGCGACCAAGTTCAACTACCGGATGGACAACGCCGTACCCGGCGACATCAGCACCGTCGGCCCGCAGGACGGCTCGGCCGAGCATGTGCGCAGCTCGGTCCACGGTTCCCTGCAGCGCCTGGGCACCGACCACATCGACCTGTACTACCAGCACCGGGTCGACCCGAAGGTGCCCATCGAGGAGACCGTCGGCGCGCTGGGCGAGCTGGTTGCCGAGGGCAAGGTGCGGTACGTCGGGCTGAGCGAGGCGAGCGCGGAGACCATCCGGCGGGCTCATGCCGTGCACCCGGTCACGGCCGTGCAGAGCGAGTACTCGCTGTGGTCGCGGGACGTGGAGGCCGAGGTGCTGCCCGCCTGCCGGGAGCTGGGGATCGGCTTCGTGCCGTACTCGCCGCTCGGGCGGGGCTTCCTCGCCGGGCGGTTCACCACGCCGGACGAACTGGACGCGAACGACTGGCGCCGTGAGAACCCGCGCTTTCAGGACGCCAACCTGGAGGCGAACCTGCGCCTGGCGGCCAAGGTCAAGGAGATCGCCGCCGAGAAGGAGGTGACCCCCGCCCAGCTGGCCATCGCCTGGGTACTGGCCCAGGGCGAGCACCTGGTCCCGATCCCGGGCACCAAGCGCCGCACCTACCTGGAGCAGAACGCCGGAGCGGTCGACGTCCAGCTGACCGAGGACGACCTGGCACGCATCGCCGCGGAACTGCCGGAGGCGGCGGGGGAGCGGTACGACGAGGCGGGGATGCGGTCGGTCAACCAGTAGCCGCGCGTCGGCGGCGTCGACGGTTCCGTTGGGACGGCTCGGGCCGGAGGGGCACCGGGCCAACCGCTGCCGCGCCCCAGCAGGAACTGCGCACCATGCGTGCCGACGGTAAAGGAGCCGCGGGCCGGACCGATCCTCCGCAACGGCTGATCCGTCCGGCCGGCCCGATCTCCATGGCCCGTGCACGGACACCGCCTTCACCCGGCTGTGCCGAGGCTGCCGGAAAGGCCCGACCCGAGGGTCAGTCCAGGATCGCGGTCGCCTCGACCTCGACGAGCACGTCCGGCTCGAAGAGATACTCGACGCCGATGAGGGATGCCGGAGGCATGGGAGTCGGCAGGCCGATTTCCGCGGCAACGGCCTCCACGCCGGCCATGAAGTCGCCGATCTTCTCCGGCGCCCACTGGGTCACGTAGAACGTCAGGCGCAGCACGTCTGCGAACGTCGCACCAGCGCCCGCCAGTCCGACGGCCGTGTTGCGCAGGGCATGGGCGACCTGCCCGGCCAGATCACCCGGCGCGACAGGAGTCCCGTTGCCCTGACGTGCGACCTGTCCGCTGACGTGGACGTGCTTCGCCCCGGTGCCCACGGCGACGTGGTGGTACGGGACCGGCTGCAGCATGCCTTCCGGTGTGAAGTGCTGAACTGTCATGGGTTCTCTCCTCCGAACTAGGTATCTTGAAGCTACCTAGTAGAGGAAAGACACTTCAACGAGACCAGGTTTCGCCATGGATACCGCCGACGAACTCCGCATCGACGCCCCGCATCGTGAACTGCTCGACCAGATCCTCGACAAGTGGTCGCTCAGCGTTCTCAACGAACTCTGCGAGCGCCCGTGCCGCTTCAACGAACTGCGCCGGGCCATCCCCCAGGTCACACAGAAGTCGCTGACCGCGACGCTCCGGCGCCTCGAACGCAACGGCGTCGTCGAGCGCGAGGTCGTCTCCACCCGCCCCGTGGCGGTCAGATACCGGATCACACCGCTCGGCAAGACTCTTCGGCATCCCATCGACGTGCTGCTGGCCTGGGCCTCGCAGAACATGCCCCACATCGAACGCGCTCGCGACAATTTCGACGAGCGCGAGGAAGGAGCCGGCCTCTGACACGGTGCTGATCCGGCCGTCCGGGCCGGGGCAGGAAAAGAACACGGCGAGGCACCTTCGGGCCGTGCAGCACTTGCCCACGGGCGCGGGGAGGATGCCTGACAGGCGCTCCGCAGAAGCGAACCGGCGTGGCGGCAATCGCGCCTGCTGCGGGGGGTAGCCCCCGGCGCCGCCCTGAGGACAGCGCATCGGTACGTCAGGGGGAAAGCCGGATGGGGCGGTCTCCCCTCTGCTGGTGGGATGGTTGCCGACCGTCGGCGTTTTGGGGGAGCGAGACAGTCGCGGGCCCCAGTCTGAGCGGTCCCTGAAGGCGTGCTACCAGAACAGAGAAGGGTTCGTCATGCATGGGTTGAGAAGGCGTCGGCGAGGCATGCTCGTCCTGACCGGCCTGGCTACTGCCGTCCTCGCCGCGTCGACCGCACCCAATGCGGCGGCGAAGCCGGGGCCGGCCGATCCGCTCCGACGGCAGGTGGAGGCGATCCACGACACCGGGGCGGTCGGCGTGCATGCCGAGGTGACGTCACCGGACGCACGCGACAGCGCGTACGCCGGGACGGCCGCGATGAACACCCTGAGACCAATGCCGCGGGACGGCAGGTTCCGGATCGGCAGTGCCACCAAGACCTTCACCGCCACGGTTGTGCTGCAACTCGTCGGAGAGGGGCGAATGTCCCTGGAGGACACCGTCGAGCAGTGGCTGCCGGGAGTGGTCCGGGGCAACGGCAACGACGGCGGCCGGATCACCGTGCGGCAGCTGCTGCAGCACACCAGCGGCATCCCTGATGTCAAGCCGGAGATACCCGCGTTGAACAGCGCGGACGGCTATCGGGCCGAGCGGTTCCGCACGTACACCCCCGAGGAGCTGGTGGGTCTGGCGATGCGGCAGCCACACCCGGGTACTGGCTGGTCCTACTCCAACACCAATTACATTCTCGCCGCGATGATCATCCACAAGGTCACCGGCCGGAGTTGGGCACGGGAGGTGAAGGACCGGATCATCCGCCCCCTGGACCTGAGGGACACCAGTACGCCCGGCGTCTTCCCGTCCATCCCGGGTCCGCACGCCCAGGGCTACGCCGCGTTCGGGACCGACGCCGGCATCGACGTCACGGAGCTCGATTCGAGTATGGCCATCGGTTCCGGCTCGATCATCAGCACCGCGCACGACCTGAACCGGTTCTACGCCGCGCTGCTCGGCGGCCGTCTGCTGGCTCCGGCGCAGCTCGACGAGATGACGAGCACCATGCCCGCGCCCGAGCTGGGCGACGTGAGGTACGGGCTCGGGCTGGCCGAGATCCCGTTGCCCTGCGGGGGCAGCTACTACGGCCACCGGGGCGAGCTCCTCGGCTACGTCACCTGGGGCGGCGCCACCCGAGACGGGACCCGGACCGCCGTGGTGTACGTCAACAGTGACGGCGGCCACGACACCGAGGACGCCATGACCACACTGGTAGGCCAGGAACTGTGCCAGACGCGTTCTTAGCACTCGCTGCGGACGTGTGACCCGGACCGCAGTCGGTGCACAACACCTCACCGGCGGCGGCGCGTGCGCCCGCATTCGGCACAGGTCTTCCGTGGTCGACGATGTCGTTCTGCGCACTCAAATTACGGTTGCCGCGTCTGCTCCAACTGCCCCTCGCCGATGTGGCCGTTCAGGGCATCCGGTGGCGGGCGCACTCCTCGGACAAGCGATGGACGGGCAAGGTCGCCTAGGGAACTCGACGGGTGGCTCGGTAACACGGCGCTGACGACCTCGCCACGTTGTCTTGTCGTGCCCTCGACTCCAGTTCCGAGACAGCGCACGATGAACAGCACCTACGCCTGCGCCAGCGAAGGAGAAGACCGACGCGATGAAACTGAACAACGCGGGGGAGCCCGAGGACAGACGCCCTTGGGAGCGTTCGAAGGCTCAAAGTCAACCACCGGCAGGCGGCCCCGGTGGCCCGGACCGCCCAGGAGGATTCGACCACCGTCCCGCAGACGACGGCAGATGGCAGCACCCGACTCGGAGCCTGCGGTCCATCGCCGTAGTGATCGTGCTCGCCATCTGGAGCCTCTTCGCCGTCCAGTGGAAAGAACAAGACTGCGCTCTCGTCCCGACTTCCTACGTTCTCGTGATCACTCACGGAACTCCTAGCGACTTCGAGGGATGCGGCGACGATCACCCCATTGATGTCACCGACGACTGAACGGCCCGAGCCACAGTGCGGGGGCAGGGCGGGTCGGTCTACCGCCTGCCCGCCGTTCGAACCGGACTTCGAGGACTTCCGGGCGCTCGCAGCCCACAGCGGCAGCAGCCCGCGCCGCGACTAGGCCATTTCGTTTGGATCAGCGGGTGGACCAGAGGAAGATGCCCGCGACGTGAAGTCCGGCGAGGTAGATGGTCGCGGTCTTCTCGTAGCGGGTGGCGATGCCGCGCCACTGCTTCAGGCGGTTGATGCACCGCTCGACAGTGTTGTGCTGCTTGTATGCCTCGCGGTCGAAGGCTGGCGGTCTGCCGCCCGCCTGTCCGCGCTGCCGCCGGTTGGCCTGCTGGTCGGCCCGTTCCGCAATCACCGCGCGGATGCCGCGTCTGCGCACGTGGTCGCGGATCGCGCGGGAAAAGTACGCCTTGTCAGCCAGGACCAGGTCCGGCCTGGTGCGGGGCCGTCCCGAAGGGCGGGGAACGCGCAGACGGGCCATGACATCCGTGAAGGCGGGTGCGTCACCGGCCTGACCGGCGGTGAGGACGAACACCAGCGGCCGGCACCGGCCGTCGGCCGCGAGGTGAATCTTCGTGGTCAGTCCGCCGCGGGACCGGCCGATGGCGTGATCGTCCGGCTCTCCGGCCGGGGCCCCTTTTTGCGGGCCCCGGCAGCGTGCTGGTGCGCCCGCACGATGGTGGAGCACACGGACACGTCCCAGCTGACGTCTTCGTCCGCGTCGGCCTGGGCCACCAGGGCGGTGAACACCCGCTCCCACGTGCCGTCGACGGCCCACATCCGCAGCCGGTTGTAGATGCCCCGCCAGTTGCCGTACTTCTCCGGGAGGTGCACCCACTGGGTACCGGTCTGGAACTTGAAGGCGATCGCGTCGATCACCTCACGATGGTCCCGCCGGCGGCCACCCCGCTTCGGCGTCCGGTCCGGGAGCAACGGCTCGATCCGCGCCCACTGCGCATCAGTCAACGGCACACCCAGACCAACGACCGGCTGATATAAACGAAATGGCCTAGTCGCCGTGGTGGTTCTGCGGCCCGGCGGAGACCGCGGCTTTGCGGGCGGCTGCGGCGAGCCAGGGCCGGATGGAGCCGTCGTTAGTGAGGTCAGCGCGGTAGGCCAAGGCCACGGTCAGGTAGCGGTGGACTCTCTGGCTGTACCGCCATCGGAGGCTGCGGCGGATCCTGTCGGGACAGGGGGCGAGGCCGCCCCCGTCGTGGGCGCTCCAAATGGTGAGGCGCCAGGCTCCGCCTCCGTCGCCCAGGTTCTTGTGCGCGTCCCGGGCCGTCGCCGCGTCGGGGAACGCGAAGACCTGGACGGAGACGTAGACGGGGTTCTCGGGTGTGGCATGGGGACCGGGCTGCTCCGCGTAGACGCCGACGACCACTTCGGTACAGTCACTGCGCGCGAGTTCCCCGGCCAGGTCGCTGGGTCCCGCTTCACTGGAGAGGCGAGTGCCCTCGGCGATCCGCGCGAACTCGATGTCCAAGTCGTTGGTGAACCGCCGCGGAAGGAGGGCGTCCGCGGTGAACGGCGTCTCGTCGGTGGAGGCGCGATTCCAGGAGTCGGGAGCGGGCGGCCGGGGCGCGCGCTGTTGCGTGTCGCCCATCAGGCGGGTGCGCGGGGGCGGGGGCATCGCCGCAGTGGGAGCTTCCGCTGCCGCGCACGACGCCAGGAGTGCCTGAAGTCGCTGCTGAACCTGCTGTGCCGACTGGGGGCGCCGGTCGGGGTCGCGCTCCAGTAGTTCGGCGACGAGCGCGGTCACCTCCGGCGGCAGGCCGGGGCGGAACGTGTCGAGGGGCGGGGCCTCCTCGTCGAGCTTGCGCCGCACGACCGCGAGACTGTTGTGCCCGGTGAAGGGCGGTCGGCCGGCGAGCATTCCGAAGAGCATCCCACCGAGTGCGTACAGGTCGGAGCGTTCGTCGCCGCGTTCCGTGAGGAACTGCTCCGGTGCGCCGAACTCCGGCGTCCCGGCCGGGGTTAGTTGTGAGGAGCGCGCCACGGTGAACGCGGCCTGGACGAACCCGGCGATCCCGAAGTCGATGACCTTCACCAGCCCGTCGCCGGTGACGATGACGTTGTCGGGCTTGATGTCGTAATGGATGACCTGAGCCTGGTGGGCGGCCTCCAGCGCGGCGCAGACGCTGCTGGCGATGGCCACGACACGGGTCAAGGGGAAAGGACTCTCAGCCCGGAGCCGCGCTGTGAGTGTCTGGCCGTCGACCTTCTCCATGACCAGGAACAACACGTCGTCGTGGATACCCCGGTCGTACAGGGCGGCGACGTTGGGGTGGACGATCTGGGCAGCAGCCACCGCCTCACGCTCGAACCGACGGGGCAGGTCAGCCTGGGCCATCCCGTCGAAATCCAGCAGCTTGAGCGCGACCTCACGGTGGAGCACGCGATCCCGCGCGGCCCACACCTCGCCCATGCCTCCCCGGCCCAGACGGCCGATCAGCTCATATCGGTCTGCGATCAGCTTTCCCCGCTCCACGGGGGCAGCATACGAGTCTGGCGCGGCCTCGCCACCCGATACGACAAGACCACAACCATCTACCTCGCCGGATTCCACATCGCAGGCATCTTCATCTGGTCCTCACGATGATCCAAACGACAGGCCCCTAGCCGGCTCCGCGCGGTAGGCCGGAGGGCGTCACGCGAGGGCCGGGCGCGGGCCCAGCAGACGGTGGGTGAGTTCCATCAGGCGCTTGCGGGCCCCGCGGTCGTAGGCCTGCTCGTGGGCGGGCGCGTCGGTGAACTGGTCGAAGTAGCGCCCGGTGGTGCCTTCCAGGTCCGGGTCGAGCACCAGCCGCACGGTGGGCCGCACGCCCTCCTCGATGCCGGTGACCGGGGTAAGGCCGTACGCGCGCACCCCCGCGGTGTCCATCAGATGCGCGGGGTGCAGGGCGTTGACCGTGACGGCGGTCCCTCGCAGTTCGGCGGCCAGCTCGAACGTCGCCATGATCATCGCGAGCTTGCTGCGGCAGTACGCGCGCAGACCTTCGTAGTCCCGCTCCAGCATCACGTCGTCGAAGTCGACGGCTTCCTGCCCCACGGAGGCGACGTTGACCACGCGGGCGGGCGCGGAGGCGGTGAGCAGGGGCAGCAGGTCGCGGGTGAGTGCGTACGGGGCGAGGTGGTTGACGGCGAACCGCAGCTCGTGTCCCTGCCGGCTCAACTCCCGGCGGAGCGGCTCCGCGCCGCCGCCGGCGACGGCGTTGTTGACCAGCGCGTCGAGGCGCGGTTCGGCGGCGCGGATGCGGGCGGCCATGCCGTGCACCTGGTCGAGGTCGGCCAGGTCCGCGAGGTAGGTGCGTACGGCGGCTCCGGCGACGGTGTCCCTCACCTCGCGGGCCGCCGCCTCGACGCGTGCGCGGTCGCGACCGTGCAGCAGGACGGTGTGGCCCTGCCGGGCGAGTTCGAGGGCGATGCCACGGCCCAGGCCCTGGCTCGCGCCGGTGATCAGAATGGTGCGTCGGCTCATGGCGCTCATCCTGGCCGCGGGTGCCGGTGCCACGGGGAGAGCCTGATGAGCCTGGTGTCAGCACCACCAGGCACCACGCACGGCGGATGTGGCCCACCGACGTCTTGCGTGCCGGGGTCAGGCTTCGGGGATGGCGCGGCCGTAGGCGGGCGGCCCGTACGGGCATGATCAGGGTGAGGACGGTCAGGCGCCGTGATCGGCGATCGGTGCCAGGTGTTCCGCGGATCGGAGATCACGGCTTCGTCGCAGGTCGATCTTGCGTGACCTGGGTGCCCTTGGCTGCCTCACGGCCTCGTCACCCGTGATCGGTCTCCGATCCGTGGTATTCCTCGCGAGGGCCAGGTCGAGATCAGGCGGCTTGCCCGTGTCGGCCGAGTGCACCACGCTGAGCCCCGAGCACGAAGACCACCGGCGAGCCCGGAGCGCGCACCGATGAGTTTTCCGCGCCGCGCCGGTCTGTACGCCGGACACCCACGGACGGAAGGCTGGGCCATGCGGAAATTGGTCTACGGCATGAACCTGACCCTGGACGGCTACATCGCCGCGGCCGGCGACGACATCGGCTGGAGCGGACCGCCGAGCCACGAGCTGTTCCAGTGGTGGCTCGGCCACGAGCAGGCGTGCGGCCTGTCGCTGTACGGGCGCAAGCTGTGGGAGGCGATGAGCTCCTACTGGCCGACCGGCGACCAGCAGCCCAGCGCCACCCCGGCGGAGATCGAGTTCGCGCGGAACTGGCGCGACACGCCAAAGGTGGTGTTCTCCTCGACGATCGACAAGGTCGACTGGAACGCCCGCCTGGTCACCGGCGACGCGATCGCCGAGATCAGGCGCCTCAAGGCCGAGGACGGCGGTCCCATGAACATCGGCGGCGCGACGCTGGCCGCTGCGGCCATGCGCGCCGGGCTGATCGACGAGTACGTGATCGCCACCCATCCGGTCCTGGTGGGCGGCGGCACGCCGTTCTTCACCGCGCTGGACAGCTGGGTGAACCTGAACCGGGTGGAGACGCGGACCTTCCCCGGCGGCGTGGTCCTGACCAGGTACGAGACGAGGCGCTGAGCCGCAGATGCCGTGATCTCACGGACCGTGGCGTACCGCCGTCGCCCTGACACAACCCGCCTTACGGTGAGAGCGAGGTGCTGCCCTGTGAAGGAGGAACCGTCAGGAATGGCCGACACGGATGAAGGCGTGACCCGGGTCCGTGAGGTGCGCCGCCGGCTGTCGCTGGAGGGGCCGCCGCGGACGCGGGACCGCGAGGGAGACTTCGAGACCGTCTCGGTGCCCGAGCAGCAGTGCGACCAACTGCGCGATCTGATGGTCTCCGAGGGAGTCGAGAAGGTGGTGGAGGTCGATCTCGCCTACGCCGGCTCGGCGCTCGCCATCGGAGAGGCGCTGACAACCGTCGCCCGTCCGCTTCCCCGACACGTCGTCATCGACCCGTTCCAGGCAAGCGAGTACTCCGACGCCGGCTGGGATCTGCTGTGCTCTGCGGGGCTGGACGCGATCGCCACGCTTGTGCCCGTTCCTTCCTCGATCGCGCTCCCGCAGCTGCTGGCCGAAGGGTTCGTCGCCGACGCGGCCTTCGTGGACGGCAGCCACCGGTTCCACGAAGTCTTCGTCGACCTGTACTTCTTGCGCAAGATCGTCCGTCCTGGTGGCCTGATCGTCGTCGACGACGACTGGTGGCCGTCCGTGCACACGGCCGTGCGGTACTACGAGCGGAATCTGGGATGGACGGTGATCTCGGATGCCTTCCCCGGCGAGGCGGTCGGCGTCGGGCCCCGGGGCGAACAAGAGGCCCGATGCAAGGCGTATCGCTTGCCTGCCCCCTCGTTCGAGCCCTCATTCGAAGACTTCCGGGCGTTCTGAAGTGCCGCTCGCCTCTGGTGCACCGCGTCCTGATCAGTGATCCTTCACCCATGATGCTTCCGCCCGTTCAAGAGACGATCGAGTTGGTCGAGGTCGTCCGCATCACCGACCCGATGAGACACATCAGCTCCGAGGACCTGGTCGGTGACGACGTGGCGATCTGGGAGGCGGCTCAGGCCGGTGACGCCCTCACGCTGATCGGCTCCGTGCCGGACAGTGAGCTGCGCCGCTGTTTCTTCCCGGGCTGGGGTGTCCGTGCCCACAGCGCCAACGAGCTGCTCTTCCAGGTCGCCTTCTGCTACGAGTGCCATGGCGCCCGGTTGTGGGGTCCTGGCGTGCCCGCCGAGTTGTCCCGGATCCAGGGGTTCGATCCGGACAGTCCTCCGGCCCTCGAGCTGCTTCAACGATTTCGCGGCTCCACACCCGGCCGGCTCGGAAGGCTCCTCCGACGCAGTTGAGACGCCGGCCGGCGCGGGCTATCACGAGCGCAGCCAGATGAGCAGCGCGGCGACGGCCGACCGCAGCCGGGGGCGCTCATGCACCCCCTTCCAGGGTCGAATCGGTCCGGCAGGTCCCGCCAGGCCGCCCGCACCGGCCGATGCTCACCGGCAGCGAAGGCTTCAGTTGCGCCCACCGCCCGTCCGAAACACCTGCCGCCCCGTCATGCCTCGGAGAACGCTCCAGGCCGGCGACCGGACACGGCCCTACAGTGAGAACGTGCCAGACGATCAGCACCACGTGGACGTGGACGACGACGTTGAGATCCCGGTCCCCACCGAAGGCGAGACCTGGACGGTCGGCGCGGTCATCCTCAACCGGGACGGCAGGGCGTTCGCCCAGAAGCGCAGCCCAGGCCGCAGGCTCTTCCCGGACTGCTGGGACATCGTCGGCGGCCACGTCGAGCCCGGCGAGACACTCCTGGACACGCTCGCCCGCGAGATCGAGGAGGAGACCGGCTGGCGCCTGCGCCGAGTACGACGCCTGCTCGGAATCACCACCTGGACCGGAGACGACGGGGACGGAATGCGGCACGAGGCCGACTACCTCGTCGAGGTCGACGGGGATCTGGACAGCCCCGTCCTGGAGTGGTGCAAGCACACCGCCTACGACTGGTTCGGCCCCGACGACACCCCCCGCCTCAAGGAGAACAGGGCCCCGGGCGAGTACCTCATACACGACCTCGTCGCCAGAGCCCTACAAGATCGCCCGAACAGCCTCTAGTGCAGCCAAACCAAGAGGCCGCGGCGCTCGTCGTACTCGGCCGGCGCGGCGAGTCCGAGGCGGCTGCGGGGTGGGCCGAACCGGGGACACCGGGCGTTCCCAGGAGCTGCTTGCCGGCGCTTCCCGCCCGGCCTGTTGCAGTCTTTGCACTGTTCTCGGAGCCGGCCCCGCGGACTCGACCAAGTCCCGCAACGGCCTGCCTTGCCGCGTCCAGCACGTCGAGCGGGCCGAGGGCGACCGAGGCTCGGCACGCCGCCGACACAGGGAGAACGGGGATCGTCGTGAGCAGGGTGCCCATCGTCGGCCGTGGCGACGTCGCCGTCCCCCCGGCCCCGGACGCTTCAGGTGACGCGGTCACCCCCTCAGCCGGCATGTCGCCAGGGGTCCGCCGCATCACGCTGACCGCGGAAACCGAACCCGTGACGGGACTGCTCGCCGAGCCGTCGGACGGCCCGTCGCGCGCCCTCGTCGTCGCGCTGCACGGCGGCGGCATGACCGCCGGCTACTTCGACGGGCAGGCCCACCCGGACGTGTCCCTGCTGACCCTGGGCTCCCGGCTCGGCTGCACCGTGCTCGCCCTGGACCGGCCGGGCTACGGACCGCACGCCCTCGGCCGGTGCGACGGCCTGACCGTGACCGAACAGGTCGGCCCCGTGGCCGCCGCCGTGGAGGAGTTCACCGAGCGGCACACCGGGCACGGCGGGACCCTGCTGCTGGGACACTCCTTCGGCGGGAAACTGGCGCTCGCCCTGGCCGCGTACCGGCCGCCCCGCGCCCTGCTCGGCGTGGAGGTCTCCGGCGCGGGGCTCCGTCTCGCCGTGCCGCCCGAACGGGCCGGGCAGCGCGACGGGATCGCGCTGCGGCGGCTCAACTGGGGCCCGCTGAACCTCTACCCGCCGGGCACGTTCCGCGCCGGCGAGTCCGTCGTCGCACGTATGCCCCGACGGGAGGCGGAGTCGGTGGGCGACTGGGCGACCGTGTCCGCGGACGTGCTGCCGCGCGTGCGCGTTCCCGTCCGCTTCACCTTCGCCGAGCACGAGGCATGGTGGCGGCACGGCCCGGACGACGTGACCGAGCTGACCGACTCGCTGACGGCAGCGCCTCGGGTCGTCGTCGACCGGCTGCAGCGCGCCGGGCACAACATCAGCCTCGGCCTCGCGGCACGCGCCTACCACCTGCGGGCCCTCGCCTTCCTGGAGGAGTGCCGGGAAGCCGCTGCCGTCGGAGATGGGCCCCCGTGAGCTCCGGCGCGAGCGGCCCGTTCCGCGCGCTGCGCGTGCGCAATTTCCGGCTCTTCGCCCTCGGCCAGGTCGTGTCGGTGGCCGGCACCTGGATGATGGTCGTCGCCCAGGACTGGCTCGTCCTCGACCTGACCGACGACTCCGCGAGCGCGCTCGCCACCGTGACCGCCCTCCAGTTCACGCCGCTGCTGCTGCTCACGCTGCACGGCGGACGGCTCGCGGACCGCCACGACAAGCGCACGCTGCTGACCCTCACCAACCTAGTCTCCGGGGCGCTCGCCCTGCCGCTGGGCCTGCTGGTGCTGTCGGGCGAGGCCCGGCTGTGGCACGTCCACGTCTTCGCGTGCGGGCTAGGAGTGGTCAACGCCCTCGAGGTGCCGACCCGTATGGCCTTCGTCGGCGAACTCGTCGGACCCGGACTGCTGCCCAACGCCTCGGCCCTGAGCGCCGCCTACTTCAACGTGGCCCGCGTCGCCGGACCCGCCCTGTCCGGACTGCTCATCACGGCCGTCGGCATCGGCTGGGTGATGCTCCTGAACGCCGCCAGCTACCTCACGACGATCGCCGCGCTGCGCCTGATACGGCCCGCGGAGCTTCGGCGGGAGGCACGCGGGGGCGACCCGGCCCGGATCGTGGACGGACTGCGGCACGTGCGCCGACGCCCCGACCTCCTGGTGCCGATGGCACTGCTCGCGGCCGTGGCACTGTTCGGCCTGAACTTCCCGCTGACGCTGCCCCTGCTGGCGAAGTCGGTGTATCACGCCGACGCCTCGTCCTTCGGGCTGCTGACCACCGTGTTCGCCGCGGGGTCGCTGACGGGGGCGATGGTGGCGACCGGACGCCGTGCACGCCCCTCGGCACGGCTCGTGGCCGGATCCGCCGTGGTCTTCGGTGTCCTGGAAACGGGCGTGGGCCGGGCCTCCTCGTACCCGGTCGCGGTCGTCGTCCTGTTCCTGACCGGTGGCGCGTCGCTCTACTTCGTCCAGGCCGCCAACCACCGCATCCAGCTGGGCAGCGCGCCCGAGTTCCGCGGCCGGGTCCTGGCCCTGTACACCCTCGTCCTGCAGGGGTCGACGCCGCTGGGTGCCCTGCTGCTCGGCCGGATCATGGAACACGGGGGAGCCCGGGCGGGGTTCCTGGCCGGCGGGCTCGTCACCCTCGCCGCGGGCGCCGTGGCCCTGGCCGTCGGTGGTCGTGGCGAGGCGAGGGAGGCCGATACGCGGCCGGCCGTCCCGGCCGGGGAACAACGGGCGGGACCGTGACCCACCCGGAGGAGGCGAGGAACGCGGACGCCCGCCGAGGGAGGGCCCGAGCCCGAACTGGGTCGAGCACGGGGCTTCCCGCCCCGGGCGGACGGCGGCGTTCAGAGCATCGTCAGTCGAACGGGGCGAGGGTCAGCCGCGCCTGCGCGGGACTGCCGTCGTGCACCAGCGACTCGTGGTTGCCCACGTCGTCGAAGGCGAAGGCGTACGCCTTCCCGTCGGTCGTCCGCTCGTGGATGACCCGCGCGTAGTGGTTGGTCACCGAGTCCTGGTAGAAGCCCGACGCGGAGGTGTCCGGCTGGTTCGGGTTGCTCAGCAGCGTCGAGCGGTTGAACCCGGCGCACAGCGTCCGCGAGATCGGGCCGCGCACCGCGTCATTGGGGGCGTCCAGAAGACGGTGGCAGCCGAAGACGCTGGACGCGTCGGGCTTCTGGAAGCTCGTCACGACCGCCCCGGCGCTGTTCGTGAAGTTCATGACGCCGCCGGAGACGCGCCCGAAGTACCTGGTGCCCGGCTGGTCGGCGAACGGGGTGACGGTCAGCGTGGCCGTCGCGTACTTCTGCCAGACACGGTCGATGTAGCCGTTCAGCACGGAGGCGGGGAGCGCCCCGGTCTCCACGCCGTACAGGGGCGACAGCGCCCGCAGGACGGTGCCGTCGGACCGGGTCTGGATCAGGCCCGACCAGCCGGGCTGTGCGCGCAGCGCGTCGAACACCCCGCGGTATCCGCCCGGTTTGAGCTTGCCGGTGGTGAGCACGGTGCCGTCGGACCGCTGCACTCCGACGGAGTACGGGGCCGAGAACATGTCGACCTGTGTGCTGTTGAGCCACAGGCCGGAGTCGTTGAGTGTGTACTCGGACCAGTTGAACAGAATGTCGCGGTTCGGGTCGCTCGGGTTCTGCACGGCCGGCTGCACCAGGCCGCCCGTGGTCAGCCGGAAGTCGAGCTTGCGGCCGTAGGAGAAGTAGATGCGTCCCGACAGCTTGGGGATGCGGATGGTCCTGGTCTGCCCGGCGGCCGGCCCGGGGATGGAGGCGTCCGGTGCGGGCGTCGGGGGATTGCCGCCGGCGGGCCAGGCGTGGAAGGCGCCGGCGGCGTCCGCCCAGCCCTGCCGCCCCGACGTCAGCGACGTGCCGAGGATGTAGACGTAGACGGCGTCACCGCGACCGGAGCCGTTGGTGATCGTCAGAGGGATGGTGTCGGGGACCGCGGCGCTCGCGGACGGTGCGGGGGCGGCCGTGAGCAGGGCGCCGGTCAGGCCGGCTACGCCGGCCACGGCGAGCAGTCCGCGCTTGAGGGATGACAGCACTCTCCACCTCCGTGCGGGTGTGGGGGGATGGTCCGTACCAGTGTGTGAGAGCGCTCTCAGCGTGCCGCTGCGCCGCGTTCATGTCAACGGCTGGGACCGTACGGGCCGCCGCCTCGGCGGCGATCGGGCGCCCTGGGTCCCGGCGGATGCGTCGCCCCGGGCGCCCGGGTCGACGCTCACCCGTCGGACGCCGCGAGAGACCCGCCGTCAGGTCCGCTCCGCCGACGCCGTCTCCCGTACGCCGGTGGCGGCGGCGAGGTCCGCGGCGAGAGCGTGCAGCCAGACCTCCACGTCGACCAGGACCGACAGGACGTCCGGCGCCGTCCCCGACACGGCACCGGCCGGCAGCGGTGCGACGTCGACGAGGACGCGGCCCTCCGGCGAACCCGCAGCCGTCAGACTCGCGGACGCCACGTCCTCCGTCGCCGCGTCGACCCAGCGCAGGAGGGCCGGCGGAAGGTCCGGGGCACCTCCTGACGGCGGCAGCCAGTAGGCACCGACCAGCACGCGGGAGCCGTAGTCGAGGGCGGCGAGCCAGTCGGGACCACCGTCGACGGCGTCGGGAGCGGACTCCGTGCGGTACTGCGCGTACGCGGCCTCGGCGATCCGCAGCCGGTGCAGCGCGGACCGGAAGGGCCCGGCGCTGCCCGCCGGACGGGACGCGGCGGTGCGGCCGGTCACGGCCCTCGCCGTGGCCCGCACCAGGGGCGCGGCGGCCCGGAACAGTTCGCCGGCGCTGCGCCGCATCTCCGACCGGGCACCTGTGGGCCAGGCGAGCAGGCCGCACAGGAGCCCGACCGCGCTGCCGGTCAGCACGTCGACGAGCCGAGCCTCCTCCAGCCGCCAGGTGACCGGCGCGATCTGGGCGAACGCCGTCGAGAGCATCAGCGTGAACAGGCCCTGCGCCCAGGCCGGCCCGCCGACCGGACCCACCGAGAAGGCCACCAGCATCGTCGGCACCAGCAGGCAGGCGTACACCACGGTGGCGTCACCCGCACCGATGAGGAGCGCTCCCGCGGCGACCGCGCCGGCCAGGGTCCCGACGGCGGCCGACCGCACGGCGGACCAGGTGGCACCCGCCGTGGTGCGGGCCAGGGTGAGCACGCTCAGCAGGACCCAGAAGCCGTGCGACAGGTCGAGCGTCCCCGCGACCAGGCGGGCGAGCGCGAGCCCCAGGGCCGTGCGGACGGCGTTCTGGAGGACGACGGAGCGCGGGGTGAGGTTGCCGCGGATCCGCATGAGCCACAGGCGGGGCGCCGGGAGCCCGGCGTACCAGGCCTGCTCGCGGACCGGTCCCGGCGCCGAGCGGCGGGTGCCGGCCGCCAGGGCGGCGGCGGTGCGCGCGGTCACGGCCGACACCGCCACGGTGAGGAGGATCGAGCGGCGGCGCAGCAGGGCGTGCACGGGACCGGCGTTCCTCTCCGGGGGCCGTGCGCGTTCGACCAGGAACTGGGCGGTCATCTCCTCGATCAGCTCGGGACCGGCGGCGGGGCGCTCCCCGCGCAGCTCGGCCGCCGTGGCGGCGCAGGCGGCCGCGATCCCGTGCAGCAGGGTCAGAGACGTCGTGTCGGCCGGGCACGAGGGAAGGCGGGCGAGTGCGGCGAGCTGCTCGAGCAGGCGGCGGGTCGCCGAAGCCGCCTGGGCCAGCGCCCGGTCCCGCGGACCCGCCCCGGTGGGCCGGGTTCCCGACGGCTGCCGGGAGAAGCGCAGGTCCTGGCCCACCGCCACCAGACGTCCCGCCGTGCCCGGGGACACGGCGTCCACCCGGGCCAGCAGGCCCGCCGCACGGGCCGCGACGTCGAGGGCGTCGGCGATCCGCCCGTGGTACGGCCGGTGCAGCGGCTGCGGGAAGAGCAGGAGTTCGCACAGCGCCAGCGAGGCCGTGCCGAGCGCCACCCCGGCCAGCCGGTCCGGGAGACTGCCGGGGGCGTAGGGCGGGAAGCAGGCCAGGATGTAGCAGAGCTGGAGCCCGGGCACGACGCCCGCGAGCCGGGGAGCGCAGGCCGCTGAGAGGAGCAGCGCGAACCCGACCAGGAACATGCCGGCGGCGGCCGACCAGGCCGCGCCCGCGAGGGCGGTACCGAGACAGACCAGGGCGGCGGCCGCCGGGGCCGCCCGCACCACGGTCCCGGCGCGATGGCGGCCCCCGCCCGGCAGGGGCGACAGGACGCCGAAGGCGATCGGCGTGAACAGGGCGTAGAGGGCGACGACGGGCTGGTCCAGCAGATGTGCCGCCGGGTAGAACGCGGCGGCCGCCGCGACGGTGACGCGCACCGCGCGCCGCCCCGCCCGGAACGACTCGGCCGGCGACGGCAGTTTCCCCATGGGCGTCCCTCCTCGGCGGCCGCTCCGGGCCCCGGCCCGCAGGTGCGCGGTTCCGCGCGGCGACACATCATGCCGAGGCGCGGCCGCCCGGGACGGCCGCCGCACCAGCGCACCGGCCGGCCTCGCCCGACCGGCTCAGCGGCGGCGCCCCCTCCGGAAGGGTGTGCCCGAGGGACGGAGCTCCTTCGGCATGCGACACGGCGGTCCGTGCGGTCGCGGGACGCACGGAGGGTGCGACAGTGGCTCCATGTGTGGCCGGTACGTATCCACCCGCGGTCCCGAGGACCTCGCCCGGCGGTTCCGGATCACCGACCCGGATGTCGGTGATCCCCTGGCGCCGAGCTGGAACGTCGCGCCGACCGACGAGGTGTGGGCCGTCCTCGAACGCACGGCGCGCGACGCGTCCGCCGGCGCTCCGGCAACACGTCACCTGCGGGCACTGCGCTGGGGCCTGGTGCCGTCCTGGGCCGGTGACACGAGGATCGGCGCCCGGTTGATCAACGCCCGGGTGGAGACCGTCCACGAGAAACCGGCCTTCCGCACCGCGTTCGCCCGGCGCCGCTGCCTCCTGCCGGCCGACGGCTTCTACGAGTGGCAGCGTATGGAGGACCCGGGGACGGGGAAGACCCGCAAGCAGCCCTACTTCGTCCACTCCGAGGACGACCGGGTGATGGCCCTCGCCGGGCTGTACGAGTACTGGCGCGACCCGGACGCCGGGCGCGACGATCCGTCGGCCTGGCTGACGACCTGCACCATCATCACCACCGAGGCCACCGACGCCGCCGGACGCGTTCACCCCCGCATGCCCCTGGCCGTGGCGGAGGAGCACTACGACGCCTGGCTCGACCCCTGCCGCCGGGACACCGGGGCGCTGCGCGACCTCCTAGAGCGGCCCGCGGACGGACGACTGGACGCGCGGCCCGTCTCCACGGCCGTCAACAACGTCCGCAACAACGGGCCGCAGCTCGTCGAGGCGGTCACCGTTCCGGCAGCCGGAGCCACTCCTCCCACGTCAGATCCCGCCCGATGAACCGCGGTCGCTCGAACGGCCACTCCTCGGTGATCCAGCGCGGCACGAAGGCGTCCAGCGCCCGCTCCAGCGGGCCGCCCGCCTCCTCGTCCACCACCCACCAGGAGACCTCCGCGTCGGCCCCCTGCTTCTCCGGCGGGTCGATGTAGACGCAGCCGCGCAGGGCGGTGCGGTCCGCGTTCTCCACGGTGTAGTTGAAGGACTCGTGGGCCTCGATCTCCGCGGCGTGCCGCTCCAGGTCCGCGCGGTTCGCCTCGTACGACATCGTGGCGGACGGCCAGCCCCAGGCGGGGCCGAAGAGCGACCACAGCCGCTCCCGTGAGCCCATCACCGCGGGATAGTCGAGCGGTGCGTCCGCGCCGCTGATGGGGCGCAGCCGATGGCCGCCGCCGCCCGGGACGTCGACGTGCAGGGGGTGGGCGAAGTCACGCGGGAGCCAGGTCATGGGCGCGAGCCAACCACGCCGGAATGCGTCGCGCAAAAGGATTATGTCCGCTTCCGCTCCGGCCGGTTCCAGGGGCTTGTGTCGTGCGCATGGCAAGGTTGTTGACGGTATGTCAACTCCGTTGTGGGCCAGTCGAGTCGTGGGCAACTCTTGGTCGCGGCCCGAGCGGAACGCGACGCACCGGGCCGGGGTGCGCGATCACGCACACCCGCCCCCACACGCGCGCCCCACCCACGGCGCGCCGCCAGGAGGAGGACTCCCCCGTCATGGCACGACTGCGCAGCAAGAGAATACGGTTCGCCGCGATCACCGGTGCCGCGGCGGCCGCCCTGGCCGGCGGCCTCGTCACGGTCCCGGCACAGGCCGCCCCCGCCGAGGGCCGGGTGCTCGCCGCCGGTTCTCCCACGGCCGTCCGCGACAGCTACATCGTCACGCTCCGGAAGGACGCCGGGTTCAAGGCGTCCTCGACGGCGGGCGAGAAGCTGGTCGAGGGCTACGGCGGCAAGGTCGGCAAGACGTTCGGCAGCGCGCTGAACGGCTACACCGCCACCCTCTCCGCCGGCGAGGCCAGGCGTCTGGCCGCCGATCCGGCGGTGGCCGCCGTCGAGCAGAACCAGCGCGTCTCCCTCGCCGACACGACGCAGTCCAACGCGCCCTGGGGCCTGGACCGCGTCGACCAGGCATCCCTGCCCCTGTCCGGCACCTACACCTACCCGGACATCGCGGGCGGCGGCGTGACGGCGTACGTCGTCGACACCGGGGTCCGCATCACCCACCAGCAGATCAGCGGCCGTGCCGCCTACGGCTACGACGCCGTCGACGGCGACACCACCGCCTCCGACGGCAACGGCCACGGAACCCACGTGGCCACCACCATCGCGGGTTCCACCTACGGGGTGGCCAAGAAGGCGAAGATCGTCGCCGTCCGCGTGCTCGACAACAACGGCTCCGGCACGACGGCCGGCGTCATCGCCGGCATCGACTGGGTGACCGCGCACCACTCCGGCCCGTCGGTCGCCAACCTGTCGCTCGGCGGCGGTGCCTCCGCGACGCTGGACACGGCGGTGCGCAACTCCGTCGCGAGCGGCGTGACCTACGCCGTCGCCGCGGGCAACAGCGGCGCCAACGCCTCCTCGTACTCCCCGGCGCGGGTGACCGAGGCCCTCACCGTGGGCGCCACGACCAGCACGGACGCGAGGGCGAGCTACTCCAACTACGGTTCGGTGCTGGACCTCTTCGCGCCCGGTTCCTCCATCACGGCCGGCTGGAACACGAGCGACACCGCGACCAGCACCATCTCCGGCACCTCGATGGCCACCCCGCACGTCGCCGGTGCGGCGGCGGTCTACCTGGCCAACCACACCTCCGCCACTCCGGCGCAGGTCGCCACCGCCCTGGTGAACGGCGCCACCACCGGCAAGGTCACCGGCCCGGGCACGGGCTCGCCCAACCGGCTGCTGAGGGTCGTGCCCTGACGGCCGCACCCCGGCTCCACAGGGCCGACGTCCGAGCGTAGAACCATGGATCCGGGTGCCGTGCGGCCGCGGCACCCGGATTCCACGGTGCGGTGGTGCGCACGCCACGGACCACCGACACCTCGCGGAAGACCTGTTGAAGACCACCCACCCGACAGTGAGGATGGCCCCATGCGGAACATCATGGTCATGGACGCCCCCTCCAACCTCGGCCTGCGGCCCCCGGCCCCCGGCACCGTTCCCGGCTGCTACAAGCTGGCCGGAGCACTGCGGGACAACGGACTCGTGGCCAGGCTCGGCGCCCTCGAAGGGGGTGTCGTCGTACCGCCCCGCTACGACCGGGGCGACTGGCAGGAGGGCGACGGCGTCTTCAACGCGCCCGCCCTCGCCGCCTACACGCGCACCCTCGCCGACCGCATCGAGAAGCAGGTGTCCGCCGGGCACTTCACCCTGGTCCTCGGCGGAGACTGCTCCATCCAGCTCGGCGCCGCGCTGGCCCTGCGCCGCCTCGGCCGGTACGGACTGGCCTCGATCGACGCCTCTCCCGACTTCCGCCACCCGGGCATCTCCGACCGGATCGGCGCGGCCGGCGGCGAGGAACTCGCCCTCGCGACCGGGCGCGGGCAGAAGGACCTGACCGACCTCGAAGGACTGGGCCCGTACCTGCGGGACGACGACGTCCGGCTCTTCGGTACCCGGGACGCCTTCGTGGACGACGAGGACGTCGCCGAACTCCGCCGCCTGGGAGTCCCCGTCACCACCGTCTCCGACCTGCGCCGCAACGACCCCGCCGACCTCGGCGCCGCGACGGCCGCCGACCTCGAGGCGGGCGCCCTCGACGGCTTCTGGGTCCACCTGGACGCCGATGTCCTCGACCCGTCGGTGATGCCCGCGGTCGACAGTCCGGACCCCGACGGTCTGCTGCCCGGCGAACTCACCGCCCTGCTGCGCCCGCTCGTCCGGTCCCCGCGTTGCGTGGGGCTCAACATCACCATCTACGACCCCGACCTCGACCCCGACGGGAGCGCCGGCACCCTCCTGACCGACCTGGTGGTGGCCGCCTTCACCACCGACTGAGACGCGCGGCCCGCACCGGCTGCGCCGCGCACCCGGCACGGTGGCCGTCAGGCCGCCGGCTTCCAGCCCAGCGCCGGACCGAGCCGGCCGGCGATGTCGGTCAGGATCTGCTCGTAGTCCTCCGGGCCGAAGGTGAACGGCAGCGCGAAGGCCACCTCGTCCACCTCCCGGAACGCCGCATGGGCCCGGAGGCGCTCGGCGATCCACTCGGACGGGCCCACGAGGTCCGGGGCGAAGAGCAGGCGGGCCGGACCCTGCGGGCGCCTGGTGCGGGGCAGCCGCCGCGCGGCGTACTCCTCGTACCTGGCGCGCTGCTCGGCGTCGGCGGAGTCGGTGGGGACCACCACCAGTCCCTGGGAGACCCGCGCGGTCTCCCCGTCGGGGTGCGCCGCGCGGAAGGCCCGGACGTGGGAGAGCTGGACCGCGGCGAAGTCCTCGGCCCCGGCGCCCCCCTCGGCCTTGACCACGCTGCTGGTGAGGAGGTTCATCGCGTTCTCCCCGGCCCAGCGCGCCGAGCGCAGGCTGCCGCCCCCGTACCACATCCGTCGCCGCAGGCCGGGGGAGTGGGGCTGCACGCGGTCGGAGTAGGTCTCGATGCCCTCCGTGCCGCGGAAGTCCGTGACCGGCACCCCCGCGACGTGGTCGAGCAGGCGCCGCACCCGTGCGTAGCCGAAATCCTCGGCGTCGGCGGTGTCCGGGTACAGCCCGCCCTTCACCCGCTCGAAGTGCATCGGCGGTCCGGTGCTCACTCCGGGGTTGAGGCGTCCGCCGGAGAGGATGTCCACGGTCGCCCAGTCCTCGGCGAGGCGCAGGGGGTTCTCCCACCCCAACGGTGTGACGGCGGTTCCCAGTTCGATGCGGCTGGTGCGCTGGGTGGCGGCCGCGAGTACCGCCACCGGCGAGGCGATGCCGTACTGGAGATGGCGGTGGCGCACCCAGGAGCTGTCGAAGCCGAGCCGTTCGCCCAGCTCCAGCACGCGCAGTGTGTCCTCGTGCCCGCGGCCCGGATCGTCCTCGTCGAACAGTCCGATCGTGAGGAACCCCAGCCTCTTCAGTGCCCTGCCGCTCATCTCCACCCGACTCCCACCGACCGGCGCCCGCACGGGCCCGCCACCTCGTAACAGACGGATCATGCCCCCTCGAACCCCCGGGGCAGGCATCACGGAGCGTCCTTCGCCCGGGAGTTCACGAGAACGACACACCCGCGGTGCGGACACCGACGAGCGCGCGCCGGCGGCGGTCCGTCCGGGCGCCGGCCCCGCGGATGGCCGGTTCCCGCGTTGCCCGGCGTGTCGCCGGTCCGGTTGGCTTGCCCCGGCTCCGCTCGGTGGCCGAGGGGTGAGGGGGACTGACCATGCGTCGTCGATGGACGGCAGTTGCGGCTGTGCTGGCGGGGGTCTGCGCCACAGCACTGCCCGCGGCCACGGCCCGGGGCGACGCGCACCCGGCGACCGCCGGGTCGCACGGGGACCTGCGACGCGTCAGCGTCGACGCCACCGGGCAGCAGGCGGACGGCGCCTCGTTCAGCCCGGTGCTCAGCGCGAACGCACGGGTCGTCGTCTTCTTCAGCGAGGCCCGCAACCTCGTGCCGGGGCTCCCCGAGGGCGCCGGCATCCAGGCGTACGCGAAGGATCTGCGCACCGGCCGGGTCGACCTCGTCAGCGCGAATCCCGACGGCTCACCGGGATACGAGGCCGGCTACGTGCAGTCCGTCAGTGCCGACGGGCGTTTCGTCGCCTTCGATTCGCCGTCCAGGACGCTGGATCCGCGCGACGCCGGCGACGGCATGGACGTCTTCGTCCGCGACCGCGTCAAGGGCACCACCGAGCTGATCACCCGCCATGACGGCGAACGGGACGCCGAGCGCAGCTTCCTGCCCTCGATCAGCGCCGACGGCCGCTACCTCGCCTTCGTGTCGCTGCGCGACGACCTGGTGGCGGGGGACACCAACGGGCTGGCCGACGTCTTCGTCCGGGACCGCGTCAAGGGCACGACCAGGCTCGTCAGTGTGGCCGGTGACGGCACGCAGGGCACCGGGAGTTCCTCCAATCCGGTCATCAGCGCCGACGGCCGGCAGGTCGCCTTCACCACCGAGGCGAGGAACCTCTTCCCCTGGCCGCAGAGCGTGACGGGCATCGCGAGGCCGCCCCAGCCCTACGTGTCGTTCGCCGTCCACGACCTGCGCACCGGTGGCACCAGGGCGGGCGCGTACAACGTGAACGGCATGCCGGTGCGGGTCCAGTACGGCCTGCTGTTCTCCCCGGACGGCCGCTACGTCCAGTTCGACACCAGCGACGGGGTGCTGCCGGGTGAGGAACCGGGCACCTGGGGCTCGTACTCCCGCGATCTGCGCACCGGCGCGTACGCGCGGCTGGCGGCAGGGCCGGACGGGGGCCGCCCGGCGGGCAGCGTGACCGGGGCCGGACTCAGCGCGGACAACCGCACCGCCTTCTTCACCACCAACGCCCCCGGCCTGGTCCCCGGCGACACCGACAACACCTGGGACGTCTTCGCCCGCGACCTGAAGTCCGGGCGGGTGACCCGGCTCAGCACCACTCCCGACGGCGGATCACCGCAGGGGTCCTCGTACGGCGCGTCCCCCGACCGCAGCGGCCGCACAGTCGCCTTCACCAGCGACGGTGCGGACCTGGTGCCCGGCGACACCAACGACGTGTCGGACATCTTCGTGCGCCACCTGCGCTGACGGGCGGGCCCGGCGGGCCGGTCACCGCCGCCGCTGCCGGCGGTCGCGGACGGCGGTGACGCGGACGGTCAGCCCTCGTACAGCCCCACGCCTTCGCCGGCCGCCGCGCGCACCAGGACGTCGGCCAGCTCCCCCGGGGTGGAGAGCATCGGGTAGTGACCGGTGGCCAGTTCGAAGAAGGTGACTCCGGGTTCGGCGAGCTTGGCGAACCGCGGCATGCCGGTGCCGTGCAGCGTGCGGGCGAACTCCAGGCTGAGTCCGTTCGCGAGGCAGAACACCCCGGTGGTCGGGAGCTTGAGCCAGGCGCCGGTCAGCTCGATCGGGTCGGTGACGGTGCGGACGGGCTGCGGGGTGGCCAGGCGCATGTACCGCTTCAGCTCCGCCGGCGGGACGGCCTGCACCGCCGGGATCTCCGCGGGTACCGGGATGACGTCGCCGACGGCCTGTTCCAGCAGGCCGAGCTGCGGCATCTGGGCCACCAGCGACTCACCCGGCTCCGGGAACCCGGTGTCCACGAACACCACTCGGGCGACCTGTCCCGGGTGGCGGTCGGCCGCCGCGAGGGCGGGGAAGATGCCGTAGCTGTGTGCCACCAGCACGATGTCCGGGCCCTCCGCCTCGAGCAGCGCCGCCACGGCGTCGGTGTGCTCTCGCAACCCGATGCCGGCGGGGTCCTCCTCGGCCCGCTCGGCCATGCCGGGCAGGGTGACCGGGAGCGCCCGGTGTCCTTGACCGGTCAGCTCGGCGGCCACCGCGTCCCAGGCCCAGCCACCCATGAAAAGTCCCGGTACCAGCAGAAACGTCGTCATGACTGACCTCTTTCGATGCATCGACTGTGCCGTCGGTCAGGACGGTAGGACCTCCCCCTGGGGGAGGTTCCAGCCCGGCTGGGACGGGGCTTCCGCGTCGTGCACGCGCTCGGGGGACGGGTGCTCTCACGCTGCCCCGTACACCGTGTCCAGGAGGCCGTCGACGAACCGGCCGAGGTCGTCGAGTCCGGCCGCCGCCTGCGTGCCGGGGCCATCGGCCACCAGATGGGGCAGTGCGGCGTGCAGTGCCGAATGGGATAGTTTTCTTCAGGGGTGGACGGGGGAGTGGTTCCGGTGGCTGTGGGATATCTGGTGACCGTGACGACGGCCGCGTTGATCGTGGTGTTCTGTCTGTATCCCGTCCGCGGGCCGAAGCCGCTCTTCTACGTCGGCTACCGGCTCGGTCTGGTCTTCAACGAGGTGCCGTTCCTCGCCCTCTACGCGCTGGTGGCGTCGACCGTACTGGCCTACGCGGAGGGTGACATCGCGACGGTCGCCGACCGGGTGGCCGTCGGCCTGGCCGTGGTCTCCGCCGCCGGGCTCGGGGTGGTCGCGCGGCGGGGGATGCGGACGGCGTCCGTGGTCGGCCCAGCCCTGGACGAGGCGCTCGGCGCCGGCACGAGTACGCGCCGCCCGCCGCCGCTCGGGCGCATACTGCTCAGGCCCGTCTTCCGTCGCCGCGCTGACGTCAGGAGGGTGGGCGACCTGAGCTACGGAGACGCGGGCCGCCGCAATCTCCTCGACGTTTACCACCACCGCTCGCGCCCCGAGGGCGGCTCCGTTCTGATCCACTTCCACGGCGGGCACTACGACCAGGGCCGCAAGAACACCCAGTCGCTCCCCCTGCTCTACCGTCTCGCGAGCCGGGGATGGGTCTGCATCAGCGCCAACTACCGTCTGCGCCCCGAGTTCTCGCACCCGGACCACCTGATCGACGCGAAGAAGGTCATCGCCTGGGCGCGCGAACACGCCGAGGAGTACGGTGCCGATCCCTCTGCGGCCGTGTTCGTGTCGGGGAGTTCCGCCGGCGGGCACATGGCGGCGCTCGCCGCTCTCACCCCCAACGACCCAGCGTATCAGCCGGGGTTCGAGGACGCGGACACCTCCGTCGCGGCCGCCGTCGTGCTGAACGGCTATCTCGGGGTGTACTTCGACGGGAACCCTGCGACCTCGCCGGTGAACCTCGTCCGGCCGGACGCGCCGCCGTTCCTGATCGCGCACGGCGACCTGGACGAGCTGGTGGAGACCGAGAATCCCAAGGCGCTCGTCACCGCCCTGCGCTCCGTCTCGACCTCGCCGGTCGTGTACGCCGAACTCCCGGGCGGGCACCACGCCTTCGACCTCTTCCACTCCTTCCGTTTCGAGGCGCTCATCGACGGCATCGAGGACTTCGCCGCGTGGGTGAAGACGAGGAGGGCGGTCTAGGCGAGCGTGTTGCCCGTCGGGGGACGTGCGCGGACTTCCCGTCGCCGCCGAGCCCGGCTTCCGCCCCATGCCGGGGGACCCGGTCGACGAGGGCTGTCGGTGAGGCGTCACCATTGGATCATGACGAACGGGGAAGTCCACGGCCCGGCGGTGTGTCCCGGGTGCCGGACACAGGACACCGCGCCGGTGGCCGAGGCGCGAACGGGCAAGCGGGGGCGGCGCGACGACCTGGCGAGCCGGCTCGCTCCGGCACCGGAGCACACGGGCAACGGCTGCATGCACTTCGCCGAGGGCCTTCTGATCGCCTTCCTGGCCGGGGCCGCGGGAGCGCACTTCGCCGGCAAGTGGGGCCTGCCCTGGCTCACCGTCGTCGGAGGCGTCGCCGCGGTGCTCATCTTCGTGGCGACGGTCGCCGTCGTGCGCACCGAACACGGTGACGCACAGCGGGTACGTGCGGGGGAGTCCCGGGCGGCCGCGCTCACCGCGGAGGCGCGCTACTGCTACACCTGCCAGGGCGTGTTCCAGCCCTCGGGCACACCATGGCAGGGGGTGCTGACGCCGGAGCGGTTCCGCCACCACGTCTGGACACAGGCCGGCTACGGCGACCAGCTCGACGGGAAGGCGAAGGCGGCCGAGCTGCCCTGAGCCGCTCGGCTCCGGCTCCGGCCCCGTCCGCGGACCGGCGGGCAAGGAGGCGGGGTCACTCCCTTCCCCTCAGGTACTCGACGGCCCTGCGTGCCGCTGCGCCGATCACCGCGTCGGCGCGGGGCAGCCGACGGTCGGCGCGGGCGGCCTGGGTGAAGACGACCGCCGTGTACACGCGGCCGTCGGCGAGTTCGACCACCCCGACCTCGTGCCGCATGACGCCGAACGTCCCGGTCTTCCCGTACACCGCCACGTCGTCGTACGGGAAACCCGCCGCGAGCCGGTGCTGCCACGGCTGGAGTCCCATGGTGCGACGGACGAACGCGCAGCCGTCGGGGGAGGCCGCCTCGTCCGTCCAGACGGCGCGCAGCAGACGCGCCATCTCTGCCGGGGTGGTCGAGGCCACCCACGCGGGGTCGTAGACGCCGGGCGGCACCGCCCGGTCGTTGTCCGCGATGCGCGCCATGGCCGCGTCCACGGACTCGGCCCCCGTCACCGTCAGCAGCCGGGCCAGGGTGCCCGCGGCACCGTCGTTGAGGCGGGTGCGGACCAGGCCGAGGGCGCGGCAGGCGTCGTCGAACGCCTCGGCCCCCACCTCGTGGAGCACCGCGTCAGCGGCCGCGTTGTCGGAGATGCTCATCATCATGACGACCAGGTCGCGCAACGACATGGACACCTCGTCACGCAGTTGTGAGATGCCGGTGGGCCCGGGCAGCCTGTCCCCGGGCGGCAGGATGACCGGCCGCCGTGGGTCGAGGGCACCGGCGTCCACCTGCCGGCAGTAGGCCACCGCCAGCGGCACCTTGTAGACGGAGCCCATCAGCACGGCCTCGTCCGCGTCGACCTCCACCGCCGCCGCGGGCCGGTGCAGTTCGGCCACATGGAGCAGGCCGCGGACACCGGCGTCGTCGAACATCGCGCGCAGGGTGCACCGGATGTCCCTGTCGGAGGCCGTCGCGCTCATCGGGTCGCCTCCGCACTCGGGCGGTGCGCAGAGGCCAGCGCGTCGACCAGGGCCTCGGCCGCTTCGGCCGCGCCCGCGGCGGCGAGCCGCCGGGCGTCCCACACCACCCGCAGTCGCAGCGGAAGCGCCGGGGCGGTGGCAGGCCGCCGGACGACACCGTCCGCCGTGAGCGATTCGTCCGCCGTGACGAGAACGGCCTGACCGGCGGCGACGAGCGCCAGCCCGGCGCGTTCGTCCGAGACCACCACCGTCTCGACCCGCCGTCCCCGCCCCGCGAGCGTGTCCAGGAAGAGATCGTGCGCCGCGGGCGCCTCGGCGCGCGGCCGGACCGCGTATGGCAACCGCCGCGCCGCCCCCGCACCACCCGCACACGGGCCCGGCGTGCTCGCCCTGTCCTGCGGACGGTGCGCAGCGGACCGACCGGCGTCCGCCTCGCCCCGCGAGTGCTGCCCCGCGCCGCCCGCGTCGTCCGGCACCAGCAGCCACGTCGGCAGCAGCGTCACGGGCCCCGCGGACAGGCCGTGCAGGACGGCGGGATGACGCACGACGGCCAGGTCGAGCCGTCCCGCGGACACATCCGTCAGCAGCGTCGCCGTCGGCGCCGTGACCACCGAGACCCTGGCCCGCACACCGGCCCGGACCGGTGAGGCGGCGACGGTCGCGCCGAGCCGGGGCGGGAGCTCGGGCGACAGGCCGAGCCGGAGGCGCTGCCCGTCCGCGCCCTCCCTGGTGCCGCTCTCCCGCAGTTCGACCAGTGCGGCAAGCGCCCGGCGGGCGTGCGGGAGCAGCGCCGCTCCCTCCTCGGTGAGGGAGACCCCGCGTTCCCGGTCGAACAGCCGCACCCCCAGCAGCGTCTCCAGCCGGCGCAGCGCCTGCGAGAGAGGCGGCTGAGTGATGCCGACGCGTTGTGCCGCGTCGCCGAAGTGCCCTTCCTCCGCGATGGCGACGAAGATCTCCAGATGCCGCTCGGTCAGCATGCGTCCCCCGTGGTCTGCGGCGATATGCCGAACGAATCGGCCCGCGGCCGAGAGTGTATTCGACACGGGACCGCGGCCGAGGCTTGACTCCAGGGCCAAGGGCCGGGGCAGGAAGCCTAGTTGAGGCCCGCTTCAGACAAAGGAGTCCACCCATGTTCTCAGAGCGGTCCTCAGCCACCCCGCGACGTGTCAGCCGGCGCGGTCTCCTGCGGACGAGTGTCGTCGCGGGCGCGGCCGGCGCCGTGGGGACGGCCGGAACGGCCTCGGCCGCAGCGCAGCGCGCCGACCGAGCCAAGAACGCTTTCCGTCCGGGGCACAGCGGGGTGCGGCTGCGCTGGCTCGGCGTCGCGGGCTGGGAGCTGAGCTTCGACGGTCACCGGGTCCTGATCGACCCGTACCTCACCCGGCAGCCCTACACGGACTCCGACGGCAAGGCCGACATGACGCGGAGGCTGCAGGTGAACCACCGTATCATCGACTGGGTCCTGCGTGAACACCTCACCGCGGCACCGGAGTTCATCCTGCTGACCCACGGACACTGGGACCACCTCGCCGACGTGCCGTACCTCCTGGACCACCCCGCCTGGCGGGACCGGGAGATCAACATCCTGGGCACCGAGACACACCTGCACCTGCTGGCCGCCATGGGCGTCCCCGGTGCCGGGCGCAAGCACCGTCCGGTGGTGGTCTCGGGCGACGAGGTGCTGCGCCATCCCCTCCAGTCGTCCGACAAGCCGTCCCGCCCCGACTACACCATCGAGGTGGTACGCAGTCTGCACAGCCAGCTCGGCGGCTACGGCTTCGACCCGTACGGCACCCTGACCGCGCCCCCGGCCCGGCCGCGGTCGCTGGGTGATCTGGTCGAGGGCGGCACCCTGGGCTACCAGATCACGGTGGGCGACCGGTTGAGCATCATGTTCCTCAGCGGCTCGGCCAACTTCGCGGCCCGCGCGGTCGCCGGAGCCACCCCCGACGTCCTGGTGCTGGGCGCCAGCGGACACGCGGCCGTGCACGACTACTTCGAGCGCGCCGTCGACACCCTGGGCCGGCCCCCGCTCATCGTCCCGAGCCACCACGACGACCTGGTCACGGCCCTGGACGACCCCAAGCTGCACGACACGGTGAACCGCGGCGTGGTCGACAGGCTCCAGCAGGCAATCGGGGCCGACGGCCGTGTCCTCGACCCCCGCCACCTCGAGTGGCTGGACCTCTGACCTCCGGCACCTCCGCCTGCCCGGGGTGACGACCCGCTCCCCGTCCGGCTGCGGACTCCGGGCCCCGGGCCGGCCGGCGAGGGACGTCGTGGCCCGGGGCCGGACGCCCGGCCGAGTTCACGAGAATGACGTGAAATCAACTGTCCGGGAAAAGGCACCTCCCCATATATGCACATGCCAAACGTGTTGATGAGGCGGAGGGGGGACGCTACGCTGCGAAAAAACCGTGACCGCTCGTATGCCGTCCGTGACCGGAATAGCTGGACGGCAGGGCGAAGGAAAGAGCCGGCGCAGAAGCGGGCTCGTATTCCACGGGCCGACTCACACGGGGGAAGAATTGGACACACGGCATCTCGAGGCATTCCTGGGCGCCGTGGACGCGGGGAGTGTGACCCGGGCGGCCAGTCTGCTCCAGGTGACACAGCCCACGGTGACCAACCGCATCAAGGCGCTCGAGCGGTCGCTCGGCCTGGTCCTGCTGGAACGCCTGCCCGGTGGCGTCAGGCCGACGAGAGCCGGTCACTCCATCCTCGAACAGGCCCGCGAGATCGTGCGGCTCAGCGGTCGCGTCCGGCGCATCGCGGACGCCTCACTCGCACCGCAGGGAAAAATCTGCGTCGGAGCGTCGGAAAGCCTCATAAATCATCGGCTGCTGCCGCTCATCGAATACCTGCTTCTGCGATATCCGGAAATGGATGTGTCACTCCGGCTGTCCACCCCCCAAGAGGCACTCGTCATGCTGCGCAACGGGCAGATGGACTGCGTGTTCATGATAAGCAGCGGAGCGTCGCAGGAGGATCTGGACCACTGCGATCTCTGCCCCGAGCCGTTCGCGCTGGTGGCCGGAGGCCGACGGGCCCCCGCCCGCCCGGGCCCCGCGGAAGCGGTCCCGTCGATCCTCGTC
Organism: Streptomyces sp. NPDC127100; assembly: GCF_042724095.1. NCBI lineage: Bacteria > Bacillati > Actinomycetota > Actinomycetes > Kitasatosporales > Streptomycetaceae > Streptomyces > Streptomyces sp. NPDC127100. The sequence continues at coordinate 101,833 of NZ_JBHXFL010000012.1, forward strand.
ACCGCCGATCTGGACGTCCGTCACTGCGGCGGACTCCTGACCGAGGTCGAGTCGACCCTGCGGGCGGGGCGGACGCTGAAACTCGACTCCATCACCGCGGTGAAGCGCATGGCCGAGAGCGGCATCGGAGTCGGACTGCTGCCCGAGGTCACCGTGGCCGAGGACATCGCCGACGGCCGGCTCCACAGGGTCGTGGACTGGCGACCCGCCACCCCCACCTATACGCAGGCCCTGTGGCGGCGCGGCGACGACGGGCAACCGGTCCTCGGCGCCGTACTGAAGGCCGCCTCCGACGTGGTCAGCGCAGGCTGAGCGGGCTCCGCGGCCCCAGCGGGAGCCACGGAGCCCGTGGACGGATCAGGCGGCGTCAGTGACGAGCTGGGCGCGCAGCCGCCGGTGGTCGGTCTTCCCGTGATGGTTGACGGGGAGGCTCCCCACGATGCGCACCACGCTCGGCGCCATGTACGCGGGCATCGAACGCAGGCAGAACGCGCGCAGGTCGCTCTCCGCCGTACCGGCCGGGCCGTCGCCCAGAACGACGAACGCGCTCAACTCGGCGTCCCCGGCGGGTCCCTCGTACACCACCACGGCCGCCTCGCGGACATCGGGGTGGGCCAGCAGCCGCCGCTGCACCTCGGCCGGTTCCACGCGGTTGCCCCGAATCTGGACCTGGCTGTCCCGCCGCCCGCAGAAGCGCAGTGCGCCGTCGGCGCCCCGGAAGGCGAGGTCCCCGGTCCGCAGCAGGCGCTGTCCGGAGCGGGGCTCCAGCGGGTCGGCGACCAGGACGGCGTCCGTCGCCCCGGCGTCGCCCCAGTAACCGGTCATCAGGGCCGGGCTGCGCAGGTACATCTCGCCGACGACGCCCTCCTCGCGCACCGGCGCCCCCTCGGGGTCCAGCAGCAGGATGTCGGTGCCCCGGTGGCCGTTCCCGATCGACAGGTGCGTCACCTCGTCGGGCAGCGGATCGGGGACCTCGGCGAAACTGGCCGCCATGGACTCCGTCGCCCCGTAGCAGTTGATCAGACGGACACCGGGACGCAACCGCTGGAGGTGGCGCAGCTCGCCCAGGGGGAACTCCTCCCCGCAGAAGAGCACTCCGCGCAGCTCGGTCAGGGCGGCCAGCTGGTCGGGAATGTGACGCAGCGACTGACGCCAGATGGACGGCACACCGTTGACGTGGGTGGCCCGGGTCACGCGCAGCACCTTGAGGAATCTCGTCGGCCAGCGCAGCAGGGCCCGCGGCACGGGGGCCACCGCCGCTCCGCTGCCCAGGGCCATGCCGATGTCCAGCAGCGAGAAGTCGAACTGGAGCGGGGAGGTCGATCCCACCCGGTCGCCCACCGACACGAACCCCTCGGCGATCATGCCCCGGTAGAAGGCGACGACGGACCGGTGGCTCATCACCACGCCCTTGGGCCGGCCCGTGGTGCCGGACGTGAAGATGATGTAGGCGGTGTCGCCCGGCGTCACGGCGCGCCGCCGCCGCTCACGGCGCACCGGCGGGAGGGGCACCTCGATGCCGTCCGGGCCGAACCGGCCGTGCCCGACGGCCGTCCCCGGTTCCCCGTCGGCGAACAGGCACAGCGCCGGCTCGGCCGACCGCTCGATGGTCTCCCGGCGCTCGGCCGGTGTCTCGGGGCTTACCGGGACGAAGGGCAGCCCGCGCGACGAGCACGCCAGCACGAGGGCGACGGCCTCGGCGGACGTGTCGGACACGATCATGACGCGCTCACCGACGTCCAGGCCGTAGCGGTCGAGTTCGGCGGCGTACCGCTCGGCGGCCTCACGCAGGCCGCGGAACGTCGTCACCCGTTCCGCGCCGTCCGCGTACTCCACCACCGCGGGATGGTCGGGGTGCGTTTCGGCGGCGGCAAGGAGGAACTCGTCGAAGCGTTCGTCGGGCCGGTGGGTCACCGCGGGTGCGGGAGTCGCTGGCATGGTCTCTCCAGGTCAACGCAGGTCGTCGGCCGCGGCCGGGGCGGGCGGTACGGGGGTCGCGATGTGCGGTTCCCCGGTCACGAGCACCAGCGGGGAGCCGGGGGTCGCGGTCAGGTGGCGTACGGTGCCGACGACCAGGACGTGGTCGACGGCAGTGAGGGTCTCGGCGACGTCGCAGGTCATCACGACGGCCGCGTCGTGCAGGACCGGGACGCCCCGCAGCACCGCGTGCGGCGTGTCCCGGAAGCGCTCCGCGGGGGTGCCCGTGGCGAAGCGCCGCACCAGCGGACCCTGGGTGTGGGACAGCACGTTGACGGCGAACCGCCCGGCGGCGAGCAGGTCGTCCAGGGTGCGTCCGCCCGAGCCGAAGGCCACCAGCACGCTCGGCGGCGCCACCGAGAGCGACATGAGTGAGGTCGTCGTGCACCCCACCGGTCCCCGCGGCCCCAGCGCGGTGGTGACCGCGACGCACTTCGCCAGACCCGTCATCGTCGCGCGGAAGAGCCCTTCGTCCACTCCCGCGTCGACCGACGGGCCCGCCTGAGGAGTCTCAACTCCGAGCACGGCTCACCTCCGGGCCGGTCGTGAGCCGGGCGAGCGTGTCGAGCGCCCGCTCGACCACGCCGCTGCGGGGGCGTCCGCGCCGGGCGGAGTCGACGGCGAAGCGCAGGGCCTTGGGCAGTTGCGTCCAGGCGTCGGCCAGGTCCGGGTCGGGCCGGGTGCCCAGGCGGTGGAGCTGGTGCCGGGACGCCGCCCACAGGTCGTCCACGTGCCGCTCCAGCAGGTCGCCGTCGGCGGTGAGGCGCTCCCGCAGGTACCCGAAGACCTCCCGCGGGTCGCGCAGCCAGGTGCCCGGCCACTCCCTCGGGGGGCCGACGGGCGGAGCGGTGCTCCGGCGCAGCCACCGGTACGCGTCCGCCGGGCCGGTGTCCACCGGTTCCCCCAGGGCGTGCACGTCCCGGTTGCGTACGGCCGCCTCGAGATGCCCGACCGGTGTCAGCGCCCGGCGCAGCGAGTCGTCGTCGAGCACTCCCGCGTAGGGCAGTTGCTCACCGCCGGGCGTCAGGGCGTGGAAGGGGTCGGCCACCAGCCACCCCTCCGCGTCGTGGGCGCGCAGCAGGAACCAGTGGGGGACCACCCGCACCCCGTGGTGCGGCGACCAGGGAAGGTGGAAGGCGTTGCCCGACACGATCACCTGACCCTCCCCGGCCAGCACGCCGGCGAGCGCCTCCCGGGCCGACGGCCAGTCCGGACGGTGGTCGTGGACCAGGGCCCCGCCGTCGATGCGGTCGTGATGGGAGAAGGCGAGCGCGCCGTCCGGGTCGTCGGTGCGCACCCACAGGTGCACCGCCGATGCCATACGGCCGGCCGCGGCGCCTCCCAGATACTCCACCAGCGCGGTGGAGTAGCAGGACAGGGCAGGTGTCATGGTGTCGCCTCCCAGGCGCAGGCCACGGGTACGTCGATGAGTTCTCGCACCTTGCGCCAGCGCAGACCGCGCCAGTCACCGTGGTCGAGATGCGGAGGCACGTCGATGCTCCAGGGGCGCCCTCCGATGCCGGTGCCGTCGGTCTTGACGCAGGCCTCCTGGACCGTCCAGATCTCCGTGAAGACGGTGTGCCGCAGGGGCGCCGGCATGCGGTCGAGACGGTCCGCGTACGGGGCGGCGCACCGTCGGACCATCGAGCGGCCGACGTGCCGCGGCGGCACCTGGACGTCCACGCCGACGAGACGGCCCGGCGCGACGGCCACGACGGTGTGCGCCCCGTCGTGGGAGATGCTGACACCGGGCCGGGACCGGCCCGCCAGGACCGGCTTGCCGTTGTGGCCGGCCACGACCGGCGCGCCGGCGCTGTCCGGGGCCACCTCCGCGAGCAGGCTCCGCAGGAGCGCCCGTCCGTCCAGCAGTTGCCGGGCACGCCAGTCCGGACGGTCGCGTGCCGCGTCCCGGTCGGCGGGGGAGAGGCGGCCGGCGGACGCCTCACCGGTGGCCACCCACACTCCGGGGCCGATCTCCAGGACTCTCACGACAGGTCCTCCGGCCCGTTCTCGGCGGCCGTCTCGGCCACGATGTCGAGGACGACCTCGGTCGTGCCGCCGCCGATGCCGAACAGGGCTCCCTGGGCCCGCAGTTGCTGCGGTCCTCCGGTGCGGAAGCCGTGCGCGCCCTGGAGGTGGGCGCACACGTCGAGGACGTGCTCGACCGTCTCGGCGGCACTGGCCTTGAGCAGCGCGGCGGCCGAGGTGTCGCGCCGGACGGCGACCGCCTCGGTGAGGCCGTCGGTCAGGGCACGGTGCTGACGGGACCGCAGGAGGGCCTCCGCCCAGCGCCGCCGGATGTCCTCGCGCTGCCACAGGACGCCGTTGCCGCGGCGCCGCTGCCTCAGGTGGCGGGCGGTGTCGCGCAGCACCCGTTCGCACAGCGCGACGGCCCACAGGGCTCCGGCCAGGCGCTCGGTGGCGATGTGCGCCGCGAAGCCGCTCATCCCCCGGCCGGTGCCGCCCACGACGTGGTCGCGGGACAGCCGGACGCCGTCGAACGTGAGGTGCCCGGTCCCGGAGCCGTCGAAGAGCCGCGTCCCGGCCGGTTCGGCGCGCACGCCGGGGGCGTCGGCCGGTACGAGCACCCAGGTGAAGTTGGTGAAGTGGGGGCCCGGCCGGTGGCGGGCGAGGACGAGGGCGGCCCCGCAGGTCGTCGCGTTGGTGATCCAGCGCTTGGTGCCGTCTAGCCGGACCAGGTCCCCCTCGAAGGTGACGCGCGTGTCCAGTGCCGCCAGGTCGCAGCCGGAGGTCTCGTCGGTGGCGGCGAGGGCCACGACGGTCCGGCCGCCGAGACTGTCCGCCAGGGTGCGGGCGGCCGGGCCGGTCCCTCCGGCGAGCAGGGGCAGGCAGGTGGCCACGGGGACGGTCACGGCCAGCGTCGTCCCGACGCCGAAGCGCCGGTCGACGTCGGTCAGCAGGGTGCTCAGGGCGGCCGCGTCGACGCCCCGGCGTGGGTCGTTGCCGCGGTAGACCCGGGCCAGCCGGTTCTCCGCGCCGAGGACGCGCCACACGTCGGCGCCGCTCGCCTCGGCGGGCAGGGTGCCGAGCCGGGAGCCGGCCGCGGTGGCGGGCTCCCGCAGTGCGGAGACGTTCATGCCGCCGCCCTGTCCTCTCCCTCGGCGGCGCCCGCCCGCCGCACCGCTGCCCACAGGCTGCCGGCGGTGGCGAAGGTGGTGTCGTTGAGGTCCTCGTCCGGGAGGGAGACACCGAGTCCGTCCTCGATGGCGAAGAGCAGGTCGATGGCCTTCATGGAATTCATCCCGAGGTCGTGCAGGCGGCTGTCCTCGGTGAGGGGCCGGTCCCCGAGGTTGGGCAGGAAGGGCGTCAGCAGGTCGATGAAGGGCTGGTTCACGGCTTCTCCGTCGCTTGGATGGGGGAGTGGATCGGCGGGGTCAGTTCCGGTGGGGCCGCGGGGCGAAGACCTCGCGGTCGGCGGCCAGGAGGGACGCCAGTTCGGGCAGCAGGGCGCCGGGGACGGGCCTGCCCCGTTCGGCGCGCCGCTGGGCGATGAAGGCGGTCGAGGTGAGCCGGTCCCAGCGGCGCAGGTGGTCCTCCGTGTCCCCGCGCTCGCCGAGGTGCTCCCGGTAGGCGGCGTGCAGGTGCCGGGCACGCGTCATCAGCCAGGTCTCCGCGGTCAGCCGGCGCAGGGCGGCGAGCCGGTCGGGGTGCGCGGCATAGGCCTCGACGTACGCCGCCGGATCGTCCATGTCCAGCTCCGGCCGGGGCGCGCGGTGATCGGGCACGGGCGCCAGGACGCAGGCGAAGGAGGCGGTGGGCAGGCGCTGCCAGGGATACGTCCACCGCCCGGGGCGGGCCGGGCCCCACGCCGTCTCGTTGTCGTAGAAGTCCTCGACGACGGCACCCTCCCGGTGCGCGCCGACCAGGAAGCCGTGCTCCATGCGGGCCCGGCCCGCGTAGGGCAGCCAGGGCATGTCGTAGGAGTCGGCGACGGCGTAGACGACGGACGCCCGGTCGGTCATGGCGCGCAGCCCGTCGGCGGGGACACAGCGGCCGAAGGCCCGCGGACGCAGACCGACGAGCGCTGCTCCGTCGCGCAGGTGGGCCTCCGGCGGCGGATCCACCGTGGGCAGGCCGTCGGGACCGGGCCGCGGCCGGAAGCGCAGGCGCGCCCCCAGCGCGAGGTGACGTCCGGGCCCGTACCGGCGGTCCGCGATGACCGCCAGGTTGACCTGCACGCAGTCGAGGATCCCGGTCCGCACGGACGGGGTCGCGGTGGCCGTCACGGGTGCGTCCCCACCCGGGGCAGTCCGGCCACCGCCCGGGCGAGCGCCTCGTCGGGCGGGGACTGGTCCTCGAGCCCGCCGGCGAGGAAGTGCTCGTAGGCTCCGAGGTCCAGGTAACCGTGGCCGCTGACGCACACCAGCACTCCGCCGGAGGCGTCGGGGGAGGCGGCGACGCGCGCGGCGGCCGCCAGGGCATGGCCGGACTCGGGCGCCGGCAGGACGTTCTCGTGGCGGGCGAGCAGCCGGCCCGCGTCCAGGGCGTCCGCCTGGCTGACCGCCATCGCGTCGATGTCCCCGCTGTGCCGCATCGCGGAGATGAGCTTCGCCGCGCCGTGGAAGCGCAGCCCCGCCGTGTGCGCGTCCGGGATCCGGTAGTCGCTGCCGATGGTGTACATCGCCTCCATCGGGCCGCTGCCGGTGGCGTCGGTCTTGTCGTAGGCGTAGACGCCGCGCGTCAGCTTCGGCGTGCTGCTGGACTCGGCGGCGACCAGGCGGGGCCCGTCCGTGCCGGCCGCGCGGGCGGTGGCGTGGAACGGCAGCGCGATGCCGCCGAAGTTGGAACCGGCGCCCACACAGCCGACGACGGCGCCGATCTCCGCGTCCAGCTCGGCGAGCTGCTCCTCCGCCTCCAGGCCGATCACGGACTGGTGCAGGATGCTGTACGTCTCTCCGCTGCCGATGCAGAAGGCCACCTGGTCGTGGTCGGCGGCGTACTCGACGGCCTCCCCGATGGCGAGCGAGAGGCTGTTGCCGGCGGCCGGGTCCTCCTTGGCGGAGACCTTGGTCAGGCCGCTGGGGCTGGCGTGCACCTCGGCGCCCAGCATGCGCATCAGCACACCGCGGTACGGCTTGCGCCGGAGACTGGACTCGACCATGAAGACCCGGCAGCGCAGCCCGAACAGGGCGCACGCCGCCGCCATGGCCGTGCCCCACTGGCCCGCGCCCGTCCCCGTGACCAGCTCCTTCACGCCGGCCTTCCGGTAGTAGTAGGCCTGCGCGAGCGCCGTGTTGAGCTTGTGGCTGCCCGAGATGTTGACGCCCTCGTTCTTGACGTAGACCGGGACGCGGGCGCCGACTGCCTCCTCGAACCCGCGGGCACGCCACAGCGGGGTCGGGCGGTACTGCCGGTAGCGTTCGGCGACCGGGCCGGGGATGTCCCAGTACTCGCGTTCGGAGACGCTGTGCCGGATCAGCTCGGTCGGGATGTTGATCTTTATCTCGCCGGACCCGTCACCGGAGCGGGGCGGGGTGCGGTCCGGCGGCAGCGGCTCGGACAGGTGGGGCAGGACACTGCGCCAGCGGGTCGGGATCCGGTTCGTCACCGCCGTACCTCCGCCGCCGTCACGACGTCGATCAGGTCCCGGACGGTGCGGAAGCTGCGCCCCACGAAGAGGTCGTCGGGGAGGGTGACGTCGAGTTCGTCCTCGATCCGCACGAGCATGCCGACGAAGCCGAGCGAGTTCACGTTGAGCAGGTCACCGACGAGCGGTTCGTCGTCGGTGACGCGGTCGGGCGGCAGGGACAGGCGTGACTCGGCGACGACCACCTTCTTGACGACGGCGGCGACGGCGTCCCGGTCGAGGGACAGTTCCTGGGGCATGGCGTGCCTTTCGGGGGAGGGGGAGGCCGGGCGTCAGCCGCGCAGTGCGCCGGCGCCGTCGGTGACGTAGCTGTGGGTGACGAGCGCGCCGAGCGTCACGGGACCGCGCACGTGCAGCCGGCCGGTGGCGATGGCGATCTCGGTGCCCAGGCCGAGGGTGGGCCCGTCGTGCAGCCGCAGCGAGCCGTTGACCACGACCATCGCGGCGTCGGCACGGCGGCGGTAGGCGTCGACGACGTGCTGGTCCCGGGCGATGACGCCCTCGGTGTGCCCGGAGCCGTGACGGCGGACGTGGTCCAGTGCGGCGCCGACGTCGTCGACCGGCACGACGGCGACGACCGGGTCGAGGAACTCCCGGCCCAGGTCGTGCGCGGCGAGGGGCTCGGTCTTCAGTGCGGAGGGGACGAGGGCGTCCAGTTCGGGGGCCGTGTGGAGGGTCAGTGCCGTCTCACGGCCCGCCAGTCCGCGCGCCAGGGCCTCGAGGTAGTCCCGGGCGACGGCACGGTCGACCAGCAGGGTCTCCACGGAGGTGCAGCCGGCCGGCTCGGGCAGCTTGCTGTCCAGCGTGACCCGTACGGCGAGGTCGAGGTCGGCGCTGCGGTGGACATAGAGGTGGTTGACGCCGCCGCCGCTCGCGATCAGCGGGATGGCACTGGTGCGGCAGTGGTCCACGAGCGCGGGACTGCCGCGGGGGATCAGCACGTCCACCTGGTCGGGCCGCTTCAGCAGGGCCCGCAGCAGCCGGCGCTGCGGGTCGTCCAGCACGCTGACGAGGCCGGTGGGCAGTCCCGCTCGGCGCAGCGCGGCGTGCACGGCGCGCTCCAGGGCGGCGTTGGTGGCCGCCGTCTCCTTGCCGCCGCGCAGCAGCACGGCGTTCCCGACGGCGACCGGGAGCAGGGCGCCGTCCACGGTGACGGTGGGCCGCGCCTCGTAGACCATCAGGACGACACCGAGGGGCCTGGGCACGCGGTGGACGCGCCGTGCCGCGCCGGAGACGGGCACCTCGGTCTCGCGCACCTCCCGCAGTTCACGCCGGGTCATCCCGGTGAGCGCGACCATCCGCTCCCGGTGGGCGTCGGTCAGGCGCAGCCGCTCCACCAGCGTGGGCGGCATGCCCAGCCGCTGGGCCGCGGCGACGTCCGCCGCGTTGGCACGGGCGATCTCCGGCCAGTGGGAGGTGAGTTCCTCGCCGAGGGCACGGCAGTAGTGGTCGTAGGCGGAGTCGCCCACGGGCGGGGCCGCGTCGAACGCGGTGCGGGCCCGGGCCAGCAGACCGTCAGGCATGCCGCTCCTCCGTGCTCGCGAGGAAGGCCCCGAGGTGGTCCAGGAGGAGGGGCAGCCGCTCGCCGTCGAAGGCGGTGAAGTGGTCGCCGGGCAGCGGCCGTACGGTCAGATTCGCGGCCACCTGACGCCAGACCGCCAGGTGCTCGTCGTTGTCCTCGTCGGCGCACGGCATCAGCAGCGTGGGGCAGTCGTGGCGCTGCTCGGCCCGGTAGGAGACGACGGCGTCGAGGTGCGCGTCGGCGGTCAGGGCGACCCGGTCGGCCGGGACGCCGCTGTCGTCGGCGGCGAGGGAGGAACGGACCCGCTCGCGCCAGCGCCCGGCCGCCGCCGGGTCCCGGTCGATGCGGGCGGCGGGGCTGTCGACCATCACGACCCGCGGTCGCCGGCCCTCCTCGGCCAGCCGGGCCGCCAGCTCCCAGGCGACGACGCCCCCGAGCGACCAGCCGAACAACAGCCGGGGCGGCTCCGGGAGTTCCGCGAGCAGCGACCAGTAGCGGTCCGTCATGGCGCCGACGCTGCGGTCCGGCTCTTCCCCCGGCGCCAGCCCGTAGCCGCGCAGGGCGAACACCGGGCCGGAGCGGCGCAGGGCGAACCCCACGCCCGTGTAGGCCCCGACACCACCGCCGGCGGCGTGGACGAGGACGCTGCACCCCCCGGGCCGGGGCCGGCCCATCGGCACGAGCACCGGCTGGGCGACGTCCGCGCGGCTCATGGTGTGCGTCCGCGACGCGGGCAACCGATCATCAATGATCTTTCCTTCCGGAATCAATGGCGTTGACGACAAGCGACTTCCGCGCCACCCGCCTTTCAAACGAATTCGGTTCGCACCCCATAAAGGTCTCTTATCGTCCTCGCGTGCGGACTTTATGAACGCAGGTCGGCGGCTGAATTCGGAATCCTTATCGGTGTCATGCGAGGTATTTATGGCTTCGGGAAGAATCTCGAATCAACGAATCCCAGCCGGGTAATCGGCGCTGGACGCCACGACCGCCGACAAGGGCCGGCCTGCCGTCGTCCAGCTATTCCGCCGAATCCAGAGGGACCCCGCATGACACTGATGCTCGACCAACCGGTCGGTGCTACCCGCTTCCGGGCCTTCGGTCCGCGGCAGATCGACGACATCGTCCGGCGCTACGGCCTTTCCCAGGAACTCCGGGACGGCATCGAGCTGCTGGCACACGTCCTGCCGTTCCGCGTCAACGAGTACGTGCTCGACGAGCTGATCGACTGGAAGGACCCGGCGCGGGACCCGATCTTCCGCCTCGTCTTCCCCCAGCGCGGCATGCTCCCCGAACACGACGAGCGCGCCCTGGAGACGCTCCTGCGCTCCGGGGCGACGAAGCGGGAGACGGCCGCCGAGGTCGGACGGATACGCGCCGGCCTCAACCCCCACCCCTCCGGGCAGCGCGAGTACAACGTGCCGGTGCACGAGGGCGAACGGCTGGCCGGACTCCAGCACAAGTACCGCGAGACGGTGCTGTACTTCCCCACGCAGGGGCAGTCCTGCCACTCCTTCTGCACCTACTGCTTCCGGTGGGCGCAGTTCGTGGGCGACCCCTCCCTGCGCTTCGCCGCCCCCGGCCCGGACCGGCTCGTCCGCTACCTGCACGACCACCCCGAGGTCAGCGACGTCCTGGTGACCGGGGGCGACCCGATGGTGATGAGCACCGACCGCCTCACCGGGCACCTGGAACCGCTGCTCGGCGTGGAGAGCGTGAACACCGTCCGCATCGGCACCAAGTCCCTGGCCTACTGGCCGCAGCGCTTCGTGAGCGACACGGACGCCGACCCGTTGCTGCGGCTCTTCGAACGGATCGCGGCAGCGGGCAAGCAGGTCGCCGTCATGGCCCACTTCACCCACCCCCGCGAGCTGCGCACCGCCCGCGTGACCGAGGCCGTCCGGCGCATCCGGGCCACGGGAGCCGTGGTCTACTGCCAGGCCCCGATGGTCGCGCACATCAACGACGACGCCGAGACCTGGGCCTCCATGTGGAGGTCCGAACTGGCACTCGGCGCGGTCCCGTACTACATGTTCGTCGAACGCGACACCGGCCCCTACGACTACTTCAAGGTGCCGCTGGCCCGCGCGATGGAGATCTTCCACACCGCCTACCGCACCCTGCCGGGACTCGCGCGCACCGTGCGCGGGCCGGTGATGTCCACCACGCCCGGCAAGGTCGTGGTGGACGGCGTCGAGACCCTCGGCGGCGACCGGTACTTCCAGCTGCGGCTGGCCCAGGCCCGCAACCCCGCTCTGGTCGGACGCCCGTTCCGGGCCCACTACGACCCCAGCGCCACCTGGCTCGACGACCTGGAGATCGCCGCGGACACACCGCGGGACATCCGGGAGGCGCTGCGGCCGTGAACACCACCATGTCTCCCAACCTCGCCCTCAACGAAGAGGTCGCCCGGCTCCGGGCCCAGGGCCGCTCCGTCGTCCACCTCGGCTTCGGCGAATCCCGGCTGCCCGCCTTCGGCCCCCTCGTCGAGCAGTTGTGCGCCGGCGCCCACCGCAACGCCTACGGACCCGTGGCCGGAGCACCCGACGCCCTCGCCTCGCTCGCCGGCTACTTCGAGCGTCGCGGCCTGCCCACCGGCCCGCAGGACGTCCTGCTCGGCCCCGGAAGCAAGCCCCTGCTCATGGCACTGGACCTGGTCCTGCCCGGGGACGTGCTCCTGCCGCGCCCCAGCTGGAACTCCTACGAGCCGCAGGCCCGCATGGCGGGCAAGCGGGTGTACGGCGTCCCCATCCCCGCCGAGTGCGGCGGCATCCCCGACCCGGACGCCCTGCCGGAGACCATCGAACGCGCCCGCCGGACGGGCGGCGACCCGCGCATCGTCGTGCTCACCCTCCCCGACAACCCGACCGGCACGCTCGCCACCGCCGGACTGATCGAGCGGGTGTGCCGGATCGCCGAGGCGGAGGACCTGTTCGTCGTGTCGGACGAGATCTACCGCGACGTCATGCACCGGCCCGACGCCCCCTTCCTCAGCCCCGCCGAAGTGGTCCCCGACCGCACGGTGGTGACCACCGGGCTGTCCAAGTCCCTGGCCCTGGGCGGCTGGCGGGTCGGCGGACTGCGGGTGCCCCCCGGCAGGCGGGGGCGGGAACTGCGCGACCGGCTCGTCGCCGTGGCCAGCGACATGTGGTCCACGCTGTCGGGCCCCATGCAGCAGGTCGCCGCCTACGCCTTCGGCGACCCGCCCGAGATCCGGCAGCGGCTGGCGGCGAGCGCACGCCTGCACGGCTCCGTGGCCCGCGCCGTGCACGCCGCGGCGGTCGCCGCAGGTGCGACCTGCCGGCCGCCCACCGGGGCGTTCTACGTCTATCCCGACTTCGAACCGCGGCGCGAGGCGCTGGCGGAGCGGGGCGTCGACGGATCCGCGGCCCTGGCCCGCCACCTGCTGGACGAGCACGGCCTGGCCGTCCTGGCGGGACACCACCTCGGCGACGACCCCGGCGCACTGCGCTTCAAGGCCGCCACCAGCATGCTCTACGGCGACACCGACGAGGAGCAGGAAGCCGCCCTCGCGGCGCCCGACCCGCTCGCCCTGCCGCACGTCGCCGACGCCCTGATCCGCGTCTCAGAAGGCCTCGCCAAACTCGGCGCCTGACCACACCGGGAGACATCATGGAGACACCCGACGTCCGCGCGGTCGTCACCGGCATCACCGCCGAGGTCCTCGGCGTCGGCCAGGCCGACCTGCACACCACCGGCGCGCTGACCGACCTGCCCACCTTCAGCTCCTTCCGCATCGTGGAGATCGTCGAGCGGGTCGAGGAGGAACTCGACACCGAGGTCGAGGCGAGCGAACTCACCCCGGACAACCTGAGCCGCCTGGACACGCTCATCGCCCTCTTCGAGCGGACACTGCGCGCGAGCGGGGTGCCCGGATGACCGTCACCGACCTGCCCCGCACGGCGTGGCGGCCCGCCGATCTCGAACGAGCGGTGTCCGAGGTCGAGGCGGAAGCCGCCCGGCACGCCGAGGCCTGCGACCGCGAGGCGCGCTTCCCCGTCGAGGCGCTGGAGGCCATGCGCCGCACCGGTCTTCTCGGGCTCCTGGTGCCCGCGGAGGACGGCGGGCCCGGTGGCGGCATGGACGAGCTGCTGGCCGTCAGCAGCCGGCTGTCCCGTACCTGCATGTCGGTCGGCATGATCTTCACGATGCACTGCCAGCAGGTCGCCGCCGTCGTCCGGGACGGCGGCAGCCTGCGGGAGCGGCTGCTGCCCCGCATCGTCCGCGGCGAGCTCTACCTGGCGTCGGTGACCACCGAGGCCGGCACCGGCGGGCATCTGCTGTCCTCCGGGTCGACGCTGACGGCCGACGGCGACTCCGTCCACGTCGACCGCTTCGCCCCCGTGGTCACCGGAGGCAGCCACGCCGACGGGTTCCTCATCACCGCCCTGGCCCCCGACGCGACGTCCCCGTCCCAGCTGTCGCTGGTCTACGCCGAGCGCGACCAGCTCACCGTCACCGTACGGGGCGACTGGAACCCGATGGGCATGCGCGCGACCCACAGCGCGCCCCTGCATCTGGCCGGCGAGATCCCCCGGGACCAGGTCGTCGGTGCGCACGGGGCGTTCCGGGACATCGCGGTGCGCACCTTCGCGCCACTGGCCCACCTGGGCTGGGCGGCGTGCTGGCAGGGCGCCGCCGACGGCGCGCTCCAACGCGTCGTGACCCTGCTGCGCGCCGAGCGCCACCGCCGCGACCTGGACTCGCCCCTGCTGCTCGCCCGCCTCTCGCGGGTCCGTCAGCGGCTGGACACCGTCCACGCGCTGACCACGCACGCCGCCTCGGTCCTCGCCTCCGCGGAGGACACCACCGGCACACCGGTGCAACTCCTCGTCAACGCGGTGAAACTGACCGCGTCCGAGCTGTGCCCGGCGGCGGCCGACGAGCTGACGGACCTGATGGGCATGCGCCACGGCTACCTGCGCGACTCGCCGACCGGCCTCGAGCGGACACTGCGCGACCTTCGGTCCGCCCCGCTGAACTACAGCAACGACCGCCTGCACGCGGCGGACGGAGTGCTGACCCTCATGGACCGGGAGGTCCGCCATGTCTGACTCGCTGTTCGACCTGTTCTCCGGAAGCGCACGCCGGCACCCGGACCGGCCCGCCCTGTGCGTGGCCGGCGTTACCCTCACCTACCGGCAGCTGTCCCGGACCGCCGAGCGCCTCGCGGCCCACCTCGGCCCCGTCCCGCCGGGAGCGAGGATCGGACTGCTGGCCTCCCGCTCGCCCCTGGCGTACGCCGGATACCTGGCCGTCCTGCGCGCCGGGGCGACGGTCGTCCCGCTCAACCCGGTCTTCCCCGCCCAGCGCAACGCGGCGATCGCCGCCCGGGCCGGCCTGTGGAGCACGCTCACCGACACCGCGCTCCAGGACCTGATGCGCGAGAGCGGAGTGGCGCTCGACCTGGCGACGGCGGACGGTACGCCGTCGGGGCACCTCGCACCGACGCCGACGACCGGTGGGAACACCGCCGGCACGGGCGGCCCGGCGGCGTCGCCGCCCGCCGGCGAGGAGGCCCCCGCCTACATCCTCTTCACGTCCGGCTCGACCGGTGTCCCCAAGGGCCTGCCCATCGCGCACAGCAACGTCCTGCCGTACGTCGCCCACCAGGTGGAGCGCTACGAGGTCGGGCCGGGCGACCGGCTGAGCCAGACCTTCGACCTCACCTTCGACCCGTCCGTGTTCGACATGTTCGTCACCTGGGCCGGTGGCGCCACCCTGGTCGTGCCCCAGCGGGAGGACCTCGCCGACCCCGCCGGCTTCGCCCTGGCCCACCGGCTCACGCACTGGTTCTCCGTTCCGTCGGTGGTCTCCCTGGCCGCACGCATGCGCAGGCTGCCCGCCGGTTGCCTTCCCGACCTGCGGTGGGGTCTGTTCGCCGGGGAGCAGCTGACGCTCAAGCAGGCGGCCGCCTGGCACCGGGCCGCGCCGCACGCCGTCATCGAGAACCTGTACGGCCCCACCGAACTGACCGTCACCTGCACCGCCCACCGGCTGCCGGCCGACCCCGCCGACTGGCCGACCACCCGCAACGCCTCCGTCCCCATCGGCCACTGCCTGCCGCACCTGGAGCACGTCGTGCTGGACGGGGCGGGCAACCCGGCGGCCGAGGGCGAGCTGTGCGTACGCGGCGTCCAGCGCTTCGCGGGCTACCTGGACCCCGGGAACAACGCCGGCCGCTTCCTCGACTGGGAGCCCGGTGGCGGCGCCCGCGTCCACGACACGCACGACGCCCCGGCGCGGCGGCTCTGGTACCGCACCGGCGACCGGGTCGTGGAGGAGGACGGGGTGCTGACCCACCTCGGCCGTCTGGACGCCCAGGTCCAGGTCCACGGCTACCGCGTGGAGCTGGGAGAGGTCGAGGCGGCCCTCGGCAGTCATCCCGGGGTGGAGGACGCCGCCGTCCTCTTCGACGGCACCGACCTCAGGGCCCTGTACACGGGGGCCCCGGTGCCGGTGCCCGAACTGGCCGGATGGGTGGCGGGCCGGCTGCCGGCCTACATGGTCCCCGGCCGGTTCCAGCGGGTGGAGCGCTTCCCGCTCAACGACAACGGCAAGCTCGACCGCAAGAAGCTGGAGACGCTGGCATGCTGAGGAACGACCACGACGCACTCTGGCACAACTCCCTCACCCCGCGGACCGTGCACGACGGCGGCTTCGACGCCACCGCCGTCGTGCACGGCAAGGGCTGCCGCCTCCAGGACGCCACCGGCACCTGGTACCTCGACGCCCGGGCGGCGATGTGGAACACGACCCTCGGCTACAGCTGCGAACGGATCGTGGACGCCGTCACCGAGCAGCTCCGCCGGCTGCCGGTGGCCCAGATCATCCGCTACGAGGAGCCCGCCGACATCTCCCTGCGCTACGCCCGCCGGCTGGTCGCCACCCTGCCCGACCCCCTCAACCACGTCCGCTTCGGCAGCACCGGTTCCCAGATGACCAGCGCCGCGGTGCTGCTGTCCCGCTTCGTGCGCAAGGTCCGCGGCGAGACGCAGCGCGTCAAGGTCCTCGCCTTCACCAACGGCTACCACGGCACCGGGGGCCTGGCCGGGGCGCTGACCGGCGAGCGGCAGATGCACGCGCTGCAGGCTCCGCTCGCCCCCGAGGTGCACCACGTCAGGCCCTGGGACCTCCAGGCCCTCGAACGGGCCGTGGAGCGGCGCGGACCGGAGAACATCACCGCCGTGATCCTGGAGCCGATCATGGGAACCGACGTCCTGCCCGCCCCCGAGGGCGCCCTCGCCCGGGTCCGTGAACTGTGCGACCGGCACGGCATCCATCTCATCGCCGACGAGGTCACCACGGGATTCGGCCGCACGGGCGCGATGTCGGTCATGGCCTCCCAGGGGGTCCTGCCCGACATGCTGGTGCTGGGCAAGGGCATCACCTCCGGCTACTTCCCGCTGGCCGCGCTCGTCTGCTCGGACGCCCTCCTCGACGAGGCACTCTCCCGCCCCGAGTACGTCTTCCCGCACGGCTGCACCGCCGACGGCCACCCCGCCGCCATGGCCGCGGGACTGGCCGTACTCGAGGAACTGGCCGACGGCACGCTGCTGGAGCGGGTGCGGACGACCGGGGCCGCGATCCGCCGGCGACTGCGCGCCGCGGCCGAGGACATCCCGCTGATCCACGACGTGCGCGGGGAAGGCCTGATGATCGGCGTCGAACTGCGCCGCGCCGAGAACCGGCTCGGCGCGAGCGAGATGACGGAGGTACGGAACGCCTGCAAGGCCGCCGGCCTGCTGCTGACCAGCACCAACAACACCCTGGTCCTGATGCCCCCGCTCGTGCTGGCCGAGGAGGAGGCCGGTGAACTGGTGGAGCGGCTGACGACCGCCCTGCGCACGGTCTCCGGGCACGGCTCGTGACCGGGCGCCCCGCCGTCGCGGTCGTCGACGGCTTCGGCTCGGCGGCCCGGCTGGCCAAGGCCTTCGACGCGGCCGGGCACGACTGCGTGCGGGTGCAGAGCACCGTCGACATACCCGGCCACTACCGCAGCGAACTGGACCTCGGTCTGTACGTCGACAACCTCGTCCACACCGGCGACGTCGAGGCCACCGCCGCGCTGCTGGCCGCCTACCGGCCGGTCGCGGTGATCGCCGGAGCCGAACAGGGCGTCGAACTCGCCGACGCCCTGTGCGAGTCGGCCGGACTGCCGGGCAACGGCACCGCGCTCAGCCACGCCCGGCGCGCCAAGGACGTCCAGACCCGGACCGTCGCGGCGGCCGGCCTGCCCACGGCACGGCAGCTGACCGTCACCGACGCGGGCCGGCTCGCGGAGTGGCACGCCCGGCTCGGAGGGCGGGTCGTGGTCAAACCGACCCGCAGCGCCCGCAACGACGGGGTGAGCGTCTGCGACAGCCCGGGCGAGTCCGTCGCCGCCTACGAACGGGTGCGCCGCGCCGTCAACGACTTCGGCCTCCGCAACGAAGCGGTGGTGGCGCAGGAGTACCTGACCGGCACGGAGTTCGTGGTCAACACCGTCAGCCGCGACGGGCGCCACCGCGTCACCGACACATGGCGCTACCACAAGATCGACGTCAACGGGGTCCGGGACCGCATCAACGGCATCGTCTCGCTGCCGCCGCCGGACCCGCGCTGGAGCCGGCTGCGGGACTACGCCTTCGCGGTGCTCGACGCCCTCGGCATCGCCCACGGACCCGCCCACCTCGAGATCATCCTGACCTCCGACGGCCCCGGCCTGGTGGAGGTCGGGGCCCGGCTCTGCGGCTCGGACGTGGCCCGCTACGCCGTCCTCGTCACCGGTGAGTCGCAGATCGACCGCACGGTACAGGCGTACACGGACCCGGCGGCCTTCCTCGCCGACGTCGACGCCCCGTACCGCAGGGACGCGCACGCCGCGATGGCGTTCCTCGCCTCACCGGTGGAGGGCCGCCTGACCTCGTACCCGCTGCTCGGCCAGGTGGAACGCCTCGACAGCTACCAGGGCATGACGCCGCGGGTCACGCCGGGGCAGTGGCTGCGCCGCACGGTCGACGACAGCACCGAGCCACTCACCGTCGGCCTGGCGCACGCCGAGGCCGCGACGGTCGAGAAGGACTTCCAGACCGTCTGCTACCTCGACGGGTACGGCTTCTACGAAGTGGAGACACCCGAGCATGGGTAACCGACGCACCATCGCCCTCGTCGATCCGTACGGCGCCGTCAACAAGGTGGGCCAGGCGTTCCGCGAGGCCGGACTCGACTGCGTCCGGGTCCAGTCCACACCGCGGGTCCCGCCCTCCTACGGACCGGCGGACCTCACCGGCTACCGGGAGAACCTCGTCCACGACGGGACCTTCGAGCACATGGTCAAGCGACTGGCGGAGTTCGGTCCGGAGGCCGTCGTCGTGGGCAGCGAGCTGGGCGTGGAGTTCACCGACCGGCTCAACGAGGCCCTCGGCCTGCCCGGCAACGGCACCGCACTGAGCGAGGCGCGCCGCGACAAGTACGTCCAGATCGAGGCGCTCCGGTCGGCCGGAGTACCGGCCACCCGGCAGGAGCGCATCGACTCGCCCGGCCGGCTGGAGGAGTGGCACCGCTCCCTGGGCGGCCGCATCGTCGTGAAGCCGGTCCGCAGCGCCCGCAACGACGGGGTGTCGTTCTGCGACACCCCCGAGGAGTCGGTCGCCGCCTACCACCGGATCATGTCCCGGGACAGCGTCTTCGACGTCCCCAACGAGGGCGTGGTCGCCCAGGAGTACCTGCGGGGCGTGGAGTTCGTGGTGAACACCGTGAGCTGCCGGGGCCGGCACCGCGTCACGGACGTCTGGCGCTACCAGAAGATCACGGTCAACGGGATGCGCGACCGGATCAACGGCATGACCTCGGTGCCGCGCGACGACGCGGACTGGCACGCCGTCACCGAGTACTCCTACCGGGTCCTCGACGCCCTCGGCATCCTCTGGGGGCCGGTGCACCTGGAGGTCATGCTCACCGGTGCGGGACCGCGCCTGGTCGAGGCGGGCGCCCGGCTGTGCGGGGCGGACGTCGCCCGGTACGCCGTCCTGCTGACCGGTGAGTCCCAGATCGACCGGACCGTGCAGGCGTACGCCGCCCCGGACCGGTTCCTCGACGAGGCCGAGGCCCCGTACGCCCAGGACAACCACGGCGCGATGGCCTTCTTCGCCTCGCCGTACGAGGGCGTCCTGCGCGGGTATCCGCACATCGGCCTGATCGAGGAACTGGAGAGCTGCCGGGGCGTCACCCAGCGTTTCAGGCCCGGCGAGCGCCTGGTGCGCACGATCGACGACGAGAGCGAACCGGTCACGGTGGGCCTGATCCACCCGGACCGCTCCGTCCTGCTCCAGGACTTCGCCACCGTGTGCTATTTGGACGGCTTCGGCTTCTACGACATGGAACCGGGGCACTGAGACAGTCCCGCCGCCGTCCCCGGACCGTCCGCCCGGGGACGGCGGCAGCCGGCACCGACCGGTACCGGCGGCAAGACCGACACCTAGGGAGCATCGTGGCCGAAGGCTGGCGCAGGGACTTCAACTTCGTCTGGGCCGGCGAGACCGCCTCGCTGGTCGGAACCCAGGTGTACCAGCTGGCCATGCCGCTGACCGCGGTTCTCACCCTCGACGCCAGCCCCGCACAGCTGGGGCTGCTGGGCGCGCTGACGTTCGCCCCGTACGTCATTCTCGGCCTGCCCGCGGGCCTCCTGGTCGACCGGTGGCAGCGGCGGGGCGTGCTGATCCTCTCCAGCCTGGGGCAGGCGCTGTCGATCGGCGCCATCCCGCTGCTGGCGGCCCTGGACCTGCTGACCTTCGGCCGGCTGCTGGCGCTGGCCTGCGCGGCCGGAACGGCGCGGGTGTTCTTCACCATCGCCTACCGCTCCTACCTGCCGGCCATCGTGCCGCCGGAACATCTGACCGGCGCCAACTCCCGCCTCACGGCGAGCGAGTCGGTGGCGGAGATCGGCGGCCCGGGGCTGGGCGGGGCACTGGTGCAGCTCGTGGGGGCGCCGTTCGCACTGCTCGTCGACGCCGTCTCCTACCTCGCCTCCGCGCTGGGCGTCTCCGCGGTGCGCAAGCGCGAGAAGCCCGTCCGGGTCGATCCCGCGCCGTTGCGGTCCCAGGTGTCCGAGGGCTTCCGCTTCACCTTCTCCAGCTCGTACCTGCGGGCCACCCTCGGCGAGGCCGCCAGCTACAACCTGTGCTGGCAGATCGTCCTCACGATCCTCACCCTGTTCGCCGTGAAGGAACTGGACATGAGCCCGGGGACGCTGGGCCTCATGCTGTCCGTCGGTGCCGTGGGCGCACTGCTCGGCGCGGCGTTCACCGACCGTCTCGCCCACCGGGTCGGCCTGGGCCGCACCCTGGTGATCGCCGCGGTGATCGGCGACCTCGCACCGCTGCTGCTGCCGGTCGCGCACCGCGGCACGTGGGCGGCCCCCCTGTTCGCCGCCGCGTTCTTCGTGCAGGGCTTCGGCATCACCGCCTGCAACGTGCACACCATGACGATCCGGCAGACCGTCACCCCGGAGCGGCTGCTGGGACGCACCAACGCCGCCTACCTCTTCGTCGCCCTGGGCATGAAGCCGGTCGGCTCGCTCCTCGGCGGCTGGCTGGGCACCCGACTGGGGCTGCGCGGTGCGCTGGTGGTGGGGGCGGTGGGCCTGCTGAGCACCAGTCTCTTCCTGGTCCTGTCCCCGCTGCGCAAGGTCCGCACCCTGGACAGCCTCCGGCCCGAGCCTCCCGAGGAGGCCCGGGCCGCCACGCCGGCCGGCACGCCCTGAGCGGGCGCCGTCCGGCGGCGGGCAAAGGGCCGCGTCCCGCTCAGGCCACGTCCACGCGCAGGGCCCGGCCCGCCCCGTCCAGGGCGGCACGGCACGAGTCCGCGTCGGCCGCCAGGGCGATCGCGTAGGCGACCCGGCCGTCCATCAGCCCGCGGGGCGGGGGCGACTTGACCTCTCCCCGCGCCGCCAGCGGGCCGCAGCGCACCACCTGCTCCGGCAGTTCCCGCTGCTCGAAGCGGACGTCCGCGATCACGGTGTCGTCCTCGGGCGGGTAGTAGAAGCGGATGGCGGCGACCTGGCGGTGTCCGGCGGTCGCCTGCAGCCTGGGCGGTCTGCCGCACGCGACGTCGGCGGCCGCGAGCGCGAGGTCGGGGCCGCCGCCCATCAGGTTCAGCAGCGGGATCATGCCCCCGCCGATCCGGGCGTTGACCTCGATGACCTTCGGCCCGTCCGGCGTCAGCCTGATCTCCGTGTGGGTCACACCGTCGGTGAAGTCCAGCGCGGCGTGGGTGCGCACGACCACGTCCGCCAGTGTCCTGTCGGACCACAGCGGGTCGTCCGGGTCGACGACGTGGCCGGTCTCCTCGAAGTAGGGCTCGAAGCCGACCTCCTTGCGGGCGAGGCAGACAGGGGTCACCGTGCCGCGATGGACGACGCTGTCGACGCTGATCTCCGGCCCACGGGCGAACTCCTCGACCAGGATGTTGCGCTCGTGCGTCGGAAGGTCGGGCGCCGACGCACCGCTCGCGCCCGTGAACTCGACGGCGTCCGCGAGGCCGGCCGGGGAGTCGGCCCGCACCACGCCGAAACTCCCGGCCAGGGCCCGTGGCTTGAGGACGACCGGATAACCGATGTCACCTGCCACCGTGAGGGCCTCCTCGCGGCCGGAGACGAGGACCGAGCGCGGCTGGGGGACCCGGCCGGCGTCGAGGGCCGCGCGGGTACGGTGCTTGTCCCGGCAGCGCTCGACGCACCGCCGGTCCCCTCCGGGCAGTCCGAGGGCGGCGGCCACCTGCGCGGTCTGCTCGATCCAGGTCTCGTCCCAGCAGATGACGCCGTCCAGACGCCGTTCGGCGGCCACGGTCCGCGCGACCTTCACCAGACCGTCGGCATCGGCGAGGTCGGCCACCAGGGTGTGGCCGGCCGTGTACGCGAGTTCCCAGGTCGGGGGCTCGGTCAGCACCAGGTGGACGCGGAAGTCGCGGCTGATCGACTGCAGTAGGTACTCGCGGTACGCGCGGATGCCAGGTGTGATCACCAGCAGGTGTCCCATCTCCATGGGCACCGACTACCCTTGCGCCGCCGGGGGAGTCCCCGGCGGCGCCCCTGCCGACCGGGTCCCGGCCTACTCGTCGCGTTCCGCGACGAAGATGCAGAACGGGTGGCCCTCGGGGTCCCGGTAGACACGGAAGCGCTCGTCGTCGTCCGGATCCGGCCGGTCCCGGTTGCTGAGCAGACTGCCGCCGAGGGTGAGCACGCGCTCGTGCTGGTTCCGCAGCTCCTCCAGTGAGCCGACGCTCAGGTCGAGATGCATCTGCTGGGGCACCGGGCCGTCCGGCCAGTCCGGTTCGCGCAGGCGCGACACCTGCTGGAAGGCGAGCTGCGGTCCGCCGGCGGCGTTGCGCAGCACGAGCCAGTCCCTGCCGTGCTCGTCCGGCTGCCCGGCCGGCGGCGGCTCGTCCCCCTCGGCGTAGTCGAGTCCCAGCAGGGACCGGTAGAACTCGGCGAGCTTGCGGGCATCGGTGCTGTCGAGCACGGTCTGCACCAGCCGGATGCGGCTTGCGTCATCGGTCATGCAGACCAGGTGCCCGACCCGGCTCAGCTCGAACGGTCCACTGGCCCACTCGGGTGAGCCAATGCCCCTAGCAGTCCCCGGAGGGCGACCCGGGCCGGGCCCTACGGGGCCGTCAGGCGCTGCCCAGACCGTGGACGGTGGTCAGGTCGGCGAGCCCCGACACCTCCAGGACCGGTGCCAGGAGCGGGGTGGCGATGAGCTCGATGCGGTCGACGTGCCGGAAGAGCACGCTGAGACCAGCGCTGTCGAGGTACTCCACCTCGGTCAGATCGATGACCAGAGGTCCCTCGGTCGTCTCGATCGCCGCGGCGAGCGTGTCGGTGTTGCTCATGTCGATCTCGCCGACGGCTGTCAACTGGTTGACACCATCGGGCCGTCGACTGGGAGTCAGGGTCAGGAGCGTGCTCATCAGGCGATCCTCGTGTGCATGTCGACGATGGTGCCGGCGGTGCCGGAGGTGATGGTGACCTGGTGCATCAGCGCCCGCATCAGCGCCACGCCACGACCACGGTGGGTGTTCGCCTCTGGCTGGGGCGTCTTCCAGCGGCCGGTGTCGGCGACGGTGAGACGCAGGTCGTCGACCAGTGCCTCGGCGCGCAGCCGGACCGTGTCACCGGGAGCGTCCCGGTGGCCGTGTTCGATGGCGTTGGCACAGGCTTCCCCCGCCGCCACCAGTACGTTCTGGACGGTGTGCGGGGGGAGTTCGCACTGGTCGAGCCAGTTGCGCAGAGCCTTGCGGACGGGCGCCAGCTGCGAGGACTCCGCGGGGAAGGCCACGTCCAGCGGTGCCGGGTGCCGGTACAGCAGGAGGGCCACGTCGTCGTCGTAGCCGTCGGCAGGCGCCAGCCGGGTCATGACCTGGTTGGCGAGGTCGTCGACCGCGGCGTCGCGGCCGGCCTGGACCGCTTCGCCGGCCTCGTCTATCCCGACCGTCAGCGGGCGGCGCCGGCGTTCCACCAGGCCGTCGGTGTACAGCAGGAGCGTGGCGCGGGCCGGCACGGTACAGGTGCCCTCGGGCCGGTCCTTGCCGGGGCGCACCGCCAGCGGCACCGAACGTGCCTTGTTGAGGAGGACGGTGGTCCCGTCCGGGTGGGTGAGGATGCCCGGCGGGTGCCCGGCACTGGAATAGGTGAGCCTGCCGGTGTCCGGGTCGAGGACGCCGCAGAACACGGTCGTGCACATGGCGCCCGGGATGCCGGCGGCGAAGTGGTCCAGGGCCATCAGTGTCTGGGCGGGACTGGAGTCCTGGAGCAGCAGGGCGCGGCAGGCGCTGCGCAGCTGGCCCATGACGGTCGCGGCCTCGAGACCGCGTCCGACGCAGTCACCGACGACGATGCCGATGCGGCCGTCCTGGAGCCGGACGGTGTCGTACCAGTCGCCGCCGACCTCCAGGGGACGGGTGGCGGGTTCGTAGCGTACGGCGAAGCCGTCGGGGAGGTTGGCCGGACCGAGGATGGAACGCTGCAGGGCGAGGGCCGTCTCGCGCTGCTGGTCGATCTGGTGCGCGCGGGACAGCCCCTGGGCCAGCTGCCCGGCGAGGAGGGACAACAGCAACTGGTCCTCGCCGGTGAAGGGACGGTGGTCACCGAGGTCGATCCACACCACCATGGTCCCCTCGGGGTGGCTCACGGTGATGCCCGCCCCGGTGGAGTCGTCCACCGGTGTCAGCAGGGGCTGGTCCAGCCAGGCCGTGAGCTGTTCCCGGCGCTCGGCGGTCAGGTCCTGCCAGCGCAGATCCACGTCGGTCGCCGTCAGCGACATCTCCTGGCCGGTGCTCGCGACGGCGGCCAGCACGCACTCGGCACGCCACAGGTTCTTCAGCTCCGCCAGGGCGCCGGCGAGGGCCTCCGGCAGGCTGGTCGCCTGGGTCAGCCGCATGCTCAGGGCGGCCTGGGCGCTCTTGCGCTGGACCGCGTAGTGCTCGGCGGTGACGTCGCGGAAGGTCCCGACGGTCACCCGGTGTCCGGTGTCCGGGTCCTGGGCCTGGTTGAAGGTCGCCGTCACCCACAGCCGGTGTCCGTCCCGGTGCGTGACGGGAATCGTGTAGGAGCCCTTGGGATCGTTCAGCACCTGCGCGAAGGCGTCGCCGACCTCGCGGTACCCGTCGGGGTCGGTCTCGGCGTCCGGCCACCAGGGATGGACCGGCTGGTAGGGGAGACCGTCGGGGTCGTAGCCGAGGATGTCGGTGAAGGCCGTGTTGATCTCGACGACGGCGCCCTCCTCGTCACAGACGAAGAAGGCCTCCTGCAGGGAGTCCACCAGCGCCTTGCGCCAGCGCGCCTGGTGGTTGCGCAGCCGCGCCAGTTCCACGTTGGCCCGCACCCGGGCGAGGAGTTCGGCCGCGGCGAACGGCTTGACGAGATAGTCGTCGGCGCCGGCCTGGAGTCCCTCGATGGACGCCTCCTGCCCGGCCCGCGCGGACAGCAGCACGACCGGCACCGAGGCGGTGCGCGGATCGGTGCGCAGGGCCGCCACGAGACCGAGGCCGTCCAGGCCGGGCATCATGACGTCGCTGATCACCAGGTCGGGAGCGTCGGCGCGGACGGCCTGCAGCGCCGACATGCCGTCGTCGGCCGTGCGCACCTGGTACCCGGCGCTGTCGAGCAGCCGCGTGAGGTACTCGCGCATGTCGGCGTTGTCGTCGGCGACGAGGATGCGTGCCGTGACGGCCGGGGCCGTGGCGTAGCCGGCCGGGTCGGCCGCCGTCACCGCGGTGCGCGCCTTCGCCGTGACGTCGTCCGGCAGCCAGCGCAGCGCCTCCTGCACATAGGGGTCGGCGGACGCGACCGCGCGGCTGTCCTCGGCCGGCACCAGGGCGGTGGAGGGCAGGTGGGCCGAGCCGAACGGCAGGCGCACGGTGAAGCAGGTGCCCCTGCCCTCGGTGCTCTCCGCGGTGATGGTGCCGCCGTGCAGCCCCACCAGCTCCTTGACCAGGGCCAGCCCGATGCCGCTGCCCTCGTTGGAGCGGGAGCGGGCGTTCTCGATCCGGTGGAACCTCTCGAACAGCCGCGGCATCTCCTCGGCGGGTACGCCGATGCCGGTGTCGTCGACGGTCACCACGGCGTGTGTGTCCTCGGCGCTCACAGTGACGCGGATCGAGCCGTCGAAGGTGAACTTCAACGCGTTGCTCAGCAGGTTGAGGACCACCTTCTCCCACATGCCGCGGTCGATGTACACCGGCTCGGGGAGCCGGGCGCAGTCGATCCGGAAGTCCAGCCCGGCCTTGTCGATGGCGGAGCGGAACACGCTGGCCAGGTCGGCGGTGACCATGGCCAGGTCGGTCGGCTCGAAACGGGCCTGCATCCGGCCGGCCTCGATGCGGGAGAAGTCCAGCAGGGAGTTGACCAGCTTGCCCAGGCGCAGGCCGTTGCGGTGGACGACCTCCAGCTCCTCCCGCACATGGGCATCGGCGTCCGCCAGGCGGCCGCGCAGTTCCTCCACCGGCCCCATGATCAAGGTGAGGGGGGTGCGGAACTCGTGACTGATGTTGGAGAAGAAGGCGGTCTTGGCGCGGTCCAGCTCCGCGAGCTCCTCGGCCCGCCGCTGCTGGGCCTCGTAGCTGCGGGCGCTGGAGATCCCGGCCGCGAGGTGCCCCGCGACCAGCTCGGCGAACCCCCGGTAGGATTCGTCCAGGGCCCGGAAGCGGTTCAGGCCGGCCACCAGGAATCCGTAGGAGGAGCCGCCCTGCCGCAGCAGGGGCAGCACCAGCGCCTGCGCGGGCGGCAGCCGCCAGTCGCCGGCCGGGAGGCCGGCGAACGGGGCGCCGTCGAGCGGTACCAGCACGGACCCGCCGTGTGCCGGTGACGGGACGGGCCACACGCCGGAGCCGTCGGCCGGCAGGACCTCGGGTGCGGCGGGGTGGCCCCTGTCCAGGCCGGTGACGTCCGCCAGGCGGGCGGCGCCGTCGCCGTCCAGCAGGTACGTCAGGGTGAAGGGCAGGTCACGCCGGTTCCGGGACAGCTGCTGGTTGGCGAAGGCGAGCCACTCCTGCTCGGTGCGGACCACGCTGGGATCCGATCCGAGGTCCCGCAGGGTCCCCATCCTGCGCTCGCCGATGACACGGTCGGTGTCCTCGCTGACCACGCAGAGCATGCCCACCACGGTGCCGTCGTCGTCGCGCAGCGGGCTGTAGGAGAAGGTGTGGTAGCTCTCCTCCGTGTAACCGGACCGTTCCAGGAACAGCAGCAGACCCTCGTCCCAGGTCGCCTCGCCCGTGCGCATCACCGTGTCGATGCGCGGGCCGATGTCGCCCCAGATCTCCGCCCACACCTCCTGGGCCGGCCGGCCCAGGGCCCAGGGGTACTTGGCGCCCAGGGTGTCGCGCCGGTAGGCCGCGTTGCAGAAGAACGTCAGCTCCGGTCCCCACGCCATCCACATCGAGAACCGCGACGACAGCAGGATGCTCACCGCGGTCCGCAGACTCTGCGGCCACTGCTCCGGCGGGCCCAGGGGCGTCGCGGACCAGTCCACCCGGGCGAGGTCCGGGCCGACCTCCGGGTCGGCAGTGAACACGTCTGCGCGGGGCGCTGTCACGGACTCGTGCGCAGCGTCTTCCGAACGCCTCACTGGACACCCCTTCACTCAAGCCGTCCCGGAGGGCCGCGCAGGCCGGCCCGACCGTCTGGCGACTTCGCCGCACCCTCCGCATGCCCACCGCCGTCCGGGGACACCGCACTAGGGGGCTTCGAACACCACTGCCACTGTCACGTCGCGTGCGGGGGAGGCCGGGGGGACTGCCCGCCACTTGCAACGACTTCGTAGGATAAGCCAGTCACCCGGGTCCACAGCGCCCGGGATGCGACTACGAACGTGAGAACGACGAAGCAGGGGAGACGATGACGGCGAGCCCCGTGCAGGCTGCCTCGGCGGAACCGGTCGCCGAGGAGGCGCGGCTGGCCGCCGTACGCCGCTACCAGATCCTGGACACACCGCCCGACGGCGCCTTCGACCGGATCGCGTCCCTGGCCGCACGCCTTTTCGACGTGCCCATGGCCACGGTGGCGATCGTCGACACCGACCGGGTGTGGTTCAAAGCCGCCCACGGCCTCGACGGCGTCACCGAGATCCACCGCGAACCGGGCCTGTGCGCCTCCGCCATCCTCCACGGCGAGCCCTACGTGGTGACCGACGCCGTCACCGACGCCCGCGCCCTCGTCCACCCCCTCGTCCAGGGCGAGCCAGGCGTCCGCTTCTACGCCGCCGCACCGATCACCACGGCCGACGGCCAGCGCCTCGGCGCCGTCAACGTCCTGGACACCCGTCCGCGCGAACCCACCGACGACCAGCTCGAGGCCCTGCAGGATCTGGCTGCCCTGGTCATGGACGAGCTCGAGCTGCGGCTGTCGGCGATCCGGACCGTCGCGGCCGAACGGGAGCGGCGCGCCGAGGCGGAACGCCTCGCCCGGGCCCTGCAGCGCACCCTGCTCCCGCCCGCCCTGCCCGACGTACCCGGTCTGGAGACCGCGGCCGCCTACCACACGGCCTCCCCGGACGAGGTGGGCGGAGACTTCTACGACCTCTTCCCCCTGGACGACGGCCGGTGGGGCTTCTTCCTCGGCGACGTGTGCGGCAAGGGCGCGGACGCCGCGGCGCTGACCTCGCTGACCCGCTACACCCTGCGCGCCGCCGCCATCTACGACCCGGACCCGTGCGCCGCGCTGGCCAACCTGGACGCCGTCCTCAAGGGGGAGTACCAGGGCAGCGACCCCCGCTACTGCACGGCGGCCTTCGGCGTCCTGAAGCCCCTGCCGGACGGCTGCTACGCGGTTACCCTGGCCGGTGGCGGGCACCCTTCCGCCCTGGCCGTCCGCGCGAACGGCACGGTGGAACCGATCTCCACGATGGGCGGCCAGCTCGTGGGCATGCTGCCGAACCCCCAGTTCGTGCAGACCACCACACGGCTGGATCCGGGTGAGAGCCTTCTGCTGTACACCGACGGCCTCACCGAGGCGCGCACCGCCGACGGCACCATGCTCGACGAGGAGGGCCTGACCCGGCATCTGACCGCCACGGCCCCGCGCACGGCGGGCGAACTGCTGCAGTCCGTCGAAGCCCTTTTACAGCGACTCGGCGACGGCGTCAGCGACGACACCGCCGTGCTCGCCCTGTCCGTACCCGCACGTTCCATGTACAGCACTCAGGAGAATCGGTGATCGAGTCCGAACACCTGCTGACAGTCACCCCGCGCCGGACCTCCTCGGGCCCTTTCGTCCTGGAAGTCGCCGGTGAGCTGGATCACCACACCTCCCACCGTCTGTCCCAGGCGGTCGCCGAAGCCGAGTTCGACGACAACGGCGTGATCATCGACCTGTCCGGGCTGACCTACTGCGACTCCACGGGCATCACCGTGCTCATCGGCGCCTACCAGAGGTCGCAGACCACCGGATCCCCGCTGAGCCTGGCCGGCGTGAACCCCGACCAGATGCGCGTGTTCTCCGTCGTCGGACTCGACCAGGTCTTCACCTTCCACCCCAGTACGGAGGCGGCCGTCGCGGCCCTGCGCAAGTGACCGGACGGCCCCGCTTGTGCGGCCGGTAAGCGGCGTGTGGGAGCGGCTCGGACCGGACTAGACTGCGCGGTACAACAGTCCGGCTGCGAGGGTTCGGGGGAGCCCGGTCGGTCGGGGCGGCGGGGAGGGGCTGAAGACCGCAGTGCTCGCACACGAGCGTACGGAACGCCGGGTCCGGGACATCGACCACGGTGATCACCTGTGTCTGGCGTTCGCCGACGACGACCAACAGCGACGGGTCGTCACCGCCTATCTGGCCGACGGCCTGGAGCGCGGTGAGCGGGTCCTGTACTTCGCCGACCAGTGCGCTCCGGAGAGCGTCCTCGGCTGGCTGAGCGCGGCCGGAATCAGCACCGGGCCGGCGCTGAGGAAGGGCCGGCTCGTGGTGACGACGGCCGACGAGAGCTACCTGGCGAGCGGCACCTTCGACGCCGACGACATGGTCACCGCTCTGCGGCAGGAGGTCAGGGACTCGCTGGCGGCCGGCTACACCGGATTCCGGGTGAGCGGCGAGATGGGATGGGCACTGCGCGACGTCCCGGGCGCCGACCGGCTCTCCACCTACGAGACCGAGGTCAACGCCGTGTTCGCGGGGCAGAAGGCGTCCGCCGTCTGCCAGTACGACGCCCGCCGGTTCACTCCCGAGCAGCTCGACGCCTTCGACCGCTGCCACCCCGGAGCCGTCGAGGAACCGCCGCTCCACGAGGACGGCGCCCTCCGGCTGATCCCGTCCTTCCACGAAGGACACCGCACCCTCCGTGTCGTCGGCAGCGTCGACCACCGCACCACGCGGGTCCTCGCCGCCGCCCTGGAGACGGCGCTCGCCTGGCCGGGGGACGTCCGGGTGGACACGACGGACATGGAGTTCATCGACCTCGCCGGTGTCCGGGCCCTGGCCCGGTGCGCGGCGGGACTCGAGCCGGGCCGGCGGCTGCACGTGGTGGAGCTCGCACCCCTGCTCTGCCAGGTGATCGGCATGGTCGGCTTCGACGAGACCTCGGCCCTCGTCGTCAGCCCGCGGAAGGCCCACGCGTGACGGAGAAGCACCACATACCTCCACCGGCCCCGGGGAACGACCGCCTCACCCACCAGGCGCTGATCTACGGCGACGACGAAACGTTCCTCGCCACGACGGTGCCTTCTGCCTGGACGGCCTCGCGCAAGGTGACGCCGTGCTGGCCGTGACCACACCGGCCAACAGGGACCTGCTGCGCCGAGCCCTGGGCCCCGCCGCCGAGCAGGTCGACCTCGTCGACGCCGCCGAGTGGTACCGGACCCCCGGCCGCACGCTGGGCGCCTACCACCGCTACGTCGACCGGCGTACGGGACGCGGAGGACACCCACGGGTGCGCATCCTCGGCGAGCCGGTGTGGGCCGGCAGGGACGCGCTGGAAACGGCCGAATGGACCCGCTACGAGGCCGCGGTCAACATCGCCTTCGCCGGCTGTCCGGCCTGGGTCGTCTGCCCGTACGACACCCGGGTCCTGCCCGACGGCATCGTGGCCGACGCCCGCCGCACACACCCCGAGACAGCCGTGGCGGCGTCCGCCCGCCCCAGCGAACGGTACGCGGACCCGGCGACCGACGACGGCTGGCGCCGGCCGCTCGCGCCCGTGGCCGCAGAGGAAGAGGACGCCGTGATGCGCTTCGGAGCCGACCTGACGGCCGTACGTACCGAGGTCGCCGAGACCGCCGCCCGCATGGGGCTGTCCGCGGACGGCACCCAGCGCCTGGTGTTCGCCGTCAACGAGGTGGCCACCAATGCCGTCCAGCACGGCGGAGGCACCGGGCAGCTGCGGGTCCGCCGCGCGGGCCGGCGCGTGGTCTGCGACGTCACCAGCACGGGCGGCGAGGGCACCGACTGGTTCCTGGGCTACCTTCCCCCCGATCCGCGACAGCAGCGGGGGCACGGCATGTGGGTGGCACGCCAGCTGTGCGACCTGATCGAGGTGCACACCGACCAGGACAGCACGACCGTACGCCTCCACATCGGCCTCGCGTGACGAACGGGACCCCGCTGGAGTCCTAGGGAATGGTGAGGGAGCAGACGCGGCTGCCGGGATCGAAGATGCGCAGGTCTTCGATCATCTTGTGGCTCACGAACAGGTGCCCGCGCTGGTCGGGGTGCAGGCCGTCCCCCAGGAGGCCGGTGGGCACGCTGCCCCCGTTGGACGCCAGCCAGTGGGCGTGGTGGTCGATGAGAACGACCCCTTGTTCCTGAGCCACCCCCCGCATCGTGTCGGCGTAGTCGCCGAGGGCCGTACGGTTGGGCCACCGGGCCAGGTCGACGGGATTGGGCGTCTGGAGCATCGGTACGACCCCGCCGGGCAGGGCGCGGACGGCCGCGACCAGTCTGACGAGGTTCGCCCGATAGGCGGCCTGGCCGATGCCGGAGGTCGCGACGTCGTTGGTGCCCAGCATGACGGAGACGACGCGCGGCGAGAACGCCGTCACCCGCTGGGAGAACGCGGCCACCAGATCGTTGGTGGTGCTGCCGCTGACCCCGGTGTCGATCACGAAGTCGCTGTTCTTGGGCTTGCCCAGCTCCCAGCGGACGCGCTCCTGGAAGTGCTCGGCATAGCTGCGCCAGCCGTTCGTCCACAGCGCGCCGTGCGTGATGCTGTCACCGGTGATCACCCAGTTCGCGGGGGTGTCGGAGTTGAGGATCCCGGAGATCGTGCCGAAGTCCGCCAGATCCACGCGGACGCTCTCCGCCCGGAGTTCCGCCTCGGTCAGGACCCGGTCGTAGACGGCGACCCGGCGGATGCCGCCGGTGTAGAACCACTCCCCGCCGGGATGGGTGCTGTCGACGTTGCGCCCCACGTTGACCGAGGCCAGACCGGAGACCGCGGAGAAGAAGTGGGCGCTCGGCAGCGTCAGTACGGGGCGCCCGTCGGCGTGGAAGACGGTGCCGTCGCCGGAGACCGTCACGGCGAAGGTGTGCCAGGCACCGTCGTCGTACATCGTGCGGGTGAGGCGGTTCACCTTGACGACGCCCTTGTCCCGGACGACGAACTGCAGTGCACCGGCGGCCAGTCCGAGGACGATCTCGCTGGACGGCTCCGCCGGGTTCGACGCGGAGAACAGGGTCATCGCCAGATTTCGGCTGGTGGTCCTGCACGTGGCGAGGACGGTCCCCGTGCTCAGCCCTCTGACGGCGGCCACCCGCGAGGAGAGGTCGGTGCCCGACGTGCCGTCGTAGGTCCTCTCGACCCGGTGGTCCAGAACCGGTCCGACGGTCCGCGCGGCGGCGGACGCCCGCCCCTCGGGGACGGTTGCCGCGGCGGCCAGGGAACCCGCGGCGGCGGCCAGTACGGCTCGTCTTCGCATCACTCGCCCCTTGCGTAGGGAGGCGACCCGCATGGGGCGGGCCGCTTCGATGAGTCACAAGACGTCTGACGTCTTATGATGTGTGGGACTATAAAAACGCGCTGATGCCCCGTCAAGAGGCGTGTATCAAGGAAGCGTTGACCTCAGTCTTTGCTCGCAGGACGCAGGGGCACGAGGTCCGGCGGAGCCCCCGCTCCGGACCGAGACCGGCGATCGCACTCGGGCCCCGGCGGTCTCTCGAGCCACCGACCTGCACCACCCCGTACTCACGGACGAACGCGGAGTGCGCCGCACCGGGCTGTGGCGAGGTCAACGCGAACTCCCCCGGCAGGGTTAGCCGCCAGCCCTCGTCGTCCGTGCCGGCCCTGCGGACCAGCGTGCGGCCCTGGCCGAGCAGTTCCGCTGCGGGGGCGTTCAGCGCCCAGGTGCCGTCGGGGCCGGGCCGCACCGGCAGGGGAACACGCGTGACCTCCTCGGGCACCGCCTCCCCGTCGCCGAACATCGGAGGCTGCGGCGCGAGGCAGCCCGCCACCAACAGGCCCGCCGCCGGGGGCAGTAGACCCCGCCCCCACCGATGCCTCAGCACACGCCCCGGATCGCCCCTCACCCATCCCGTCGGCCGAGCTTTCTGAGCCATGGGTGGTGGTCCTGCTGTCAGACCCGTGTGCGAGCGTGGAGCGCGAAGGGCGGGCGACACGCTGGAGGGGTTCGATGGCGGCGGGAAATGACGGCTGGGCCGGCATGGGGTGGGACTGGACGGATGCGGCCGACGTTCGCCGCCGTCTCGACGAAGGCGCCGATCCGCATCGCTGGAGCGGGGGCCGGCCGCTGCACCGTGCAGCGGCGTTCGGGTCCCCGGAGGTCGTCGCGGAGCTGGCTGGCCGGGTCGCGGACGTGGACGCACTGGAGAACGGGGTGACGGCCCTGTGGGAGGCCGTCGTGTCCGGGAAGCCGGACAACGCGCGAGCCCTGGCCTCCGCCGGAGCCGATCCGTGGCGGCCGTCGATCGGCGGCTGGTCACCGGGACGGCTGAGCCTGGCCGGTCCGACACCGGACCTCTTCCCGGTACCGGAGGGGGTGCGCCTGACCGACACGGAGCGTGAGGCAGCGGAGGAGGCCCATCGGCTCACCACGGCGCTGGGCACGTTCCACTACGACGGCACCGGACTGGCCTGCGTGGCCGGGATCGACGCGGCCGAGGCGGTGCGCCGCCTGGAGGCGGCGCCGGCGGACGAGGAAGTCGTCGACGAGCTGCTGGAAGACCCGTACCAGTACGACATGGACGAGAGCCTGGGCATCGTCGGTGTGACGTCGGTGCCGGGCGGTTGCGTCGTGACGCAGCCCTGGGGATACGCGCCGCAGATGCCGGGCGTGCTGACCCGCCTGTCCGCCGGCACGGTCTGCTACGGCCTGTACGCCAATCCCAAGAGCGGCAACCAGGGCAGCATCGCCCGGCACGGAACCGTCGAGGGCTGGGACCTGCACCCGGGCGGGGGACCGTACGAGAAGGACACCCCCGAGGAAGTCCTCACCTCGTACCTCTACCGGTACAACGCCGTGGCCTACTCCTGCGCCTTCGCGGGACTGCGTCCGACCGACGCGCGTGCCGTGGTCGGCCCTCCCGATGTCTGGGTCGAACTGCCACAGCGCGACTACTGGAGTCACTGACGCGAACGGACCAGGGCCGGGGTGCTCGCCTACGGGAACCGCGTCACGGAGCGGGCGTGGTCCCACATGCCGTGCAGCTGAGCCAGGGGACGCTGCTGCTCGCCGTGGAGGGCGTTGAGTACGACAAGGCACCCGGTCAGAGCCGGTACGGTCCACTGCGCGCAGGCCAGGTGGCGCCGGGCCTTGCCGAGGTCGATGGGGTGGCGCGCGGCCTTCTCGGCGTCCTCGGGGGCGGCGGAGGAGGCAAGTTCGACCTTCTTGCCGACGACACGGGCGTACGCGGTGGCGGCCAGGGCTGCCGCGGTGACGACCGTCTTGGCCGTGGTGGAGGCGGCCAC
Organism: Streptomyces sp. NPDC127100; assembly: GCF_042724095.1. Classification (NCBI taxonomy): domain Bacteria; kingdom Bacillati; phylum Actinomycetota; class Actinomycetes; order Kitasatosporales; family Streptomycetaceae; genus Streptomyces; species Streptomyces sp. NPDC127100. The sequence goes on from NZ_JBHXFL010000012.1 coordinate 136,343, forward strand.
GCCCTTCTGGGCGGTGACCCGATGGGCGTTGGAGACGAGCAGTCCGCCGCCGCCGAAGAGGTGCGCACCGATCGCCGCGGCGTTGACCGGAACCCACTTCGCCCATCCCACCGAGGCGATCCGAGCCCGGGCGGCGACGGTGGAGCCCTCGTTCTCGGCCGCCCCGTTCAGGCCGATCGCGCCCATCAGGGAGCCCCCGAACCATGCCGCCAGGCCGACGTCGTGAAGGCTGCGGATGACGGTGTTACGTCCGGACATTGACAGTGCTCCTTCGGCCAGTGGGTCACGCCCCGGCAGAACGCCGGTCCCCTCCACCCTCACCGTGACCTGCCCCTACCGCTATCGCGGTTAGCCCATACGAGCCTGCGCCCCACCGCCGCATGGGGCCCTGTCACCGTCGCTCTCGGATCGCCCACCACCGCCGCCGACGTCCCGGCGGTTCGGTGCCGGAGCCGCCGCCATCCCGCATCACACACGCGCAGTCACCTGCCCCCGTCTCACGGATCCTTCGCGCATCGCTGGTGACGGCTCTAGCGTGGAAGGGTGTACGAGGGCGTGGTCATGCTGTCCCTCGGCGGGGACGTGATGCTCGGCCGGGGCGTCGATCAGATCCTCCCGTACCCCGGCGACCCGGCGCTGCGGGAGACCTACATCCGCGACGCCCGGGACTACGTCGGCCTGGCCGAGGCGGCGAACGGGCCGATCCCCCGGCCGGTCGGCTTCCGCTGGCCGTGGGGCGAGGCGCTGGCGGCCCTGGACGAGGCGGCGCCGGACGTGCGGCTGGTCAATCTGGAGACGTCCGTCACGGGCGACGGTGACTTCATGCCCGGCAAGGGCGTCCACTACCGGATGAGCCCGGCCAATCTGCCGTGCCTGGCCGCGGCCCGGCCGGACGTCTGCGCGCTCGCCAACAACCACGTGCTCGACTTCGGCCTGCGCGGCCTGCACGAAACGCTCGACGCCCTGGCGGAGGCGGGGCTGCGGACGGCGGGGGCGGGCCCGGACGAGGTGCGTGCGAGGCGGCCGGCGATCGTGCCCCTGGGTGTCGGCGGGCGGGTGCTGGTCTTCTCCTTCGGGATGCCGTCCAGCGGGATCCCGAAGGACTGGGCCGCCACCGAGCAGCGGCCCGGTGTGGACGTCGTCGCGGGGCCCTCGGCAGCCGCCGCTTCCGCTTTCGCCGACCGTCTGCGGCAGGTCCGGCGGCCGGGTGACCTCGCGGTCGCCTCGGTCCACTGGGGCCCCAACTGGGGCTACGGCGTCTCCCGCTCCGAGGTCCGCTTCGCTCACGCGCTCCTCGACGCGGGCGTGGACGTCGTCCACGGACATTCCTCGCACCACCCGCGCCCAGTGGAGGTGTACCGGGACAGGCTCGTCCTCTACGGCTGCGGCGACCTCGTCAACGACTACGAGGGCATCGGCGGCTACGAGAGCTACCGGGACGACCTGCGGGTGCTGTACCTGGTGTCGGTGCAGGCGGACACCGGCCGGCTGGCCGACGCGCGGATGGTCCCCTTGAAGGCGCGCAGGATGCGGCTGGAACACGCCTCGGCCGAGGACACCGAGTGGCTGCGCGCCGTCCTCGACAGGCACAGCCGAGTGTTCGGCACCCGCGTCGACGACGGGCCCGACGGCACGCTCACCGTGCGTCCTCTGCGTGCCGGGCGGCGCACATGACGTGAGGCGTGCCTCTTCGGGGGCCGGCTCCTACGGCCGCTCCCGGGTGCGACGCCGGCCGGCGGTCAGGGGGACGGGCTCCGGACCGGGGACCACGGAGTTGGTCAGGGTGCCGATGCCCTCGACCGTGAGGGCGACCGAGTCGCCCGGCTTCAGCGGTGGAGGGACCTGCTCCCCGCGCAGGCCCCACAGCTCGGCGAGGCAGCCGCCGTTGCCGCAGGTGCCCGAGCCGAGGACGTCACCCGGTACGACACGGGTACCGCGGGAGGCGTAGGCGGTCATCTCTTCGAAGGTCCAGCTCATGTTGGACAGCAGGTCCTCGCCGACGACCCGGCCGTTGATCTCGGCGGTCAGGGCCAGTCGCAGGAAGCCGTCGGCGTCCCGGTACGGTTCCAGTTCGTCGGCGGTGACCAGGTACGGGCCGAGGGTGGTGGCCGTGTCCTTGCCCTTGCAGGGGCCGAGGCCGACCTTCATCTCCGCCGACTGCAGGTCGCGCGCGGACCAGTCGTTGAAGACGGTGTAGCCGACGATGTGGTCGCGGGCCTGTTCGGGGGTGAGGTCGCGGCCCTCGCGGCCGATGACGGCACCCACCTCGAGTTCGAAGTCGAGGACGGCCGAGCCGGGCGGCACGGGTATGTCGTCCCGGTCGCCGTGGACGGCGTGCGGGTTGGTGAAGTAGAAGGTCGGCGCCGCGTACCACTGCTCGGGCACACCGGCCTCGCCGTCGACGGAGCGGCGTACGCCTTCGACGTGCTCCTCGAAGGTGACGAAGTCCCGTACGGACGCGGGCTGGAGCGGGGGGAGCAGCCGCACCCGGGAGACGTGCGGGCCGGGCGGGACGTCGAGTGCCTGCCGGCCCGCGGCCAGCAGCCCGGGCAGGCCGTCCGTCTCGATGAGCAGCGCGGACAGGGAGGAGACGCCCGGCAGCGGGAACAGGGTGCCGTCCTCCTCCACGACGGCCACACGCCGGCGGTGGCGTTGTTCGTAAGCGGCGAAACGCATGGTGTCGCTCCTGACGGAGAGGAAGGGGCGGGAGCGGACCGGGGACGTGACGGGGGAGTCGGGGCGTGGACGCCGCCGTCGCGTCCCCGGGGGCCGGGCGCGGGATCAGACCGGCGGGGCGACGAAGACGCCGCGGTCGGGGTCGTTGAAGGACTCCTTGGCGACGAGTTCGTTCATGGGGTTGGCGGTGCCCCACTGGTCGGTGACCTCGGGCCGGGAGAAGTCGTAGACGTGCGGGTGCCAGGTGTCCTCGTCGAGGCACTCCAGCTCGGTGGTGTACTCGACGGTGTTGCCGTGCGGGTCCAGGAAGTAGGTGAACGTGTTGTCGCCGGCCATGTGCCGGCCGGGGCCCCAGATCTTCTTGAAGCCCGCGCGGATGACCCGGCCGGAGCCGCGCATGTACTCGTCGATGCCGCGCATCTCGAAGGAGACGTGGTGCAGCGAGGTGTGCGGGCCCTGCGCGATCGCCATCGAGTGGTGCTGGTTGCTGATCCGCATGAAGTGCATGACCTCGCCCATGTGCGGCGAGCTGAGCGTGTCCGACAGTGCGAAGCCGAGATGGCGCTCGTACCACTCGCGGGTGCGGTTCAGGTCGGGGGAGTTGAGGACGACATGGCTCAGCTTGACCGGGATGGACTCCTTCTCCTCGATCCTGCGGTGCTGTCGGACGTCGACATCGGAGGAGACCTCGATGGTGCGGCCGTCGACGTCGAAGAAGCGGAAGCCGTACCCGCCGCCGGGGGTGCCGACCTTGCCGGGCCGGGAGACCAGCTGTACTCCGCCCGCGAGGAGCCGCTCGGCGAGGGTGTCCACGTCGGCGGCGGACGCGGCACCGTAGGAGACGAGGTCGAGTCGCTTGTCGTCGGCCTTGCGCAGCCGTACGACGTACTGTTCCGGGGAGCCCTCGGCGGCGAGGAAGGAGATACCCGAGTCCTCGGCGACCTTGGTCAGGCCCCAGACGCCGGAGTAGAAGTCGAGTTGCCTGTCGTAGTCGGGCACGGCGAGGTCGACGTGCCGCAGGTGGGTGAGCAGACGCATGGCGTTCAGTCCTTCCGGAGGAGGGCGGCGGCGTTGCCGCCTCGTACGGCGTGGAAGTCGCTGTCGGGCAGCCGTGCGGCGCGCAGGGCGGCGACCGGGTCCTCGGTGCCCATGTCGAAGGGGAAGTCCGAGCCGAGCAGGACACGGTCCGCGCCGGCGACGCGGACCAGTTCGCGCAGGACGTGCGGGTCGTGGACGAGCGAGTCGAAGTACAGCCGCCTCAGGTAGCTGCTGGGCAGGTGCGCGCAGCCGGCGCGCGCGTCGGAGCGGGCCGACCAGGCGTGGTCGGAGCGGCCGATGTGGGTGGGCAGGTAGCCGCCGCCGTGCGCGGCGATCAGTCTCAGCGCGGGGTGCCGGTCCAGGACCCCGGAGAAGATCAGGTGCGAGAGGGCGACGGCGTTCTCGGTGGGCTGGCCGACGGTGTTGGACAGGTACCACCGGTCGAGGCGCTCGTCGAGGGTGCAGCCGAAGGGGTGCAGGAAGAGCAGGGCGCCGGTCTCCTCGGCCCGGGTCCACAGGGGTTCGTAGGCCGGGTCGGAGAGTTCGCGTCCGGGGGCGTGGCTGGATACCTCCACGCCGAGCAGGCCCTGCGCGAGGGCGTGGTCGAGTGCGTCGACCGCGAGCGCGGGGTGCTGGAGCGGGACCAGGCCCAGTCCGTGCAGCCGGTCGGGGGCGGCCGCACAGTGCGCGGCGGTGGCCTCGTTGGCCAGCCGGCAGACCTTCTCCGCGGTCGGCTCGTCGGCCCAGTAGTGGTAGTGCGACGGCGAAGGACTGACCAGTTGGACGTCCACGCCCTGGGCGTCCATCGCCGCCAGTCGCACGGTCACGTCGGTCAGGCGGGGGACGCGCTCGCGGACCATGGGTCCGCTGACCGCGAGTGCGGCCGGGCCGTTGCGGCGGGCGTCCAGCGCCTTGGCCTCGGTGAACCCGGGCCGGTCGGAGACCAGAGCCTCGATCCCGGGGAGCAGGACGTGCGCGTGCACGTCGACGGTGGGCGCGGCCGGCCCGGGCTCCCGCGCGGTCACGGCAGCTCCCGGAGCATGGTCATGGTGCGGGTCATCAGACCGGGCACGTCGGCGTCGCGCACCCTGTCGAGCTGCCACCGCCCGATCTGCACGGAAGCCTCCACGACCGGGCGGACGCGGGTGATCCGCCGCTCGTAGTACGCCTGGAACAGTGCGTCGTCCCAGTCGTCGGACCCGGTCAGCATCCGGGCAAGCACCCAGGCGTCCTCCAGGGAGAGGGCGGCGCCCTGCGCGAGGGTCGGCGGGCAGCAGTGCGCCGCGTCGCCGACCAGCACGACCCGGCCGCGGTGCCAGGCACCCTCGACCAGCATGCGGTCGAACCAGGTGTAGTTGACCTTCGCCGGGTCGGTGATGTGCGCGGTGATCTCGGGCCAGAACCCCCCGTAGTGCCGGGTGAGGCGGCGCATCTCGTCGGCGTACGACTCGGCGGGTATGGAGGCGCGGTCGCGGTTGGCCTCGACGACGTACGCGTACAGGGTCGTCTCGCTGGTGGGGCAGTAGCCGGCGATGTGGGCCGGGCCGCCGTAGGCGAGGTCGGTGCGGACGACTCCGGCCGGCCGCGGGGCCTCGACGCGCCAGATCGCCATGCCGGTCGGTTCCGGCTTGTCGGTGATGCCGATCGCGGCGCGGGTGCGGGAGCCGAGGCCGTCGGCGGCGATCACCAGGTCGTAGCGGTGTTCGGTGCCGTCGCTGAGGCGTACGGAGACACCCTCGGCGTCCTGGTGCAGGATCTCGGCGGTGGTGCCGAGACGCACGGTCGCGCCGCTCGCCCGGACGGCCTCGATCAGGATCCGCTGGAGGCGGGGGCGCTGCATGCCGACGGTGGCGGGCAGGTCCTCGCCGCCGGTGCGCAGGTCGTCCTGGACGTGCAGGACGGTGCCGTCGGGAGCGGTGATGCCGACCGAGCCGAAAGCGGAACCGGACGCCTCCACCTGCTCCCACACGCCGAGTTCACGCAGTACGCGCAGGGCGTTGCCCTGCAGGGTGATGCCGGAGCCGGCGGTGGCGTTCCAGTCGTCCCTGGCCTCGATCAGGTCCACGGTGAGACCGGCGCGGCGCAGCAGGATCGTCACGGCGTTGCCGGCCGCGCCGCCCCCGACGACGAGAACCGTGCGGGGCTGGGTCATGAAGAACTCCTTCGTTCCTCGGTCTACTTGACCGCGATCGGGTTGACGGGCGAGCCGACCGCGCCGGTGATGGGCAGCGGCGCCGCGGTGAGCCAGAAGTCGTACCGGCCGTCGGCCGCGCAGTCCTCGGCGAGAGCCTCCACGTCCCACATCTCGCCGATCAGCAGGCCGACATGGGGGATGGCGACCTGGTGCAGCGGCTGAAACGCGTGCTCGAACTCGTTCGGGCGGACCTCGAAACCCCAGGTGTCGGTGGCGATCGCGGCGATCTCCGTGCCGTGCAGCCAGCCCGCCGTGGTGAACGACAACCCGGGCGCGGGCCCGCCCGCGTAGTCGCCCCAGCCGTCGCGGCGCACCCGGGCCAGTTGCCCGGTGCGCACCAGCACGATGTCGCCGCGCCCCACGGTCACGCCCTGCGCCTCGGCAGTCGCCGTCAGGTGCTCCTCGGTGATCGCGAAACCGTCCGGCAGCTCACCGCCGTCACCGACCGCGCGGCCGACGTCCAGGAGCACTCCGCGTCCGGCGACGTGCGGGGCCATGTGCTCGATTCCGGTGACCAGATCGCCGTCGGAGGTGACGACCTTCTCCGCCGGGCGCCCGTTCCACGCCTTGCCGTGGTCGAAGATGTGGCCGAGCCCGTCCCACTGGGTGGAGCACTGCAGCGGCATCGCGATGACGTCGTCGGCGCCGCCGATGCCGTGCGGAAAGCCCTGGTTGCCGAGTGCGGCGTCGGTGCCCGTGTCCAGCATGGTGTGCACCGGGTTGGTGCGCCGCCGCCAGCCCTTCTGCGGGCCGTTCATGTCGAACCGCTGCGAGAGGGAGAAGCTGACGCCCCGCCGGACCAGTGCCGCACCCTCGCGGCGCTTGGCGTCGTCGAGGAAGTTGAGGGTTCCGAGTACGTCGTTCTCGCCCCAGCGGCCCCAGTTGGAGCACGCCTTCGCGGTCCGGGCGATCGAGCCCGCGGGGTCGGTGCGGTCCAGGGTCATCGAAGCACCTCCGCGACACAACGGGTGCGCTGCGCGCCGAGTCCGGTGATGGAGCCGTCCATGACGTCGCCGTCGCGCAGCAGCCGGCCCCAGTGCATGCCGTTGCCGGCCGGGGAGCCGGTGAGCACCAGATCGCCGGGCAGCAGCCGGGCGGTCTGCGAGGCGTAGGAGACCATCCGCGCGACGCCGAAGATCATGTCCTTGGTCGACTCGTCCTGCATGGTCTCGCCGTTCAGCCTCAGCGTCAGACGCAGGCCGTCCGCGTCCGTGACCGAGGCGGCGGGCACGATCCACGGGCCCAGCGGAGTGAAGCCCGGGGCGTTCTTGCTGCGCAGCCAGTCGGTGCCGATCTGCGGCATGTCCCGGCGGAAGACGGTGGCCCGGTCGGTCAGGTCGTTGGCGATCGTGTATCCGGCGACGTGGTCGAGGGCCTCCTCGACGGACACCCTGTGGGCGGGACGGCCGATGACCGCGGCCAGCTCCAGCTCCCAGTCGGGCTTCTCGGCCCACGCGGGCAGGACGACGTCGTCGTACGGACCGGTGATCGCGCTCGGCAGGCCGATGAACACGTACGGCAGGTCCTCGGCGGCCCGCCGGTCCATGATCTCCGCGGCCTCCGCGCGCCGCTCGTCCTCCGGCCGGTCATCGCCCGGAGCCCGGTGCGCGACGTGCAGATCGATGACGTGCTGCCGGTAGTTGGCTCCCGACTGGAACACCTGGCGCGGCTCCACCGGCGCGTGCACCCGGAACTCCGACAACGCCCTGCGCCCGGGGTCGTCCGCGTCGGCCAGTGCGGTCAGCCGCGGCAGCACCGCGTCCCAGTCGTCCAGGACCGCCCGCATGGTCGGGCCGGCGTCGTCCAGGGCGGACCGCAGGTCGAGCACCCGGGCGTCGGGTGTGACGAGGGCGGGGAAGGCGGGACTCCCGGGGGCGGAAAGGGTGGCCAGGGCGAAGGGTCCGGCGAAGAGGGCGGACGCGGCTTCAGGTTTCACGGACATGTCCTCCTGATTGCGGTGGCACTAATCTGGACCCGCCACTCGCGATCAGGGAAATCGATTCCGTGGATCACCGTCATCCATCAGACAGATTCCCGCAGGTCGTCGCCGGACAGCCAGGGGAACCGCTGTGAATCTCAGTCGCCTCGACCTCAATCTCGTCGTCGCCCTGCGCGCCCTCCTCGAGGAGCGCAACGTCACCCGTGCCGGGCAACGGGTCGGGCTCAGTCAGCCCGCGATGAGCGCGGCCCTGTCCCGCCTGCGCCGCCACTTCGACGACGACCTGCTCGCCCGGGTCGGTGGCCACTACGAGCTGACGGCCCTCGGCCAGGTCCTCCTGGACCGCACCTCCACGGCGTACGACGTGCTGGAGCGCCTCTTCGCCAGCCGGGCCGACTTCGATCCTGCCGAGGAGCGGCGGGAGTTCAAGCTGATCGCGTCCGACTACGCCGTCGCGGTCTTCGGTGCCGAACTGGCCCGGGTCGTGCACCAGGAGGCTCCGGGCATCCGGCTGCGGTTCGCGCAGACCCCGACCTCGGTGGTGGATGCCACGGACACGCTGCTCAGCACGTCCGACGGTCTGCTGATGCCGCACGGGGTCATCAGCGGCTTTCCGGCCACCGACCTGTACGGGGACCGCTGGGTCTTCCTCGTCGCCGACGACCATCCGAGTGTCGAGGACCACCTCACCCGCCAGGATCTGGCCCGGCTGCCCTGGGTCACCTACCAGCGCACCTACGACGCCCCGGCTGTGCGCCAGCTCGGAATGCTGGGGATCGAGCCCCGGGCCGAGGTCTCCGTGGACAGCTTCCAGAGCATCCCGCTGCTGGTGGCCGGTACCCGGCGCATCGCCCTCATCCAGGCCCGCCTGGCCCGGCTCCTGGCGCCGCTGGCCGGAGTTCGTGTGGTGGAGCCGCCGTACGAGGCCGTGCCCTTGCAGGAGGCCATGTGGTGGCACCCCGTGCACACGCACGACGCGGCCCACATCTGGCTGCGCGAAACGGCCGCCCGCGTCGGCAGGCGGATGGCCGACGAGCCCGAGGGGTGAGTGGCGGCCCGTCGCCCGTGAACGCCGGACGTCGTCCACGGGACGGATGGTGGCCGTCCACGACGTGGATCACGGCAGGGGTGGGCTCGCTCCACCCGCGCCTCCGGCATGCACTCCCGTCTCCCGGGTACTCCGGCGGCACGCCCGTACCGGGGCCGAAGCGCGAGCGGCGCGCCGGTCGCTCCGACCGGCGGAGAGCGCATGAGGAACGCGAGAAAGAGTGAAACGTGAACGAGCCGCGGCACCCCGCCGAACAGTACCCGCAGCCCGACTTCCCCGCCCAGGAGCAGCCGCATCCCGGCTGGAGCGGGCCGATGGACCCGCCGCCCGACCACGGTGAGGAGTCCTACCGCGGCTCCGGGCGACTGACCGGCCGCAAGGCCGTGATCACCGGCGGCGACTCCGGGATCGGGCGGGCCGTCGCCGTGGCGTTCGCGCGAGAGGGCGCCGACGTGCTGTTCACCCATCTCGACAGCGAGAAGGACGAGGCGGCGGAGACCGCGCGCTGGGTGGAGCAGGCGGGCCGGAGGGCCGTCCCCCTGTCGGTGGACATCCGCGAGGAGAACAACTGCCGGGCGCTGGTCGCCCGGGCGGTGGAGGAGTTCGGCCGGATCGACATCCTGGTGAACAACGCGGCCTACCAGATGTCGCAGCCGGACGGCATCGAGGCCATCTCCACCGAGCAGTTCGACCGGGTCATGCGCACCAATCTGTACGGCATGTTCTGGGTGACCAAGCATGCCGTGCCGCACATTCCGGAGGGTGGCAGCGTCATCAACAGCGCCTCGGTGCAGGCGTACAAACCCAGCCCGCACCTGCTGGACTACGCGATGACCAAGAGCGCGATCGTCACCTTCACGCAAGGGCTCGCGCAGATGCTGATCGACCGGGGCATCCGCGTGAACGCCGTGGCACCGGGGCCGGTATGGACCCCGCTGATCCCCGCGACGCTGCCGGACACGGCGGAGTTCGGCAAGCAGGCTCCGATCGGACGCCCCGCGCAGCCGGCCGAGATGGCGCCCGCGTACGTGTTCCTCGCCTCGCAGGAGGCCTCGTACATCACGGCGGAGATCGTCAACGCGACGGGCGGCACGCCGCTTCCCTGAGACCACCGGCGTCCAGCCGGACGGCATCCGGTGACCGCGCGAGAAGTGGATCCCGCGGGCGGGCCGCCGCACGCCTCAGGCCGCCTTCCTCCAGACGGTCATGCCCAGTTGCAGGAAGGCGTCCTGTTGCAGGGCTGTCTGCTTGACCTGGATCGTGAGTGCCGCGACGTCGCCCGCGTCGTTCCCGACACAGAGCTGGGTGCCGGCGTCGGCCGCCGCGAGCCACGACATGCGGTACGCGGAGCCGGTGGCGCCGCTGAGAAGGTGACGGCAGACGTCGAGGGAGGCGGCCTTGCCGTTGAACAACTGCACGAACCGGCTGGTACCGCTGTGCAGTGCGCAGTCGACGTCGTCCTCGCAATCGAGGCGGATGTCGCCCCCGCGATCGGTGCGGAGCATCGGTTCGTCGAGGCTCAGGGAGTTCGTCCGGTACAGCCACACGGGGGAGCGCACGACGGCTCCTGTCGCCAGGGGGGTGTTCGGGGCAGGCCGCGAGGCCCGGGGGGAGTCGCCGACGGCCGGCGAGGTGAGTGACGGCGACGCCGTGGACCGTGCGGATCTTGTCTGTGCGGGCGTCGAGGTGGGCGTGCCCGCGGCCAGCTTGCCGGCGCCGGACCGGTCGCCACCGAACCACGTCAGCCCCGTCCACATCAGTGCGCCCGCCGCCACGGCCACGGCTGTGACCAGCGCGGTTCGCCGCCGGGGCGCCCGGCGCCGGACGGGCCTCAGCGACAGCGTCGCGGCCGCGGTCGACGGAGCCACGGGAGTGCGCGCCGGGCCCGGAACGGTCGGCGCGGGTCCCGTGACCTCGTTCCAGACGGTGGGCCCCGCGCCCGCGTCGGCGTCCGCGCCCAGCCGACCGCGGCACCACCGCACGACCTCCGCCGGCGTGGCCCGCTCCCGCGGGTCAGACGCCAGGCACCGGGCGAACAGGGGGCGCAACGGTTCCGGCAGCCGGGGCAGGTCGGGTTCCTCGTGCACGATCCGGTACAGCACGACCGGCGCCGTGCCGTCCCCGTACAGCGGTTCGCCCAGAGCCGCGAAGGCCGCCGTCTGGGCCAGTGCGAAGACGTCGGTCGCCGGGGAGACCTCACCGGCGGTCGCCTGCTCGGGGGCCATGAAGTGAGGTGTGCCGACGGTGGAGCCGGTAGCGGTGTGCGAGGAGAGGTCCGCGGCGAACGAGACACCGAAGTCGATCACCCGTGGCCCGTCAGCGGCCAACAGCACGTTGGACGGCTTGAGGTCCCGGTGCACGACCCCCACGCCGTGGATCGCCTGAAGCGCCTCGGCCACGCCGGCCATCAGCCACAGTACGGCGGACACCGGCAGCGGACCACGCCGGGCGACGGCCGCCGTGAGGGACGGTCCGGGCACGTACAGCGTGGCGAGCCAGGGGAGTACACCGTCGGTGTCGGCGTCGACGAGTTCCGCGGTGTAGGCGCCCCTGACCCGGCGGGCGGCCTCCACCTCCCGGCGAAACCGCCGCCGGAAGGCCGGATCGTCGGCCAGCTCCGGCCGCACCACCTTGATCGCCACCGGGCGGCCGCCCTGGGTGTGCGACAGGTACACCCGGCCCATGCCCCCCGCGCCGAGCCGGGCCACCAGCCGGTAGCCGGCCACAACGGAGGGGTCGCCCGCCCGGAGAGGCTGGAACACCTCGGAGATGCCGCTGCTCATCTGACTGTCGTCCCCCTGATCCCCGACCGGCCTAAGGGCCGACCCGGGCAGAAGCTTAAGCGGACTGGGCGGACCGACTGACCTGGGGCTTCGCCGCATGCCGTACGCGGCCCTCGCCGCCGGACCGGTCCACCGTCGGCCAGGGTTCACCACCGTTTCCGAGTACCGCCTCCTCACCCCGCCGGACGTCGCCCAGCCCGTTTCCCGGTGGGGGAGTCTGCGGTGACGGGTCACGGTCCTGCGGGCTCGTCCCGCTCCGCGAGGTGTGCCGCGACCGCCCGGCCCAGTACGAAGGGCGAGGCATCCTCACCGACCCGCACGCCCAGCCGCTCCGCCAGATCCCTCAGATGCAGGTCCACCGCCGCCTCCACGCGAGTGGCCAGCAGGCCCGCGGCGTCCCGGGCCCGGACGACGGCCGTCGCGAGGACGGCGGCCCCGACCACCGCGCCTGGCCACCACACCACCGCCAGCGCCGCGTACAGCAGCGCCCAGCCGGCCAGGCGTGCGGCGGCGTCGTACGCCTGGCGCGCACCGACGACATCGGCCCGGGGTGCTTCGGGCAGCAGCGCCCACAGCCGTGGCCAGGCCTGTTCCAGTTCGAACCCGTACCGGTTCCTCACCCCGTCCGCGGCCTTCAGGAAGACGTCACCGATCCGGGTCGGCCGCCCGGGCCGCCGTGTCCGGCGCCGCCGTGCCGTACGACTGGCGTGGGCGAGCAGCAGCCGCCCGCCCCGTCCTCGATGCGTGACGGACCGCGCGACGGCCCGCCGTGCCCGCTCGTCCTGTCGCCGCCGACGGCTCAGCCGCCACCGCAGGAGCCAGGAGGAGGGCGCCCCGGACCCCGACGCCCCCCACAGCCGTTGGAACGCGCCGCCGAGGGCCCCCGCCGCCAGGCCCGCCGCGCCCGACGCCAGCAGGGCGGCCGCGACGGTCAGCAGGACCGCTGACCCGCTGCGTCCGGCCCGCTCCCGTGCGACCTGGTCCAACCACGCGGACAGCCGTCCGACGTCGAACGGGTGCGCGTGGCCGAGCCGTACGGCGACGACCGCCGTCGCGAGCCACAGCAGACCGGCCAGGACGACCGTCTGCAGCCAGCGTTCCGCGATCCGGGTGCCGATCCCCGTCAGCAGCGCGGACATCAGCGCGGGGGAAAGGCGTGCAGAGGGGTGCCGCCCGCCGCGCAGGCGGGCGGGGCCGTCGCCGCTTCCTCGGGGAACACCACCCGGCCGCAGCGGCTCCAGGGGCACACCCAGGCGTCCACCGCGCGCTGTGCCGCCGTGCCGTCCGAGGCCGGGCCGAACCCCGGAGGTAGACGTCCGTCCCCGGGCCGTTCACCGGCCGGGCTGCGGACGTCCAGGGTGACCAGACCGTGGCGGGCGCAGGCTTCCTCGATGGTGTCCAGCAAGTCCCCTAGCCGCTCCGCGAGATCACCGTCGCCGGAGGTGCCGTCCGTGGACAACAGGCCGAGAAGTTCCGCCAGTTCCCGCCCGGCGCCGGCGGCGTCGATCTCCGCCCCCATCGTGCCGTGCCGGGTGAGCTGGTCGCACAGCCGTCCCAGTCTGTCCCGCACACCCCTCACGGCCCTCACCTCCGTCGTCCCTCAATCGTGCCGTTCAGCAGTCAACTGCGTTTCCATGTCGCAGGATTGTCAGAGTACCGCTGCGCGATCACCCGCACACGGACAGAGAGGAACGAGATGCCCGACCGGCGCGAACTGCTCGCCGAGCTGCGAGGCCGGGTCGAACGGGCCCGTGAAACCGGGGAGGACAGCGCGCTGCGGACGGCCGGTGCCGCGCGAGCGGCCACGCTGCTCGCCCCGGCCGCCGGTCCCGCCCCCGACCTCGACAGCGCCGCCGTCCTGGGCTGGTACCACTGGCTGCGCTTCCGGCCCGGCGACGAGGACGGTCAGGAGAACCTGGTCCAGGCGGTGCGTTTCCTGGCCCGGGTGCACGCCGTGGATCCCGGTGCGGTGCCCCCGGAGCTGACACCCGTGTACGCCGGCGACGAGCGGACGGCGACGACGGACGCCCAGGACGCCTTCGAGCTGGGTGTCCTCCTGGCGCTCGCCCACGAGCGGGACCGGACCGTTCCGCTGAACCGCGCCACGGCCTTCCTCCGCGTCGCGGTGGAGCGGGGACTGGCCGAGCCGCTCGACCGGGCGATGGCCCTGAACAACCTGGGGTGCACCCTGCGCATGACTCACGAGGCGACGGGGGACGGGGCGATCCTGGACGAAGCGGTCAGGGCGGCCCGGGAGGCGGCGCGGGCCACATGGCACCCCGAGCACGCGATGTTCCTGAGCAACCTGGGACTCGGGCTGCTCCAGGTGTTCGACCGCGACGGCGACACAGCGGCACTGGAGGAAGCGGTCACCGTCTGCCGCCGGGCCGTCGTGGTGACCCGCCCGGGGCATCCGCACCTGCCCCGGTTCCGCCTGCACCTCGGGCTGCTGCGCGGCAGATGGGCCGAACTGCACGACGACGCCGCCGCGGGCGCGGAGGCGATCACGCTGCTCGGACAGGCCGTCTCCGCCACCGACGCCCGCGACCCGTCTCGCGTCGCATGCCTGACGCTGCTGGCCGCCCTGCTGACCGCGCAGTTCAGGCGTACCGGCGACAGCGCACTCCTCGACGAGGCCCTCTCCGCCGGCCGACAGGCCGCCGCCGCGGCCCCCGAGGGCCACCCGCAGTGCGGCGCGGCACGCCTGCGCCTCGCCGAGACCCTCGAGACACGGGGCGTCCAGGGCCCCGACCTGGACCTGCTGCGGGAAGCGGTGGCCGTCGCCCGTGACGCTCCGGCGGCCGCCGGAGCGTCGGGGCGCGCCGGACGCCTGCACCAGTTCGGCTGGTGCCTGCAGTCACTGGCCGATGCCCTGCCCGGCGGAGACGAGGGGGACGCCGCCGCGGCCGAAGCCGTCGCCCTCGCCCGGGAGGCGGTGGCCGTCGCCCCGGACGCGGCGTACCGCAACGGGCTGAGTCGGGCGCTGCTCGTCCGGTTCCAGCGCACCGGTGACCCCGCGGCGGTCGTCGAGGCGGCCGACGCCGCCCGGGCCGCCGTCGACGCCACGGCCGCGGACGACCCGGCACGTCCCGGCTGGATGAACACCCTGGTGTTCGCCCTGTTCCGGCTGCACGACGTCGTGGGCGGGGACGACATCCTGCGGGAGGCGATCGCAGTCGGCCGCGAGGCCGCCGCCGCGTTGCCCGCGGGCCACCGGTACCGGCCCGCGGCGCAGTCGCACCTCGGCGCGGTCCTGGTCCGGGCGTACGAGCACACCGGCCGCCGGGCGTACGTGGAGGAGGCGATCGACCGTCACCGCAGCGCCGTCGCGGAGTGCCGGGTCCCGGCCAGCGCGTACAAGTGGCAGATGAACCTGGGCATGGCACTCGCCTCGCTGGCGCGCAACTCCGGTTCGCGGGACCCGGCCGAGGAAGCGGTCACCGTCCTGCGCGAGGTCCTCGACGCCCTGCCGGACACCCATCCGGAACGCGGCACGGTGCTCAACAACCTGGCCCTGGCCCTGCTGTTCGTCCCTGCCGACGATCCCGCAGTGGTGTTGCGCGAGGCCGCCCGAACCGCCCGGGCCGCCGTCGCCGCCACGCCGGCCCGTCACCTGTACCACGCCCTGCACCTGAACAGCCTCTGCCTCGTCCTGCAGACACTGGCGTGGCAGACGGGCGACTCCGCACCGCTCGGGGCGGCGGTCGCGGCCGGCCGGGACGCGTGCCGGGCCGCCCCCCGCGGCCACCCCCACCGGGCGATGTTCCTCGGCAACCTGTGCTCCGCGCTGCGGAGGTCCTACGCCCGCGCCGGGCGTCACGAGGACATCGTGGAGGCGGTCCAGGCCTGCCGCGAGGGACTGGAGACGCTGGCCCGGGACCACCCCTACCGCGTCCGTCTGCTGCACCAGCTCGCCGAAGCACTCGTGCTCCGCAGTGTCTGGGACGACGACGCGGACCTGGCGGCGGAGACGATCGAGAGCTGCCGGGAGGCCGCCGCTCAGCAGGACGACGAAGGATCCGCCTCCCTGTGGGGCACCGCCCTCCTGTCCCGCGCGCTGCTGCTCGCCCACCTGCGGAACAAGGACATCACCCTGCTGCGCGAGGCCGTCCTCCACTCCGCCGACGTCGTCACACGCGTCGGACCGGAGCCGCAGGACCGCGCTGCCGCCCTCAACCAGCACGCCGCCGTGCTCTACGTGCTGTACGACCGCACCGGCGAGCACCCTCTGCTCGAGGAGTCACTGGCCGCCGCCCGCACGGTGGGCGCGGACGAGTCGGCCGAGCCCGAACTGCGGGTCGCCTCCCACCGCCTGCTCGCCGCGTGGTCCGACTCCGTGGAGGCGCTGGCCTCGGCGGAGTCGATCGTCGGCCTGCTGCCCCGGCTCGGCAGCGGGGCCCTGGACCGCGGCGACCGGGGGCAGTTGCTCGGCGGCCTCGGTGCGGTGGCACCGGCGGTCGCCGGCGCCGCTCTGTCGGCCGGGCGCCCGCGCCAGGCTGTGGAACTGCTGGAGCAGTCACGGGGCGTGCTGACCGCGGAACCCCTCGCCGCCGTCGGCGCCGACCTCGACCGGCTCCGCTCGGCCGCCCCGGAACTGGCCGACGAATTCGTCGCGTTGCGCAGCCGTCAGGAGTCCCTCGACCTGCCCGCCCCCTCGGCCGGGGACTCGCCCGTGGCACCCGAGTCACTGGCCGTCGTCCGGATGGAGACGCAGGGAGCGTGGCACGACGTGCTGCGACGGATCCGCGCACTGGACGGCTTCGCCGACTTCCTCCGGCCGCCACGGGCCGCCGCCCTCACCGCGGCGGCGGCCGACGGCCCGGTCGTCTACGTCTACGCCACGCCCAGGCGGTCCGACGCGCTCGTCCTGACCGGGGATCCCGAGGAGCCGGTGTCAGTGGTGCCGCTGCACGGCCTGCGGGAGGCCGAGGCCGCCGAGCGTGTACCGGAGCTGCGGGCAGCCCTCGACCGGTCCGTCGACCCGACGGTGGACCCCACGGTGCGCCGGGCCGCCCAGGACGAGGTGCTGGACGTCCTGGCCTGGCTCTGGGACACCGTCGCCGAACCGGTGCTCACCGCCCTGGGACACACCGCGCCCCCGGCGGCCGGTGCACCCTGGCCGCGACTGTGGTGGTGTCCCGTCGGCCACCTGGCCCACCTGCCGCTGCACGCCGCCGGGCACCACAGGGACCTCCTTCGCCCCGACGGGGAGCCGCACCGGCGCGCCCCGCGCACCGTGCTCGACCGGGTGATCTCCTCCTACACCGCCACCGCCCGGGGCCTCGCCCGTGCCCGGGCGCCCCGCCCGCGTCCCGCCGGGCAGGCCCGATCCGCCGTCCGCACGGCCGTCGTCGCCGTCCCCGAAGCGCCCGGCGCCGGCTCCCTCCCGGGCGCCATCGCCGAGGCCGCCCTGCTGGCCCGGCTGGTCCCCAGCGCGACGGTCTTGACCGAGCCGACCCGCGCCGCCGTGCTCGACACCCTCCAGGACCACCGGATCGTCCACTTCGCCTGCCACCACAGGCCCGCCCGGATCGACCCCTGGCAGGGGACGCTGCTGCTGCCCGACCACCGGACGGACCCGCTGACCGTCTCCGACATCTCCGCGCTGCGGCTGGACGGCGGGCTCGCCTACCTGTCCGCGTGCTCCACCATGCTCACCCGGTTCACCGACGAGGCGCTGCACCTCTCCGGCGCCTTCCAGCTGGCCGGGTACCGGCACGTCGTCGGCACGCTGTGGCCCGTCGGCGACCGGCCCGCCCAGCAACTCGCCGGCGACTTCTACGGCCTCCTCACCCGGGACGGCCGCCACCCGCCCGACCTCGACGGCGCGGCCGTGGCGCTGCACCACGCCGTACGCTCCCTGCGCGCCAAGTACCCGCGTACGCCAACGCTTTGGGCCGCCCACACGCACACCGGCGTGTGACGGAGATCGTGTTGTGAAGAAGCGGCTCACCCCCGCCGCGGCGGCCCGGTCTCTCGATGACGAGTGGGCGACCACAGAGTACGTAGCGCTGAGGTGCCGTGGAGGAGTCGCTGACTACCCACCGCTACCTGAACCTTTACTGCACCGCCCCCCGGGTCACAGCAACGCCGCACCCTCGCTTGCCACCCAGGTCCGCCAGACACGACGGGTGTTCGGCAGGTCAGGGCGGTCAAGAAGCCAGAGCACGTACCCGGCATGACACCGGGCCCACGGAATGCCCGAATCGGCTGCCCGATCGAGCCTGCCTCGTAGATCAGCGCTGTCGACAGCCCGGGCAACCCGCACGTATTCGCGATCCTTGCAGCGATACGCCCGGTGGACGACGATCTCGACCAGGTCGGTGAGCTTCGCCCTGATCGCATCCTCCTGGCGAGCACGGGCCACCTTCCGGATCAGGCTCTGCTTCGTGCCCCACGCCTTCGCGTGCTGCGTCCACTCCAGCGGGTACCTCGCCTCCCACTCCAGGAAGAGCAGCACATAGGGCAGCCCCGGCCACGCCGCCAGATCCCCGTCGACGGGACCACCCCACACCCCATCAGGCAGCGAACGCCTCTGGGCCTGCTGATGCCTCCGGCGCGCCTGCAGAAAGGCCGGCTCCCGGTACTGCTCGTCCGCTCCCAGGGGCCGCGTCAGCAGCCACATCTCGTTGGACCGGGCGAGCGCGTCCGTGACCTTCCTCTGGGCCTGCGTCAGGTGGACGAGCGCTGCACCCCTCACAGCCGGATCCTCCGCTACAAGCCCGAACGCCCAACCCAGTCGCTCAGCCCACGCACAAGCGTCGTCCGCTTCTGTACCTGCCTCTTCAGCCACGCACGGGATCATCTCCTGGCGCGGTCGGCTCGCTCCACCCGGCGGCGGTGCGAGTGTCCTCTTGCAGAGGCCAGGTGGGTGAGGGCCTGCGCAAGAGGACGGTCTCGCGGCGGGCACAGGCGGAGTCGCTGTCGTCTGTGCCCGGGTGTCATCCGCTCGTGGAGTGTTACTTGGGCTGCGTCCGGCGTGGCGTCGGGGTGTCCAGGTGGACGACGACGGTGGTGTAGAAGCGGTGCACGGCATCGTCGACGCTGCGGATGAAGCCGGATTCGGCGTTGCCGCGGCCGCTTCCCATGCTCTTGAGCAGGGACAGACGGAAGCCGGTGATCTTGACGTCGTTCTTGGGGAGCAGGTCCGCCGGTTCGGGGCGCAGGCGCTCCAGGGTTCCGCGTGGGCCTGGGCTGTCGCCGTCGGCGAGGGTTTCGACGTGGAGGTCCGCCGGTGCCTCGGCCAGGCGCCGAACGAGTCGCTTGGCCCAGCTCAGGGGGTAGCCCTGCTCGGGGGCCGGAATGTCGATGCCGGTACGCAGTTTGCCGGTGCGCAGGTCGGCGCTGATGGTCAGGACGCCGGGGGTGCCGTCGATACGCAGCTCTGCCAGGAGCCGCCCGTCGAGGCAGAGCTGATCGGCCAGGCGGTTTCGGCGCTCCTTGGGGTCTGCTCCGCGCTTGACGCGCTGGACGGGTAGGACCTTCTGCCCGAGTTCGCCGCCCAGTCTGAGGCAGACCTGGCGGATGAGCCGTTCCCAGTTCTCGACCACTTCCAGCGCCCGGGTGTCGCCCTGGCACAGGGTTTCGTCGTCGATGCCGTTGCGCACGGGAACCCAGGCGGGGCCCATGTTCTGGAAGCCGTGGCAGCCGGAGTTCTCGTGCTGCAGGTAGTGCAGCAGTTCCTGCAGGAGCCAGGCGTGCGCCGCGTTGCCCACACCCTCGTGCCTGATCAGCATCTGTGCCTGGTAGGCGACTTCCGCCCAGGACAGATGCCAGAGGGCCACCTTGTGCTTGCGCCGCTTGTCGATCTTGACGTCGACGAGCGGGCTGCCCTCCAGCGCGACGTCGTTCGTCAGCGTGATCACGGCCTCGTAGCCGCGGCGTGCGGCGATGTCCATGTACGCCTGCACCTGGTCGGCCTTGAGCGCGTTGCCGTTGGTCTTCGTCTCGACCAGCGCGGTCCACAGCTTGCCCGCCCGCTCCACCCGGATCACCCCGTCCGGGCGCCGCGGACTGTCCCCGTGAGGCAGGGAGACCTCCGTGAACGTCTCCACACGGCCCGCCGGAGCCCCGAATCCCGCGGTGAGCCTCCTGCTGAACTCCGGCACCTGCGCCATCACCGCCAGCAGCACCGAGGTGGCACGCATCTCACGGTCCCGGTCGCTCTTGAGCACCGAGACAGGGAAGAGCCTGGCCTGCCTCCAGGCGTCGTTCTCCGCCAGGGTCTTCTTGACCGTTTTGGGAAGGGTGACCTTCTTCTTCGCGGTGCGAGGGCGGGCGGCCGGCTTCCTCGGCTCGCCGGCCTCGCCCTCAGGTCGGCGAGGAGCCGGGATGGCCTCCAGCGTCGCCTGCCCGGCCGGCTCCTCGGCCGGCTTCGGAGCCGCCGCATCGACCTGCTCGTCGGCTTCCGTGCCGTCGAGTGCTGCTTCCGCCTCCGTGGCCGCGTCGTCCTCGATGTCGACCCCGAAGTCCGTCGCCAGCCCCGCAAGGCCGGTCTCGTAACCCTGCCCGACGGCACGGAACTTCCATCCATCGCCCCGCCGGTACAGCTCACCGAAGATGACCGCCGTCACGGAACCTGCGTCGTCGACGGCGAATCTCAGCAGGCTTTCACCGGCCGCGTCGGCCAGCGTGATCCTCACGTCCTCCAGCTCACCGAAGCGGGCTTCGCCGTATCTGCTCGCGGCGACGACGACTCGGTCGATCTCGGACGGCATGGCGGTGAGGTCGAAGCTGATCCGGTCCTCACTACCGTCCGCTGTTGGCGCCTTGCCGAGAAGCTGCACGCTTCCGTCAGCGGCCACCGGATGGTTGTAGAAGTAGAAGTCGCCGTCGCTGCGCACCTTGCCGTTCGCGTCCAGCAGCAGAACCGACACATCCGCGTCGCCCTCGCCGGTAGGGCTGACCCAGCCCAGACTGACGATCACCGAACCAACGTCGTCGCTCAGGTCCGCCAGGGCCACATTCGAACCCATGATCATTTCCTGCACAAAGCCCCCAACGGCACATCCTGAACATGCGGAAGATCCCGCCCCATCCGTCTCTTGTGCGGCACAAGATGACGAGTCGCGCGGAGAAAACTGTAATGCGCACCGAGCTCGATCGTGGAGGTTCCGTGAAGTCGGGTGTGTGACAGCGGTGTCCGGCGCTGAAGAGCTGTGGGAGCCATGCCGCAGATCGCCCTTGGCGGTGCCCCGGGGCCTCATCGCCCAAGACTGCCACCCACGAACGACGGCCCTCACCGGACCTCTGTTCCAAACAAAACCCCTCGGACTCGTCCGGGCGATCTTGGCCATAGGCTGAGTGCGGCAGGAAAGCCAAGCGGGTCGTGGGGCAGGGGGACGGGTTGGGCCGGCAGGAGAGGTACCGCAAGGTGCTCAAACCGCTGCTGCGAGCCGGGCTCGAGGTGATACCCGACGCGGTCCCAGGCTCGGCGATACCGCATGTCCTGGGGTACGAACGAGAGCGGGTCTTCGGGTTCTGCCTGGTCGAGTACGACGATCCGCGATTCGTGGAGCGGCTCAACAAGGCCTGGTACGACCTCGCCACGTCCTCCGGCCTGATCGACGAGAATCGCGAGTTCCTCCTGATGTTGCCCAGGGGGACCTGGGCCGCTGCGGAAGACCGCCGGCGGCGCACGATGCACGTCTGGCACCGGGTCCGCCTGCTGGAACGGTGGGACGTCATGGGGGCCGGCGCGGCGTCGTTCCTCGGCATCCGTGCTGGCCGCCCCGGCTTCGCCATGCTGGCACTGGACAACAGCGTCTGGCTCTTGGCCGACACGTACGAAACGGGTGCGGCGGTGTACGCGGTGCGTGATCCGGCCGAATCCCCGGGGGTCCTGCGCGAGTTGCAGTGGGAGGTGGAGTGGCTCGCCAGGAAGGACGAAGACCGCGAGTTCCGACGGGATGTCAGCGTTTGGCTTGAGAACAGGCAACAGCGCTGGACGACAGGTGCGAACATGGTTGGGCGAAGACTTCAACAGCCGCGGACCGAAAAGGGCTCGGGGTAACCGACGCCGAGGAACGATTCAGTCGCGAGGAAGAATACCCGGCGGCAGACTTTCATTCTCGAAGAGGGCAGGGTCACCGGTCGAGCAGCGACTCCGCGACAGCGACAGAGGACGGCGCGAGAGCGGTCTCACCGTCGGCGATGTCCCATAGCGAGTTCTGCAGTAGCCGTCCGAGCGTCCAGCCGGTCGCGCGTGCGGGGTCCAGGTCGAGGACCTCGGTGAGCAGATCGAAGCGGCGCCGTACGACGCGCAGGGCACCGTTCTTCGTGACGACGTCCTCCCACCTGCTGCTCAAAGCGGGCCAGAGGTCGAACCCGGGGTCCCCGGCGAGCGGCTCGGGGTCGATGGCGAGCCACGGCTCACGCTGCGCGGCGAGAACGTTGTCGTAGTGCAGATCCCAGTGCAGCATGCGGTCCCCGGGTTCGCCGACGAGCTCGGACACCGCTGACGCCCAGCCGCGCAGGAGTTGCCGGTCTGCCGGGTCAGCCAGAGCCGCGACCGCCTGGGGAACCTTCTCCAGCATCTCGGTGGCGATGTCGCCGAGGGTACGCAGTCCCGGCGGCGCGGGGACGTGGACGAGCCGGGCCTGAAGCGCGGCGAGGATGCCCATCGCAACGTCGTCGTCCTCGATCGAGGCCAGCGTGCGGGCAGCGTTCAGCCGCTCCAGGAGCATGGTGCTGCTGTCGGGATCGTGGTCGAGTAGCCGTACGATCCCGGCGCCGTTCCAGGTGCGCAGTCCGATGAGCGCGGCGGTGGTCTCTTCTCTGGGCATCTGCAGCTTGAGGACCGCGCGGGTGCCGTGCTTACGCAGTACCGGCAGCACCAGTGAAGCTTCCCCGGCTCCGACCGCGCCGTCCCGTTTCAGCTCCCAGCGCTCCAGGAATTCTGTAGCCAGGGCCGGCAGTCCGGCGATCCAGGCCCGCCCTTCCTCGCCGAAGCCTCTGGCGTACGACACCGCCAGGGACCGCGGGACCTCGGCCGCCTTCAACGTGTTCAAATCGTGTGTCCTTCAACGCGTGCAGTTCGGCGAGCGGGAGGCGGTACAGGTGGTCGAAGACGCCGGTCTTATCGAGTTGAACCCTGTCTTCAGCGACAGCAGTGGCCAGCCGATGTCGTTGTAGAGCACGTACAGGATGCCTTGCAAACACTGCCGGTCGTCCACCGGTATGGGGCGGAGCTCGTAGCAGTGATTTCCGCCCGGGCACTCGCGGAACGGCACTCCGAAGAACAAGACATCGGGTGACGGGGCATATCCGGTGGCCGGGTCTTCGGAAATCGCAAGCGCCGGTAGGGGAGCTGATGTCATCTTGCCCGGTGTCAGACTAGGCCTTGATCGATGTGGCCGACCTGGCGGCCTGCTCGATCTTCGCGCAGTGCGCCGCACGGGCTTCCTCGTCGATCCGCTCCTCGTGTTCGGGGCGCATCCCGGTGCGGCCGTCGAGGCCTTCTCGCAGGATGTCGGCGTGTCCGGCATGCCGGTTGCTCTCGCCGAGGACATGGACCATGACGGCGAACAGGTTCGTGTTGGGACGAGGCTCCGGCCACCACGGCACGTGGCCGGGGGCGTCGAGGGGAAGCTCCTTGATCGTCGCGTCCGCGTGTTCCCACGTGCGCCGATAGAACCCGATGATCTGATCGCGGGTCTCGTCCTCCGTCGCCCACATATCGCTGCCGTCGTGATCCTGCCACCGGGGCAGCCGCTCCGGGGAAGGGCGGTCGAAGACCTCGCCGAAGTACCTGGCCTCGACGTTGGCCGCGTGCTTGACCAGGCCGAGGAGGTTGGTGCCGGTCGCTGTCAGAGGTCGGCGGGCGTCGTACTCGGACAGGCCGTCGAGCTTCCAGAGCAGCGCCTTGCGGTCCCGCCGCAGCCTCCCGTGCAGGCTGTCCTTCGCGAATTCTTCGATCATGCTGTGTGAACCTTCCATGGGCTGTTCGTGGTCTCAGGATCCCGTACGTGGTCCGTACCGACGACTGGGAGAGCCGAGTTGGAACTCCTAGCACAGCGAGCTTGCCGGGACGACTGAGTGCGTGACGGCTCGTCACCGATGCGACCTGCGACGGTTACTGGGCAGGAGAACTGCACGAGTGCTGTTCGACGCCGTTTGGTGATCCCGTTGAGTGGTCCGGGACGAGGATCGGGGAGGCGGGCGGGTACCAGGTGAGAATCCAGCCGACGGTAAGCACCGCCGCGCCGCCTGCCAGGGCGATTGCGCCGCCTGTTCCGATGCTTGCGGCCACCGAGCCGAAGCAGGCCGGCCCGACGCCCTGCAGCGTCATGCTGCCGGAGCCGACGAGACCGAAGGCCTGGCCCTGGGCATCCTGCGGCAGGGCGTCCAGGAACGGCCGCTGCAGGCCGAGACCGTAGGCCAACCCGAAGCCGCAGAGCAGCAGCAGACAGGACGAGACGCCCACTCCGGGCTCGGTGGCGAAGCCGACCAGTGGCAGTCCCGTCAGCGCAATCAACGGGACTACCAGACGCTCCCGGGTGGGTGGCCGTAGCAGTCGACCCACGAGAAGGTCACCGACGAGCATGCCGACCGGCAGGCAGCCCATCAACACCGCGTACCAGCCGGGCGCGAAGTGGCGTCCTCCCGCGTAGGCGACGATCAGACCTTCCGCGCCCGCTACGAAGGCGGGTGGTAGCCACTGCGCCAGCATCAGTCGTCGTACCGTGTGTCCGCGCAACAGCAGGCGGGCACCGTGCAGGCTCGCCCGGACGGCCCCGCCATCGCCCCGAGCGCCGCCGGGTGTGCCGCCGAACTCTCCTGGCTCCAGCCGGGGTAGCCGGATGCGGACAGCGAGCGCGCAGCCGAGGTAGAGGGCGGCGCTCACCGCGAGCGCCCGGTGCGAGCCGAGTACCGCGACGACCGCACCTCCCAGCGCCAGACCGAACAATTGCGCGCCGGAGGAGGCGATGTTGTTCAGTGAACGGCCCAGTACATAGGCGTCGCCCTTCAGCCACTGCGCGACCAGCCGACTCGACGCGCCGCCGTACACCGGTGTGGCGAGGGCGACCAGCGCCACGACACCGAGGCTTGCCGCGATCGGCATCCGCACCAGGGCGAGCAGCAGGGCGGCGGCGCACTCCAAGGCGTAGCCGCCGGCGATGAGCGCGCGGGGCGGCAGCTGGTCGGCCAGTGAGCCGAGCAGCAGTGAGCCGAACAACTGCGGGAGAAAGCCGATGCCGAAGGCGAGTGCGCTCAACAGCGCGGACCCGGTGGTCGCGAAGACCAGCACCGAGAATGTGGTGATTCGCAGCGAGCCCGCTGTGATCGCGACGGCGCGGGTCGAGAAGAGCAGCCGGAATCGCGGCTCGGCCAGCACCTCCCGGTAGGTGGCACGGTGGTTGCCCTGCGCTGATTCGGCGGTTGGCATCATGACGCCCAGCCTCGCCGTGCGCCCAGGCCACTCACCAATGATTCGTCGCTGGACGAATCGGAGAAGACGTCCGGCGGTAGCATCGCAGGGTGCTCCGCTTCGAAGTCTCCGTCGAGGACCTGCTGCGCAGCCGCTTCGCGCTGTCTCCCGCGATGGATCTCTGCCTGTTGCTGCGCTCGCTGACCGGCCAGAGCCGGCCGCTGCCGCGAGCCTGGGCCACCCGGCTCCTGCCGGCCTTTGAACGGCTTCGCCGCGAGACCGAACTGGACGCCGCCCTAGCCCTGCAAACCCCGCAATCCGGGCCGAACTTCGTCGCCCCGCCCCCGCGCGGCCTCAACCAGACCTGGGCAGACGACCTGGCCATGATCCGGGCCACAGCGCTCGAAGAGGCCCGCCACGAATTCGCCACTACCGCGACCGGCCCCTCCGCCCGTGATCCCCGCGTACGCGCAGTGCTGGACTCCACGGACGCCGTCTCCAGGATCGCCGAGGCGATGGACCAGGCGTGGCACGAACTGCTCGCCACGGACTGGCCGCAACTGCGCGCGATCTGTGAACGCGATGTCGTGCACCGGGTGGGTGTGATCGGCGAACACGGATGGGCCACGACCATCGAGAGCCTGCACCCGAGCATCGCCTGGCGCGCCGGCGGTATCGAGATCGGCTCCTTCCCCCCAGTCGGGAACGTCCGCCTCGCCGGCGACGGGCTACTGCTGATCCCTTCGGTCTTCGTCGCGAATATCGCCGCCCACCTGGAAAATCCCTGGCCCAGGACCTTGGTCTATCCCGCCCGCGGCACCGCCGCCCTGTGGGGCGAACAAGCAACCGTCCCCCGACCGGACACGCTGACCGCTCTGGTCGGCCGGGCCCGAGCCCGGCTGCTGGTCGCGCTGGACGCCCCGGCCAGTACCAGCCACCTCGCCCGAAGCCTCGCCATGGCACCCGGCGCGGTGGGAGACCACCTCGCCATCCTGCGAGGCGCGGGGCTGCTCGTCCGTGCCCGGTCCGGACGGTCGGTGCTCTACCGACGCACCCCGCTCGGCGAGGCACTGGTCGCCGGTTCGGGCTGAGGGCTCAGATCGTCAGCTGGCGCAGACACGTCACTCACCTGTCGGCCCGGGCTGTACCGTAATATCCTGAAAATATGGCCAGCTATAAGTATTTTTGTCCCGTTTGTGGCAGCCAGGTCGAGCAGGTCATGCGCCGGCACAAGACCCTGGGTGTGTTCGTGCCCATGTGGCGTCCCGGCCCGTGCAAGAATCCCGAGTGCCGGGCGTACGAGGCCGAGTCGGAGCCCGCCCATGATGGAGAGCGGACCGGCGGTCGCAGGGCCGAGCAGTCAGACTCCTGACGCGCCTCTCGCGAGCCTGAAAAGTTTCCGCGAGCGTGTAGAGAAGCGCGGGCCGGCTCCGACGTCCCCTGTGAGAGCCACCCACCACGGGCGGCCCGAGCCGAAGGAGCGGACTCATGAAGTACCTGGTGATGGTGCAGGGCACGCAGGTGGACTACGAGGCCCAGGCGGGCAAGCCCGCCGCCGGTCTCCCGGCCTGGAGCGACAAGGACATGCAGGCGATGTTCCAGCACATGGGGGCGATCAACAACGACCTCGCCGAGACAGGCGAGTTCATCGATGCCCAGGGGCTGGCCGAGCCTGCCAGGACCCGCCTCGTCAGCGCCGGCGCGGACGGCAAGCCCGTGATCACCGACGGGCCGTACGGCGAGACCAAGGAAGTGATTGCCGGTTACTGGCTCCTGGAGTGCGAGAGCCTGGAGCGGGTCACGGAGATCGCCGCGCGGGTCATCCAGTGCCCCGTTCCCGAGGGCGCGAACACGTACCCCGTCGTCATCCGGCCGCTCGGCGAGGTGTGAGCAGGGGAGACGTTTGAGACGTACGAGCGAGGTCGAGGGCCTGCTGCGCCTGCACGCGCCGCAGGTCCTCGGCGCGCTCGTACGCAGGTACGGGCACTTCGAGGCCGCCGAGGACGCCGTCCAGGAGGCGCTGCTGGCAGCGGCCGGGCAATGGCCCGAGTCGGGGGTTCCGGACAATCCGCGGGGCTGGCTGATCAGGGTCGCCTCGCGGCGGCTCACGGACGCGCTGCGCAGTGATCAGGCGCGGCGGCTGCGTGAGGAGAAGGCGGCGGCGCTCACACCGCGTGACGCCTTCACCGCCTCGCCGCCCGGGTCGGATCGTGCGCCCTCCGAGGACGACACGCTGACCCTGTTCTTCCTCTGCTGCCACCCCGATCTGCCCCTGCCCGCCCAGATCGCGTTGACGCTGCGGGCCGTCGGCGGTCTGACGACGGCCGAGATCGCCCGCGCGTATCTGATACCGGAGGCGACGATGGCCCAGCGGATCAGCCGGGCCAAGCAGCGGGTGAAGGGCACGCGTTTCGGCCGCCCCGACCACTGGGAGGAGCGGCTGCCTGCCGTCCTCCACACGCTCTACCTGATCTTCAACGAGGGCTACACGGCCACCTCCGGAGCCTCCCTCCAGCGGGCCGAACTCGCGGGCGAAGCCATTCGGCTGACCCGTAGGGTGCACCGCCTGCTGCCCGGCGACTGCGAGGTCACCGGCCTGCTCGCCCTGATGCTCCTCACCGACGCCCGCCGCGCCGCGCGGACCGGGGCGGACGGCGAACTGATCCCCCTCGACGAGCAGGATCGCGGTCTGTGGGACAAGGCGGCGATCGAGGAGGGCGTGGCCCTGGTGACCTGGGCGCTGCGCCAACGCCTGCCCGGTCCCTACCAGTTGAGGGCCACGATCGCCACTGTCCATGACGAGGCGGACTCGCCCGACAGCACCGACTGGCCCCAGATCCTCGGCCTCTACGACGTTCTCGTCCACCTTGTCCCCAGCCCCGTCGAACGCCTCAACCGTGCCGTGGCCATCGCCATGGTTCACGGACCGAAGGCTGGTCTGGCCGAACTGGACGCGTTTGGCTCAGAGTTGATCGCAGGCCACCGCCTGGACTCGGTCCGCGCCCACCTCCTGGAGCGCGCGGGCGACCCCGAAGCCGCCCGAGCCGCCTACGAGTCGGCCGCCGCCAAGACTCTGAGCCTCCCCGAACAGCGCTACCTCCGGGCCCGCGCGGCCCGCCTCGGCGACGTCACTTAGAACCCCTAACGAAATGAGTGGCGGGTACCGCTAGTCTCAGTGGCCATGAGTCAGAGCGGTTCGCAAGCGGCAGCGTTCTTCCGAGATGTCCGCGAAAGCAGAGTCGTCTGGCTCGTCCGGGATGACGACGGAATGCCGACCCACCTCTCCGCGGACGGCGCGCGCAGTCTTCCCTTCTGGTCGACCTCGGCCCGCGCCCAGAGGGCAGCGAAGATCTGGCGGCGTGGGCTACGCGTTGAATCCATGCCGCTGGAGATCTGGCGCGATCGCGAACTGCCCGACTACGCCCGAGATGGACTCAAGGTCGGCATCAACTGGAGCGGGCCGCGCCTGGTCGGCTGGGATTTCACCCCCATAGAAGTTCTCAACCGGCTGGCGGCGGCTGACTAGCCCAGGGCATCGCTCGCCAGAGCACATAGTCGCCGCCAGCAGATGAGTGCGCATCCGAGAGTGAGGAAGGCTTCGTGGATGTCGTCGCGTATCTCCCAGCGGATCCGCAGGCGACGGAACCAGTGCAGATGGGCAAACGCGCGCTCGACGACCCAGCGTTGAGTGCCCAGGCCGGAGCCGTGCCCGGTGCCGCGGCGGGCGATCAACGGCTTCACACCGAGGTCCCAGGCCAGGCGACGGTACTTGTCGTGGTCGTAGCCGCGGTCGCCCAGCACCACGTCCGGGCGGCGCCGGGGCCGGCCGCGCTTGCCCCGTACCGGCGGCACGGCCTGGAGAAGAGGGATCAGCTGGGTGACGTCGTTGCGATTGCCGCCAGTCAAGGTGGCGGCGAGCGGAATGCCGGTGGCATCGGTGATCAGATGATGTTTGCTGCCGGTTCTGCCCCGGTCGACAGGGCTTCGTCCGGTCTTGGCTCCCCCTTTAGCGCCCGGATGTGGGAGCCGTCGACCGCCGCGCGGGAGAAGTCCAGGGCGTTCGCGCTGCGGAGCTTTGCGAGGAGCACCTCGTGCAGCCGGGGCCACACAGCGGCGTCGGTCCACTCGGCCAAGCGGCGCCAGCAGGTCATTCCCGACCCGAAGCCGAGCTCTTGCGGCAGGTGTTCCCAGGAGGTCCCGGTGTGCAGGACGAACAGAATGCCCTGGAACACCAACCGGTCCGGATGCCGCTTGCGCCCAGGGTGCCGGATCCGTCGCTCAACCCTGGGCAGCAGCGGCTCGATCACCGCCCACAGCTCGTCGTCGACTTCCCACGGCTTCGGCCGCGCCACCGCACACCTCCAGATCAGCATCCCCGGAGCGATCCAACCACCTCGAAGATCATTTCGTTAGGGGTTCTTACTGGCTCTAACAAAAGCGGCTGATCATGAGTCACTGATCATTTCAGAATGCGTTTGGCTCGATCCGCTAAGAGATACCGGCCGACCCCCCACCTGGGACTACTCCAACTCGCCTGCAGCATCATCTGCTTGAGGCGACTCCGAACCTCATTCTGAAATGGTCAGTCAGTACGCCTTCCAGGGGGTGATGTGTTGGTCGTGCGACCGGCCCAGGATGTGAAGAAGTCCCGCCCCCGATGTTGCTGGAGCGGGACCAGGCGGAGCGCCGGTGAAGGCCCTGCGCCTGTCATTTTCCAAGCCTGCCCGGGGCAGGCCCGGGCGCGGTCAGCAGGGGGTCCCGGCCCGGCCTGTGCAGGGGCGGCCGTCTCTACGCTGCCTGGTCATAGTGGTCGGGGGCGGTGTCCTGGTCAGGCGGGCGCTGTGTGATCTTCTCGTAGATGCGGCGGAGTATGGCCCAGGCCGGGAACACGATGTCGGTGACCACCTCGGGTACCGCGGGCGCGACGCGGGAGTACACCTATAACGAGGCCACCCCGAAGTGTGGCGGGTTCGAGGGTCAGCGCTGCACGGCGAAGGACGGCAACGGCAAGATCACTTCCTTCACCTACGACACCAAGGGCAATCTGTGGAAGGTGAAGCCGCCGGCGCCGCTGGGGGAGACGACCTACACCTACGACGCGCTGGGCCGGGTGGAGACCGTCAAGGACGGCCGCGGTACTACCACCGTCTACGGCTACGACTCCCGTGACCGTGTCCGCGGGGTCTCCTCGACGAACTTCACCGTCACCTACACCTACGACGGTGACGGCAACGTCACCACCCGCATGGACGCATCCGGGACCACCACCTGGGAGTACGACGACCTCAACCGCGAGAAGCGCCGCACCCTGCAGAACGGCGCCCAGACCGCGCTCGCCTACACCCCGGGCGGCGACGTCGACTCCTACACCGACCCGACCGGCACCACGGACTACACCTGGGACAAGGCCGGCCGCCTCGACTACCTCACCATCCCGGACGGCAAGAAGACCGACTTCGACTACAACAACAACGACAAGCGCACCAAGACCGTCTACCCCGGCGGCACCACCCAGTCCGTCATCATCGACAACAACGGCCGCCCGCAGGCCATCAAGACCACCTCCGGAACCCAGACCTTCGTCGACCTCACCTACAGCTACGCCAACGCGGGCAAGGACACCACCAAGATCCGCACCCGCACCGACAACCTCACCAACTACAAGACCACCTACACCTACGACTCCCAGGGCCGCCTCTCCTACGCTCTCGAGGCCGACTTCGCAGGCGCGCGGAAGGCGTCGTGGCTGTACTGCTGGGACAAGGCCGGCAACCTCACCAGCCAGGACGGCAGCAAAAACACCTGCCCGGGCGGCACGACCTACACCTACGACGACGCCAGCGAACTGACCGGCAAGAACGGCTCGGCCACGGGCTGGTCCTACGACAAGCTCGGCAACGAGACCGCCGGCGCGAGCGGCACCGCCCGCACGAACGAATCCTGGACCGACTACAGCCAGCTCGCCGGCATCACCGCGGGCGGCAAGACCTACGACCTGGTCCACGCCGGCACCAGCAACGCCGAACGCACCAAACTCGGTTCGACCTGGTTCCACCACACCGCCCTCGGCCTCGCCTCCACCACCACCAACGGCGTGGACACCGGATTCATCCGCGAACCGGCGGGCACCCTGAACTCCATGACGACTGGGGGTAAGTCCTACTACTACCTCACCGACGCCACCGGCAACGTCCTCGGCCTCGCCGACAGCGCGGGCAAGCGCACCCACACCTACGCGTACGGACCCACCGGCATGCCTCGCGGCACCACCGCCGAGACCGCCCCGCAGCCCTACCGGTACGCGGGTGCCTACGCCGACCCGACCGGTCTATACAAGATGGGCCACCGCTACTACGACCCGTCTCTCGGCCGCTTCACCCAGCCCGACCCCTCAGGACAGGAGAAGAACACCTACCTGTACGCAGGTGGTGACCCCATCAACAACAGCGATCCACGGGTCTTGGATTCCTGGACAGCGTAGAGGACGGTCTGGACGCCGTGGCCGGTGCTCTGGACGCGGCCAATGACTGGGTGGGGGCAGCCACAGGATGCATCGGCGCCGTCGGACTTGCAGCTGACACCGGAGTCATCACATACGCCGGCGCCGTCGGCGGTGCAGCCGAAGCCGGAGTCGGGGCTGCTGTGGGCGTTACTGCGGCTGTTGTAGGCAGCTGTGCGGTTGGAGCAGTCGCGGCATACAACAACACGGAGATCCTCCACTACGGGTAACACCGTACCGCTGAGCTAGGAAAAATGTTGGGCCGGGGAATAGGTCCCCGACCCAACGGTTCTTTTGGTGTTAGTCGAGGCGGTGCTGAGATGAAATGTGATCGAAAGGTGAATAGGTGAAAGAGGCAGTAAGGAAGACGCTGTTCTTCTCTGCGGTTTTGATAGCAGGAGGACTGTGTGGGTGCGTCGCTGGAGCTATCACGGGAGAATTACCGTCCATCGTGTTCGGAGCAGTCGGTGCAGTGTGCGGAGTCATTTTGGCGACCCTTGCCGTACTGGCTCATCGCAAGACCCGCCCTTAAGGCCTGTCTGACAATTCCCGTCGTGTCAGCGAGTGTCCGCCGAGCTGGCAGTCCGGAGGTGCGCCGACCGTCTGGCGGGTAGCGCCGGGCAG